>NZ_JBICSP010000001.1:142959-528255 GCF_043197135.1 Actinoplanes sp. NPDC049265 | reverse complement strand
CTCCTGACCAGCGTCGCTCCTGACCAGCGTCGCTCCTGACCAGCGTCGCTCCTGACCAGCGTCGCTCCTGACCAGCGTCGCTCCTGACCAGCGTCGCTCCTGACCAGCGTCGCCTTTGAGGAGCGTCGCCCTGACCTGCGCCGCCACGCCATCCACGACCGCCGCCGTTGCCTCCGCGAGCGTTGCCGCCGCCTCGTCCGCGGGCGGTGCCGCTGCATTCACGAGTGGTGCCGCCACCTGTCCGCGAGCGCTGCCGCCGTTTCTCGGCGCGGTGCGGGCGAGACGCCACCGCCACTTCATCGAGAAGGCGACGCCGTCGCTCGTGGACAGGCAGCGGTCGGGCTCGCGGATGAGGCGACAACGCCTCTGAAGGGCGGCACGCCGCGACCAGGGAACGACCCGAACTGGCGGCCGCGCCGCGGCTCGAGGCGTGAGTGGCGGCGGCGGCCATGCGGTGGGTGGCGGCCATGCGGTGGCTGGGCGGCTGTGCGGTGGGTGGGCGGCTGTGCGGTGGGTGGCGGCCATGCGGTGGGTGGGCGGCCGCGCGGTGGGCGGGCGGCCGAGCGGTGGGCGGGCGGCCGAGCGGTGGGCGGGCGGCCGAGCGGTGGGTGGCGGCCATGCGGTGGGCGGCGGCTGTGCGGTGGGTGGCTGCTACGGGGTGGGTGGTGGCGGCCAGGTGCCTCGGGTGGGCAGGCCGAAGGTGGCCGGGTCGGCGTCCAGGAAGGAGACGACCTCGACGATGTGCGAGCCGGCGAACCGGAGGACGTCTAGCGAGATCCAGTCCCATGCGCCGTCCTGCCACCAGTAGGTGCCGTGGGCGAGCTGGCCGTTCGCCTGGGCCGGCTGGAAACGCCAGTGGTTGTTCAGAGGCTCCGACAGCAGCCAGGCCCGGATGGCGGCGGTGCCGCGGTACCACTGTGGCAGCGGCGGCATCGAGTATGTCGCGTCCTCGGCGAGCAGCGCGACGATGGCGTCGACGTCGCCGGCTTCCCACGCGGCCGCGTACCGGTCGGCGAGGTCTTTGATTGTGGCATCGCTGGCCGGGCGCAGCGGCGGGTTGTGCGACGCGACCACCTTGCGGGCGCGTTGCAGGCCGCTGTTGACGGCGGCGACGGTGGTGCCGAGCTGGCCGGCGACCTCGGCCGCGGAAAATTCGAGCACGTCCCGCAGCACGAGCACGGCCCGCTGGGTCGGCGACAGGTGCTGCGCCGCGACGAAGGCCAGCTCGACGCCCTCACGCTGCTCGGCGGTCGCGGCCGGATCAAGAGCGGCCGAGGGGTACGGGGTGAGCCACGCGACCTCGGCCAACGGTGCGCCCGGGCTGAGGTCGGCCGGCAGCTCCCGCCGGGCCCGCTTGTCCAGCATGGTCAGGCACCGATTGGTGGCAATCCGGTAGAGCCACGGCCGCATCGACCCCCGCCCGTCAAAGCTGTCGAGGCTCCGCCAGGCCCGCACCATCGACTCCTGCAGCGCATCTTCCGCATCGTGCACCGACCCGAGCATCCGATAACAGTGCGCGAGCAACTCCCCTCGATAAGCGGCCAGAACCTGCTCAAACTCCACGTCACCAGCGTAGATCCGCTCCATCCCGATCAAGCCGCCGAGGCGAGGCCGAGCCCATGACCGCACCGCGCAACCAAGCCGCGCCGTGCCGTCACCGAGCCGCGCCCACACCGAGAAAGCGCCGTCATCGAGCCGTCCGGGGACTGGCTGCGCCGTCACCGAGCCGTGCGGCGACCGGGCCGCGCCGTCATCAAGCCGTGCGGCGACCGGGCCGCGCCGTCATCGAGCCGTGCGGCGACCGGGCAGCGCCCACACCGAGCCGCGCCGCGAGAAGCCGTGAGGAAGCCGCAGCGCGACAAAGCCGCGACGCCCCGCCGTCTAGGCGCCCGACAACCAGGCCAGCGTCTCGGCGATGAAGGACGGCTTGTGGCGCAGGGTGGCGCTGCCGACCGAGAGCTCCGTGCGGGCCACCGCGGGGTCGCCTGTCGGCTCGACCCGCGGCCACACCCAGAAACGCTGCTCGTCGGCCAGCTGTTTGGCCCGGGCGGCGTACGACTCGACCGTGGTGTGCAGCAGCAGGTGCATCATCGGCGTCTGGGGCGGGTCGGGCACAACCCGGACGGTGGGCACGTCGGCCAGGGCCGCCGCGATCGCCCGGGCGTGCTCCATGCGGGCGGGCATCTCGGCCAGCGCGGCGGGCAGCAGGGTGAGGGCGGAGGCGGCGGCCGGCCACAGACCGTACAGCGTGCCGCCGAGCCGGTGCCGCCACTCGCGCACCTCGGCGATGTCCTGTTCACTGCCGGCCAGGCTGCACCCGGCCAGCGCCCCGACACCCTTGTAGAACGACACGTACACGGTGTCGAACAGCGCCGCGATCTCGGCCGGGGAGCGGCCGTACCCGGTGGTCGCCTCCCACAGCCGGGCACCGTCCAGGTGAGCCGCGGCGCCGCGATCACGGGCCCACGCCGTCTGGGCGACCAACTCGTCCCACGGCGGCAGCTGCCCGCCCAGGTCGCGCTGCGGCAGCTCGATCACCAGCGCCGCCACCGGCTCGGCCACCCCGGCCAGGTCGGCCTTCGTGAGCAGCCGGTCGCGGGTGCCGGTGGGCCGGGCGACCAGTTGGTGGAGCCGGGCGTACGCGCCGTTCTCATGCTCCTGGATGTGGCAGTACGGGTGCCAGACCACTGTCCGCGTGGTGCGCCGGTCGGCGTGCACGCGCAGCATCGCCGGCTGGGCCATCGTGCCGCTGGGCAGGAAGACCGCGGCCGGTTTGCCGAGCACCTCGGCGATGTGGTGTTCGAGGTCGGCGACCGCGCCACCGTCGCCGTAGACGTCCTCGACCGCGTCCGGCGGAATGGACCTCAGTAGGTCAGCGGGGCGCTGCAGGCCGTTGCCGTGAAAGGAGTCGATGCAGTTGGCGCGTCGCTGCCTGATCTCGTCATCCACCGCAACAGTCTGTCAGTGTCGTACCGGCATCAATAGCGAGAACTGATCACGTTCCAGGTCGTGCACGGCCAGCGGGCCGATCGGGCCGTCGAGCTCCAGCACCAGCTGCCCGGAGTCGCCCACGTCGAGCGCCTGGAGCAGAAAGTCACGATTCACCGCCACGTGCCGCCCCACATCGGCCGCCCACTCCTCCTCGGACGCCATCCGCACCCCATCGTCGACATTGAGGATCACCAGGGGGTACGTCGACCCCTCGTGCTCACGCCAGACCAGTGGCTGCGCCTCGACCGCCGCTCGCAAGCCGGCCACGTCGACGACGACCCGCGGACCTTCCGGCTCGCGGACCAGCCGCCGGAAGTCGGGGAACTCGCCCTCGATCGGCGTGACCTCGGCGCCCTCGATAGTCACCCGGCCGGGCGTCAGGGTCAGCCGGGTGACGTCGCCGCACAACGCCTCGGGTGGCAGCACCACCCGGACCGGCGGCCCCTCGACGGCGGCGATCGTTGACGCCACGGCCAGGCGGAACCGGTCGGTCGCGACCATGGTCAGCACGTTTTCGCCGGTTTCGAGGAGGACGCCGCCGAGGATGGCGGGGTCGGAGCCGACGGCGAACCGGACGGCCGACAGGGTGGCGGCGAACGAGGCGGCGGACAGCGTGACGGTGGTCATCGGAACCTCCAGCTCCAGCCGGGTGCGGGCGCGGGCGAGCTCACGGCGGGCATCGGCCAGCCCGACCTCGAGCCGGTGCAGATGCCGGTCGATCAGCACGCCGACGGCGGTCGGGTCGGGAAGCGCGCTGACCGCGGCGATGATCTCGGCGATCGGCATGCCGACCCGGCGCAGGCTGGCCACCAGCCGCGCCGCGCGCACCTGATCGTCGGCATAGCGCCGGTAGCCGGTGACCGGGTCGACCTCGGCCGGCACCAGCACCCCGGCCCGGTCGTAGAACCGCAGGGCACTGGCGGTCAGGCCGCTGGCCCGGGCCATCTCGCCGATCGCACGCATGTCGCTCTCCACGTCGGTAACGCTGCCCCTTGAACCAGGTCGAGGGTCAAGCCCGCAAGGCGGCTGAAGCCTCCGTCTTCACCGCCCGGGTCAGCTCGGCCAGGACGTCGGACTCTATCCGCCAGCACTGCCAGTACAACGGCACGTCCAGATGCCGCCCGGGTGTGAGTTCGACCAACCGACCGGCGGCCAGGTCCTGAACCGCGATCTGTTCCGGAACCAAGGCCCAGCCCAGCCCCAACCGGACCGCGTCCACGAACGAGGCCGCCGCCGGCACGTAGTGCACCGGCGGGTCGACGGACGGGCCCATGAACCGGTGCTGCAGCTCGTCCTTGCGGTTGAGCAGGATCACCGGCGTGGTCGCGAAGTCCTGGAAGTTCAGCGACGGCGCGGCCACCGCCAGGTATCGCATCGCGCCCAGAGGTTCGACCCGGCAGCCCTGGACCGCCACGTGCTGGGCGGTCACCCCGGCCATCACGGTGCCGGCCCGCAGCAGGTCGGCGGTGTACTCCTGGTCGTCCTGGTGCAGGTCGAAGATCAGGTGGGGCAGGCGGGTCAGCGCGGGCAGGAACCAGGTGTGCAGGGAGTCGGCGTTGACGACGACCGAGACGCGTACGCGTGAGCCGGTCAGCCCGCCCCGCGCGGCCGCGAGCGCCTCTCGTTCCAGTAGGGACACCTGCCCGGCGAAGCGGACCAGCGCCCGCCCGGCCTCGGTCGGCTCGCACGGCTTGGCCCGCCGCACCAGCACCTGGCCGACGTCCTGCTCCAGCGCCTTGATCCGCTGGCTGACAGCGGACGGCGTGACGTGCAGGGATCGCGCGGCGGCGTCGAAGCTGCCCGCCTCGATCACCGCCTGGAAGGTCGCCAGCTGAAGGGCATCCACTTAAGCGATGCTAATCGACCATCAGAATCTGTAGCTGGCCTTAACACAGCCCGTCCCCGCAGGATGACAGCATGCTCAGCTCCGCCCTGGCCGGGTTCGCCGCCGCTGTCGCCCTGATCGTCGCCATCGGGGCGCAGAACGCCTTCGTGCTACGCCAGGGTCTGCGCCGGGAACACGTGCTCCCCGTGGTCCTGACCTGCGCTCTTTCCGACCTGGTGCTGATCCTGGCCGGCATCGGTGGGCTCGGCGCCCTGATCACGGCCCACCCGGCGGTGGTGACCGTCGCGCGCTGGGCCGGGGCGATCTTCCTTTTCGCGTACGCCGTCCTCGCGGCCCGCAGGGCGATCCGGCCGACCGGGATGACGCCGGCCGATCAAGCCCCCGCCACCCTGCGGGCGACGCTGCTGACCTGCCTCGCCTTCACCTACCTGAACCCGCACGTCTATCTCGACACGGTGCTGCTGCTCGGGTCGATCGCGCAGCAGCACACCTACCGCTGGGTGTTCGGCGCCGGCGCGGCCGCGGCCAGCCTGGTCTGGTTCGCCGCCCTCGGCGCCGGCGCCCGCAAGCTCGCCCCGGTGCTCGCCCGCCCGGCCGCCTGGCGCGTGCTGGACGGGCTGATCGCCGCCGGGATGGTCGTGATCGCGCTGTCGCTAGTGCGCATCTGACCAATCACCCAGGGCTGCGGCGTGGCCCAGAGCGTGCCTGACGGCACCCGCGACACACCCGCATACAACACCGGTATGAGGGCGCGTCGCGGCGACGCCGGGCACGCTCTGGACCTCGCCTCGCACCTGGATGGTCCGTCAGATGCGCCCTAGTCGTTCGAGTGCAGGGCTGAGTTGAGCTCGATGCCGGTGCCCTTGCGCGGGCGGGCCTCCAGCGCGCCGCTCACCGAGTTGCGCCAGAACAGCAGGTTGTCGACCCCGGCCAGCTCGCGCGCCTTGACCACGCGGCCGTCGGGCAGGGTGATCTTCGAGCCGGGCGTGATGTAGGTCCCGGCCTCGACCACGCAGTCGTCGCCCAGCGAGATGCCCACGCCGGCGTTCGCCCCGAGCAGGCTGCGCTCGCCGATCACCAGCTTGTCCTTGCCGCCGCCGGAGAGCGTGCCCAGGATCGAGCTGCCGCCGCCGATGTCGGAGCCGTCGCCGACCACCACGCCCTGCACGATCCGGCCCTCGACCATCGAGGCGCCCAGCGTGCCGGCGTTGAAGTTGACGAAGCCCTCGTGCATGACCGTGGTGCCACTGGACAGGTGGGCGCCGAGCCGGACCCGGTCGGCGTCGGCGATCCGGACGCCCGACGGCACGACGTAGTCGGTCATCCGCGGGAACTTGTCCACCCCGAACACGGTCAGGTGTCGCCCGGCCGCGCGCTCGATCAGCCGCAGCTCGTCGACCCGCGCCGGCGGGCACGGCCCGGCCGAGGTCCAGGCGACGTTGGCCAGGTGGGCGAAGATGCCGTCGAGGTTCAGCTCGTTGGGCCGCACCAGGCGGTGCGACAGCAGGTGCAGGCGCAGGTACGCGTCGGAGGCGTCCTTGATCGGGTCGGCCAGCGAGCCGATCACCACGTGCACGGCCACGGCCGACAACCCGGACAGCGGGCGTGGACCGATGGGACCGATCGGCGGCGCGGCCTCGGCGTCGGTCGGCGGCTCGCCCAGACCCAGCGATCCGGCCGGGAACCAGGTGTCCAGCACCTGCCCCTCGGCGGTCACGGTGGCCAGGCCGGCGCCCCAGGCGGGCGCGGTCGAGATCTCGGGAGTCACGAAGCGACCCTACCGGTCATCGCGAGAGCGGTTCACCCACGGCCGGTATCGTGCGGCCTATGGCCAACCCGCTTACCCAGGACGTCCTGGCCGATCCGGTCGCGTTGACCCGCGCCCTGGTCGACCTCCAGTCCGTGTCCCGCGACGAGAAGGAGATCGCGGACTGTGTCGAGGAGGTGCTCCGGCCGGTTCCGCATCTGAGCGTGGACCGCCTCGGCAACACGGTGATGGCGCGTACCGACCTGGGACGTGAACAGCGAGTGGTGCTCGCCGGTCACCTCGACACGGTGCCGATCAACAACAATTTTCCGTCGACCGTCCAGGACGATCTGATCTTCGGTTGCGGCACCGCCGACATGAAGTCCGGTGTCGCGCTGGCCCTGCACCTGGCGGCCACGCTGCCCGATCCGCGCTACGACCTGACCTTCCTCTTCTACGAGGCGGAGGAGATCGACTCGCGGTACAACGGGCTGCGTCTGGTCGCCGAGGCCCGGCCGGAATGGTTGATGGCCGACTTCGCGGTGCTGCTCGAGCCCACCTACGGTGTCGTCGAGGCTGGCTGCCAGGGCACGCTGCGGGCGATGGTCCGCACCACGGGCCGGCGGGCGCACACCGCGCGGGCCTGGCGGGGGGTCAACGCGATCCACGCGATGGGCGAGCTGCTGCAGCGCCTCACCGATTACCGTCCGCGCACGGTGACGATCGATGGGTGTACGTACCGTGAAGGCCTCAACGCGGTCCGGATCGCCGGCGGTGTGGCCGGCAACGTCGTCCCCGACGCCTGCGAGGTCGAGGTCAACCTGCGGTTCGCGCCGGACCGCAGCGAGAAGCAGGCGCTGGAACACGTGCACGAGGTGTTCGAGGGCTTCGACATCGAGCTCACCGACTCGGCGCCCGGGGCGATGCCCGGGCTGACCGCCGCACCGGCCCGGGAATTCCTGACCGCGGTCGGCGAGCAGCCCGAGGCCAAGCTGGGCTGGACCGACGTGGCCCGGTTCGCCGCGCTGGGCATCCCGGCGCTCAACTACGGACCGGGCGACCCGCTGCTGGCCCACGCACCGGACGAGCACGTCGAGATCGGCAAGATCCGCGACGGCGCCGCCACCCTGCATCGGTGGCTGGCCGACTAGCCGGCCGGCAGGCTCACGCGACCGATCGCCCGCGGCCGGATCTCGATCGTGGCCTCGCTGTCCAGCGAATGCTCCCGCGGCGGCACGGCCATGGCCATCCGGCGTTCTTCCACCACCAGCCGGATGCGCCGCTGCATGCGGCGCTGTTCCTTGAGGCGCTCGTATCGCGTCGTCACGGTGGCTCCCCTGCCTGCCGTGGGTTTCAGTTTCCCCAATCTGGCAAAAAGGCCTTCCCGCCGCAATCCTCTTACCGAAACCCGTCCACTTATTCACCGGGTCATGCATCCCGGCACTACCGTTGTGGTCATGACTGACAGCACCAATGGGCGACCCCGAACGACACCGGAGCGTCATCGCGGCGCGGTCACCCTGCGGCGCGATTCGATTCCGCCGAGCACCGCCGACGAGAAACTGCTCGACTCGCACCACCGCCGCGAATGGAAGACCAAGGACGCCTGGCGGGCCCTACGCATCCTCTCCGAGTTCGTCGAGGGCTTCGACACCCTGGCCGACCTGCCGCACGCGGTCAGCGTGTTCGGCTCGGCCCGCAGCAAGCCGGACAGTCCCGAGTGCGAGATGGCCGCCGACCTGGGCGCGGCGCTGGCCGAGGCCGGGTACGCGGTGATCACCGGCGGCGGGCCGGGCGTGATGGAGGCGGCCAACCGCGGCGCCACCGAGGCCGGCGGCATGTCGGTCGGGCTGGGCATCGAGCTCCCGTTCGAGCAGGGCCTCAACGACTGGGTCGACGTCGGGATCGACTTCCGCTATTTCTTCGTACGCAAGACCATGTTCGTCAAGTACGCGCAGGCTTTCGTCGTGCTGCCCGGCGGCTTCGGCACCCTCGACGAACTGTTCGAGGCGATCACCCTGGTGCAGACCCGCAAGGTGACCCGGTTCCCGGTGATCCTGATGGGCTCGGCGTACTGGGGTGGACTGCTCGACTGGGTGAAGCGCACGGTGCTCGACGACGGCAAGATCAGCCCGGCCGACCTGGACCTGATCCAGATCACCGACGACGTGGAGGAAGCGGTGCAGATCATCGTGGACGCCGCCCCGATCTCCTCGTCCAACTCCGAGGTGGCCGCGGACGGCGAGGCTTAAGTGGCGAAGATCTGCGTGTTCTGCGCCTCCTCGACCCGCATCGATCAGCGCTGGCTCGACCTGGCCACCGAGACCGGCAAAGAGCTGGCCGCGCGCGGCCACACGCTGGTCTCCGGCGGTGGCAAGGTCGGCATGATGGGCACGGTCGCGGCCGGCGCCCGGGCCGGTGGCGCGCATACCCTCGGGATCATGCCGCAGGTCCTGGTCGACTGGGAGGTCGCCGACCAGGACTCGGACGAGCTGATCGTCACCGACGCCATGTCCGCCCGCAAGGACCTGATGATCGACGGCTCGGACGCCTTCCTCACCCTGCCCGGCGGGCTCGGCACGCTGGACGAGTTGTTCGAGGTGTGGACCACCGGCAGCCTGGCCCTGCACGCCAAGCCGATGGTCGTGCTCGACCCGGACGGCTTCTACACCGGGCTGTTCGCCTGGCTGGCCGAGCTGACCGAGCAGTCCTTCATCCGGCGCGAGGCGTTGGCCATGGTCACCGTGGCCGGTTCGATCCCGGCCGCCCTGGACGCGATCGAAACCGCACTGGGCACGAATTAAATCGCCCGTACGTGGAACACTGCGTCGCATGCCGCCCCAACGGCCGACCCTGCTCCAGGTCGCGCAGCGAGCCGGTGTCTCCCGCAGCACGGCCTCGTTCGTCCTGGCCGGACGCCACGTGGACATGCGGATCTCGGAGGACGCCCGGCAGCGGGTGCTGCGCGCCGCGCGGGAGCTGGACTACCGGCCCAACCTGATGGCGCGCAGCCTGCGGACCAAGGTCACCCGAACGATCGCGCTGGTCTCGGACACGATCGCGTCCGACCCGTACGCCGGCCGGGCGATCCAGGGCAGCCTCGCCGCCGCCGTCGCCCACGGGCATCTGCTCTTCATCGGCGAGACCGAGGGCGACCCGGTGGTCGAGGAGAAGCTGATCTCGGACCTGCTCGATCGTCAGGTCGACGCCTTCGTGTACGCCAGCATGTTCACCCGCTACGTACGCCTACCCAAACTGCTCCGAGGCCGCAAGGTCGCCCTGCTCAACTGCATGACCCGGGCCGGCCGCCCGGCCCAGCCCGCGATCATCCCGGACGAGGTGGCGGCCGGCTGGAACGCGGCCCAGGTGATCCTCGAGGCCGGCCACCGCGACGGCATCCACCTGGTCGGGCGCCCGGCTGAGCACGTCTTCGCGGGGCGGGAGCGGGCCGCCGGCATCCGCGAGGGTCTGGCCCAGGGGCGGGCCCGGCCGGCCGGGACGATCGAGTGCGACTGGTGGCCGGAGCCGGCGTACGAGGCGGTGCGGGCCGCACTGGCCGGCGGGCTGCGGCCGCGCGCCCTGATCTGCCTCAACGACCGGATCGCGATGGGCACCTATCAGGCGCTCGGGGAGGCCGGAGTCACCGTCCCGGATGACGTCTCGGTGCTCTCTTTCGATGACTCCGACCTGGCCGCGTGGCTCCGGCCTCAGCTGACCAGCATCGCGCTGCCGCACTATCAAATGGGCTGGCGGGCGGTGGAACTGCTGCTCAACCCCGATGCCGAGCCGGGCGTGGTGCGGGTGCCCATGCCCGTACGCAATCGTGCATCGGTCGGAAAGCCGTTCGAGCCGACCTGACGGACGAGGGACGCCCCCGGACCCGCGGCACTACGGTCCACTGTGATTCGGAGGTGCTCGCGTGACCCGGAAACGTCTGTTGCTCATCGGGGCCGTCCTGGTCGCGGCCGGGATCGGCGCTCCCACCACGGCGTACGCGCTGATGTCGCGGCCGGCCGGCGCGCACCCGGCGCCGGCGCCGCGGGAGAGAACGCCCCCACCGATCCGGAAGCCGGTCTTCCCGCCGCCGCAGGCCGGCACGACCGTGCCCGGCCCGGCCGACACTCCTCACCCGCCACCGCCGCTGACCGATGCCGGCGACGAGGAACCACCCGGCCGGTGAGCAGGGCTGTCGTACGCGCGTGGTCTCATTGACGCCGTGAACCTCCAGGCGACTTCTCCGGCGGCCCGCCGCCCGGCGTTTCGTCTGGTGCGGCGCCCACCCGACGCGCTGCCGGAGCGGCGGCCCGATCCGCTGCAGGAGTACGCGGCCGCCCACACCGACGGCCCGTTGCTCGTCGTCGGCGGCCCCGGCACCGGCAAGACGACGACGCTGGTCGAGGCGGTCGCCGCGCGTATCGCCGAGGGCGTCGATCCGGAACGCGTTCTGGTGCTCACATTCGGCCGCCGCGGGGCCCAGGCGCTGCGCGACCGGATCGAGGCGCGGATCGCCCGCGACGACCGCCGGATCGTGCACGAGCCGCTGGTCAGGACCTTTCACGCGTACGCCTTCGGCCTGCTCCGCCGGGCCGCCGCCGACCGTGGCGAACCCTCCCCCCGCCTGCTCACCGGGCCCGAACAAGATTTGATCATCCGCGAGCTGCTGGCCGTCGTGGGCGACCGGCCCGACCCGTACGGCTGGCCCGACGGCCTCCGCCCGGCCCTGCCCACCCGGGCCTTCGCCCAGCAGCTGCGCGACCTGATGCAGCGCGCCGCCGAGCGTGGCGTCGGCCCGGTCGAGCTGGCCCGCCTGGGCGAACGCCTGGGCCGCGACGACTGGCCGGCCGCGGCCCGCTTCCTCCGCGAGTACGTCGCCGTGCTGGCCCTGCGCGACGCCACCACCCGGGGCTCGACCGCCTACGACCCGGCCGAGCTGGTCCGGGCGGCCACGGGCCTGCTCACCGACGAGCCCGCCCTGCTCGACGCCGAACGCCGCCGCCTCTCCTGTGTCTACGTCGACGAGCTGGCCGACACCGATCCGGCCCAGATCGAGCTGCTGTCCCTGGTCGCCGGCGGTGGCACGCCCCTGGTCGCCTTCGCCGACCCCGACTCGTCCGTGTACGGCTTCCGCGGCGCCGACCCGTCAGTGGTGGGCGCCTTCCCGCAAAAGTTCCGCACCGCCTCCGGCGCGGTCGCCGAGACTCTCGTCCTGCACACCAGTTACCGAGCCACCACCCCGCTCCTCACGGCCACCGCCAACGTCACCACCCACATGCGCGGCCCTCAGCGCAACCGCCACCTGCACGCCCCGGACCCCGCCACCGCGCCGGCCAACCCCAGCGCCCAGCCGGACCCGAGCGCGTCGCCCGGCGAGAAGGTGTCGCCCGGCGGGAGCGTGTCGCTCGGCGGGAGCGCGGCGGCCGAGGTGCGGACTTTTCGGACACCGAGCAGTGAGGCCGGCTACCTCGCGCACGTGCTGCGTGAGGCCCATCTGATCCACGGGGTGCCCTGGTCACGGATGGCCGTCCTGATGCGATCGACCTCGCTGCAACTGGCCTCGCTGCAGCGCGGGCTGACCGCCTCCGGGGTGCCGACCGTCACCCACGCCGAGGATCTGCCGCTGCACCTGCAGCCGGCGGTCGCTCCGTTCCTGCTGTTGCTGCGATGCGCGCTCGACCCGGGCCTGCTCACCGAGGAGACCGCGGTCGCGCTGCTGCACTCGCCGCTGGGCGGGGCCGATCCGCTGGCCGAGCGGCGGCTGCGACAGGGCCTGCGCGCGCTGGCGCTGGCGGCGGGGGACAAGCGGCCGTCCGGCGAGCTGCTCGTCGACGCGGTCCGTGACCCGGCCGGGCTGGACATGGTGGAACGACGCTGGGCCGGTCCCGCCCAGCGGGTGTCGCGGCTGCTCGAGGTGGCACGCTCGGCTGCGGGCGAGACGGGGGCGTCGGCCGAGCAGGTGTTGTGGACGGTCTGGCGGGCCAGCGGGCTGTCCGATCGGTGGTACGGCCTCAGCACGCGCACCACCACTGTCGATTCGGCGGTCGACGGTGGCCGGGCCCGGCAGTGGCGCGCCGAGGCGGCCGACCGGGACCTGGACGCGATGGTCGTGCTCTTCGACGCGGCCGCCCGGTTCGTCGACCGGCTGCCGGGGGCCCGGACCGAGGTCTTCCTCGACCACGTGCTCGGGCAAGATCTGCCGGCCGACTCGATCGCGCCCAGCGCCGACCGGGGCGAGGCGGTGCGGCTGCTCACCGCCCACGCCGCCAAGGGCCTGGAGTGGGACGTCGTGGTGCTGGCCGGCGTGCAGGAGGGGATCTGGCCCGATCTGCGCCTGCGCGGCAGCCTGCTCGGTTCGGAGCGGCTGGTCGACGTGCTGGCGGGCCGGGACGCCTCGGGCGCGGCGGCGATCGTCGGCCAGACGTCGGCGCTGCTCGACGAGGAGCGGCGGCTGTTCTACGTGGCCGCGACCCGGGCCCGCCGCAAGCTGGTGGTGACCGCGGTGGCCTCGGCCGCCGTGGGCAACGCGGACGGCGAGGAGCAGCCGTCCCGCTTCCTCACCGAGCTCGCCGGCCACGACGGTGACGCCCCACCCCCGGCCGACCCGGCCGACCCGGCCGACCCCGGCCCACCCGAGCCCCCGGACCCCGACGGCCCGGCCCCGACCGATCCCGACGGCCCGGCCCCGACCGATCCCGACGGCCCGGCCCCGACCGATCCCGACGGCCCGGCCCCCGCCGACGGCTCAGACCCGAGAGAGCCGAAAGAGCCGGAGCCGGAAGAGCCGGAAGATGAGGCCGAGCCGGACGTGGAACCCGAAAGGGAGCGCGGCGGGGGGCAGGCACCCCGGGCGTTGACCTTGCCCGCGCTGGTGGCTGAGCTGCGTACCGTCGTGGTCGCCAAGGACCAGACGCCCACCCGCCGGCGCGCCGCGGCCGCGGAACTCGCCCGGCTCGCGCGGGCCGGCGTCCCGGGAGCGCATCCGGACGAGTGGTGGGGGCTCAAGGGTCTCTCCGACGACCGTCCGCTGGCCGAGCCGGGTGAGCCGGTCAAGGTGACTCCGTCCTCGATGGAGTCGGCGCTGCGCTGCAGCCTGCGCTGGCTGCTGGAACGGCACGGCGGCGCGGCGCCGCCGGGTCCGGCTCAGGGCGTCGGCAACCTGGTGCACGCGGCCGCGATGCTGGCCGAGGACGCCAACGCCGACCGGGAGCGGCTGGTCGAGTACGTGTCGGCGCGGTTCGACGCGATCGAGCTGGCGGCGCGCTGGCTGGCCGGGCCGGAGCAGGAACGGGCCCAGGCCATGGTCGACAAGCTGCTGCGCTGGCTGGCCCGGAACCCGCGGCGGCTGCTGGCCATCGAACACGAGTTCACCGTACGGCTGGACGATCCGGAGCGGCCGATTCAGCTGACCGGGCGGGTGGACCGGCTCGAGGTGGACGAGGAGGGCCGCCTCGTGGTGATCGACCTCAAGACCGGGAAGTCGACCGCGGTGACCGCCTCCGACGTGTCCGAGCACGCCCAGCTGGCCGGCTATCAGGCGGCGGTGGACGCGGGCGCCTTCGAGGGACTGCACGACAACAACGAGAGTGGTGGCGCCGCGCTCGTCCAGCTCGGGCCGGGCAAAGACGCCCGCGAGCAGATGCAGCTCCCGCTGGCCGACGCCGACGATCCGGAGTGGGCGTACGCGATGGTCCGCCGTACGGCCGACACCATGGCCGCCGCGACCTTCTCGGCGGTGGCCAACAGCCGCTGCCGGATCTGCCCGGTCCAGACCAGCTGTCCGGTGTCCAGCAAGGGACGACAGGTCGTCGAACCGTGACCCAACCGTCCCTGTTCACCGCAGCGCCGCCCCGCCCGCGCCGGCAGGCCGACGCCGGGCCGCGGTACACCCCGGTGGAGCTGGCCCGTCTGCTGCGGCTGCATCCGCCGACGCCGGAGCAGACGGCGATCATCGCGGCCCCGGTGGAGCCGATCCTGGTGGTCGCCGGCGCGGGGTCGGGCAAGACCGAGACGATGGCGTCGCGGGTGGTCTGGCTGGTGGCCAACGGGTACGCCCACCCGGACCAAATTCTGGGCCTGACGTTCACCCGGAAGGC
The DNA here is from genome assembly GCF_043197135.1 of Actinoplanes sp. NPDC049265. NCBI lineage: Bacteria > Bacillati > Actinomycetota > Actinomycetes > Micromonosporales > Micromonosporaceae > Actinoplanes > Actinoplanes sp. NPDC049265. Next base: position 513,581 of record NZ_JBICSP010000001.1, on the reverse strand, counting down.
GGCGGGCGAGCTCGCCCATCGCGTCCGGACGAGGCTGGGCCAGCTGGTGCGGCGGCTGGGCCGGGACGACGCGCTGGCCGGCGAGGCGACCGTGGCCACCTACCACTCGTACGCCGCCCGGGTGGTGACCGAGCACGGCCTGCGGGCGGGCTTCGAGCCGTCGGCCCGGCTGCTGACCGAGGCGGCCCGCTGGCAGATCGTGGATTCGCTGGTCCGCTCGTACACGGGAGAGATGACCGGCCTGAACCGCGCGCCGGGCACGGTGACCGACGACGTGCTGGCGCTGGCCGGCGAGATGGCCGAGCACCTGGTGTCGCCGGACGACCTGGCCGCGTGGACCGGCCGGTTCACCGCCGAGGTGCAGTCGTTGCCGGGCCGGGTCTACTCCGACGTCACCGACATGCTTCAGCGGCAGCGCAACCGGCTCACTCTGCTGCCCCTGGTTCGCCGCTACGACCAGCGCAAACTCGATCTGGAGGCGATGGATTTCGGCGACCAGATGGCCCGGGCGGCGCGGGTGGCCCGAGACCATCCGGAGGTCGGCGAGATCGAACGCGGCCGGTTCAAGGTGGTGCTGCTGGACGAGTACCAGGACACCAGCCACGCCCAGGTGGTGATGTTGAACGCGCTGTTCGGCGGCGGCCACGCGGTGACCGCGGTCGGTGACCCGTGCCAGTCCATCTACGGCTGGCGCGGCGCCTCGGCCGGCACGCTCGACCGCTTTCCCAGCGAATTCGCCCGGAAGGACGGCCGGGACGCCGAGGTGCTGACGCTGAGCCGGTCGTGGCGGAACCGGCCGGAGATCCTGGACGTGGCCAACGCGCTGTCCGAGCCGTTGCGCGCGGCCGGCGCCCGGGTGGCCGAGCTGGTGCCGGCGCAGCGGACGGCGGAGCACGTCGGCGGCCGGACGGTGGCGTGTGCGCTGCTGCCGACGTTCGTGGACGAGGCCGAGTGGATCGCCGATTCGATGCTGACGGCGTGGCGGATCGCCGCCGGCCTGCGGGACGCGCCGGCGGCCGAGATCCCGGTCGAGAAGCGGCCGACCAGTGCGGTGCTGGTGCGGGTACGCAGCCAGATCCCGGTGCTGGAGGAGGCGCTGCGGGCGCGCGGTCTGCCGGTCGAGGTGGTCGGTCTGGGCGGTCTGCTCGACACCCCCGAGGTACGCGACGTCGTGTGCACGCTGCGGGTCCTGGCCGACCCGGCCGACGGCGCGTCGCTGCTCCGCCTGCTGACCGGGGCCCGGTGGCGGATCGGCCCGCGTGACCTGGTCGCGCTGCACCGCCGGGCTCGTGCTCTGGCCGCCGCCCGGGCCCAGGCCACCCGGACGGAAGACGACGAGATCGTCGGCGACCGGCTCGACGACGCCACCCTGGTCGAGGCGATGGCCGATCCGGGGGCGCCGCAGCAGTACTCGGCCGAGGGCTATGCCCGGCTGCGTTCGTACGCCAAAGAAATGGCCGACCTGCGCAAGCGCCTCGACCAGCCGTTGCCCGACCTGATCGCCGACATCGAACGCACCATCGGCCTCGACGTCGAGGTGGCGGTCCGGGGCTGGCAGGCGGGCGACGCCGGGCTGGCCCGCGGCCACCTGGACGCGCTGGGCAATGTGGCCGCCCGCTACGCCGGCGACACCGACGGCGGCACGCTGGCCGGTTTCCTGGCCTTCCTGGCCGCGGCCGAGGAGGAGGAACGCGGCCTGGAACCGGGCCAGGTCGACGTGGTCGAGGGCGCTGTGCAGATCCTCACCGCGCACGCCGCCAAGGGCCTGGAGTGGGACGTGGTCGCGGTGGCCGGCCTGGCCAAGGGCGTGTGGCCGGGTCTGGTCCGCAGGTCCGACCACTACCTGATGGGCGTCGGCGTGCTGCCGTTCCCGCTGCGCGGTGACGCCGGTGGGCTGCCGCGGCTGGACCTGTCCGAGGCGGTCGACCAGCGGGGTGCGGCGACCGCGCTGGGCACGTTCGCCACCGATTGGCGTGAGCACGACGAGCGGGAGGAGCGGCGGCTGGCCTACGTGGCGGTGACCCGGCCGCGCCGGCTGCTGCTGTGTTCGGGCTACTGGTGGGGCGACGGCGTGAAGAAGCCGCGCGGGCCATCGGTGTTCCTGGCCGAGATCCTTCAGCGATGCCGGGCCGGCGCCGGGGTGGTGGACGTGTGGACGCCGGAGCCGGCGCCGGACGCGACCAACCCGAGCGCCGAGCTGGTGGCGTCGGCGGATTGGCCGGCCGACCCGCTGGGCCTGCGCCGCCCGGCCATGCAGGCGGCGGCCGAGCTGATCCGCCGCATGATCACCAATCCGGAGTCGGACGCGGCCACCGCCTTCGCCGAGCTGGCCGAGGCCGACCCGTCGATCGCCGAGCGCGCGGGCCTGGCTGCCGACCTGGCCGGCGTGCCCGAGACCAGCGACGACACGGTCGAACGCTGGCGTACCGAGGCCACCATGCTGCTGGCCGAGCAGGCCGAACGGGCCCGCAGCGACGGTCCGAGGCCGGTGGCCGTGCCCGCGCACCTGTCCGTGTCCCAGCTCGTGGTGCTGCGCCGCGACCCGGAGCAGCTGGCCCGGTCGCTACGCCGCCCGCTCCCGTCCCGCCCGGCGCCGTACGCCCGCCGTGGCACCGCCTTCCACGCCTGGCTGGAGCAGCGGTTCGGTTCGGCCCGCCTGATCGACCTGGACGGGTTGCCGGGCGCGGCCGACGATGACGCGGCCGGGGACGACCAGCTGGCCGCCCTGCAGCAGGCGTTCCTGGCCGGCGAGTGGGCGAACCGCTCCCCGATCGAGGTGGAGGTGCCGTTCGCCACCACGATCGCCGGGGTGGTGATCCGGGGGCGGATGGACGCGGTGTTCGCCGACCCGGGCGGCCGCTTCGACGTGATCGACTGGAAGACCGGCCGGCGCCCGGGACCGGCCGAGGCCGCCGCGGCGGCGGTGCAGCTGTCGGCGTACCGGATCGCCTGGGCCTCCCTGGCCGGCGTGCCGGTGACCCATGTGCGGGCCGGCTTCCACTACGTCGCCGAGGGGGCCACGGTCCGGCCGGCCGACCTGTTGGAGGCGGCCGAGCTGGCGGCGCTACTCGAAGACCTCCCCGAGGAGGGCTAGCAGCGCCGCCGCGTACGCCTCCTCGGTCGTGGGCGCGGCGAAGACCGCGGTGGTCTCGACCGAATATCCGTCGTCGGTACGGTGAAGGCTCCGGAACGTCCCGCCCAACAGTTCGCGCAACTGGTCCTCGCGCGGAAGCCAGAGGGTCTCCTCGATCTCCACATCGTCCAGCGCCCACTCGGTGGTGCCGTTGAAGCCGATCACCCGCCCCTCGGGCACCTGGTACACCTCGATCGTCATGTTGCTCAGCACGAACACCTCGTCGTCGAGGTCCCGATCGGGGATCGTGAAGCGGTCGCCGGGCGCCGGTTTCCATGTCAGTCCAGCGTCCTTGAGCTGCTGTGCCATCTGTACGCCGATCACTTGGCGGCCCCTCTCACCGTGCTACGCTCGCCCCGTTGTCAGTTTGGTTCCCAAGTACTCAGGAGCGCCTGTGGGGGATTCTGCCCCAGGCGCTCTTTGTCGTAACCCGGGTCTTCCGGTGCGGGCGATCAGTACGACAGCACGAGACCCACGAAGTGTGGGTCTTACTACCTCGTTTCCGTCGAAGTGACGGGAGCGATCGACCGTGGAGGACACGATCATGGTTACTGGCGTTGTGAAGTGGTTCAATGCGGACAAGGGCTACGGGTTCATCACCCCCGAGGACGGCGGCGCTGACGTGTTCGCCCACTTCTCGGCGATCCAGAGCAACGGCTACCGCAGCCTGGACGAGAACCAGCGGGTCGAGTTCGAGGTGACCCAGGGTCAGAAGGGCCCGCAGGCCGCCAACATCCGTCCGCTCTGATCTTCGCCTGAGCGAACGAAACACCAGGTCGGCGCCGTCTCCCCAAGTGGGGGCACGGCGCCGCTTGCATTAGTTCGCACACGGAGGCAACCAACCGGCCGTCTGTGGCGTCTTAAGGGTATGCAGACCGCCCGCCGCGAGTTCACCTTTGTGCTTGGTGTTGCCCTCTCGGGCGTGACACTGGTGATGCTGGTGGCATTCGCCCCCTGGTACAGCCTGGTGCTGAGCTGACCGACCGGCGTGGTGTTCACTGGAGAGCGTGAGTGACGGCTCGACACCCATCGGTTCCTGGCCACGTCCGGGCGGTTCATGGGCTTCGGGTACGGTCACCGCACCCCCGCCCCCGCCCGATCTGCCCCCGCCGCCCGCCCCGCCCGGCCCGGGTGGCGGCGGCCCGGCCCGGCGCAAGCGGCAGATGCTCATCTTCGGTGGCGTGGCCGGCGCGATCCTGGCCGTCGGCCTGACCATCATCCTGATCATGGCGTTCTCCGGCCGCTCCGACCCGTTCGGCCGGGGCCAGGCGGAGGCGCCGACCGACGTACGCCCGCCGCTGGCCCAGATGTGCCCGGCCCCGACGGTCCCACCGAGCGACCCGGCCGCCCCCGGCCCCAGCACGGCTCCCTCAGCTCCCGGCGGCCCGCGGACCGTGGACGAGGAGTCCGGCATCTCGTACAAGGCGTACGGCGCGCCCTGGCTCCCCTGGAACACGGTATGGAAGGCCGGCACGCTGGAGGTGCCGTACAAGGTCGGCCAGCACTTCGTCACCGAGGAGTACTCGGCCGGGCAGTACCACGCGTCGATCCTGTCGGCGGCGGTCCCGGCCGCGGACAACGACGCGGTGACGCTCAACCTGGAGTGCGTGGGCCGGCAGGTGGCGGCCGACGTCCGGGCCGAGTATTACCCCCAGCCCAACACGATGGACCCGCTGCGCGACGAGTTGACGACGCTGGGCGGCCGCCCGGCCTACGTCGCCGAGTTCCGCCTGCATTTCTCGGCGGCCGGTCTGCGGGCCAAGGACGAGCTCTCCGCGGTCGCGGTGATCGACGTGGGCAAGCCGACGGCGGCCGTGCTGTACGTGTCCATCCCGGGCACGCACAAGCAGTTCGACTACGTCATCGACGAGGTGCTCAAGTCGGTGCGGCCCCTTTAGGCGCTGTCCAAGGCGGCCAGCCCGGCGGCGACGGCGGCGGCGAAGAGGCGCAGGTCGCGTGGCTCGAGGCTCTGCCGGCGTACCACCACCCGCCAGTACAGAGAGCTGAGCGTGAGGTCCAGCGCCGCCTCGCGGTCGAGGCTGGGCGGGAGTTCGCCGCCGGCGATGGCGCGGTCGAGGACGTCGGTTATGCGGCTGCGGTACGGATCGCCGACCGTCTCGGCGATGCGCTGGGACAACTCCGGGCTGCGGCGGGCCTCCGAGGCCAGGTCGGCCATGATGGCCGGGATCCGCGGTGCCGACAGCAGCGCCGCGAAGGACGTCATCAGGCTGTGCAGGTCGTCGCCGAGGTTGCCGGTGACGGTCGCGTCGGGCGGGACGAAGACGTCTCCGATGAGGTCGCCGACGAGAGCGACCTTGGATGACCACCGGCGGTAGATCGCCGCTTTGCCGACGCCGGCACGCCGCGCCACGGCGTCCATGGACAGTCGTGCGTACCCGTTCGCGGCCAGTTCTTCCAGCGCGGCTTCGCGAATGGCGCTCGTGACCCTGGGCCGGTGCAGCGCGCCTCCGGTCGGCGGGCGGGCGGTCACCAGGGCAGCCTATCCGAGTCAAATGGAACGGTGCAGTTCCGTTCCGTCTTGGTTAGGGTGTCGAACATGATCAATACGGAGACGTACGACGTCATCGTCGTCGGAGCGGGGAGCGCCGGCTGCGTCCTCGCCGCGCGCCTGAGCGAGGATCCGAGCCGGCGGGTAGCCCTGATCGAGGCCGGCGAGGAGAGCATCCCCGAGGAAGTGCGTATCCCGGCCTACGGCGGGATCCTGCCGATGGGCGACCGGGCCTGGCCGTCGACGACCACCGCCCAGACGGCCGCCGGCGGGCGCACGGTGCCGCTGGTGACCGGTGTCGGGCTGGGCGGCGGCAGCAGCATCAACAGCCTGGGCTGGCTGCAGGCCCACCCGTCCGACTACGACGCGTGGGCGGCGGCCGGAGCGGACGGCTGGGCCGCCGACGCCGTCGTTCCGCTGTTCCGGCGCATCGAGGACCACGAGGCCGGCGCCTCGGCCACGCACGGTGCCGGCGGACCCATGGCGATCTCCGGGCCGCGGCACCTGCATCCGCTGGCGCCGGCCTTCGTGCGGGCCGGCATCGAGCAAGGTTGGCCGCTGAGCCACGACCTGAACGGCAGCCGGCGGACCGGCATCTCGCTCGTCCCCAGCAACGTGCGCGACGGCCGCCGGCACAGCGTCGTCGACGGCTACCTGAACCCGGCCCGGAACCGGCCGAACCTGACGGTGCTCGCGACCACCCGGGTGACGCGACTGATCCTCGACGGCGAGCGGGCGGTTGGCGTACGCGTGCTCGGCCGGGACGGCGGCACGACCGAGCTCTCGGCCCGGCACGGTGTCGTCGTGACGGCCGGGGCACTCCGTACCCCGCAGTTGCTCATGCTTTCCGGCCTGGGACCCGCCGCTCACCTGGCCGAACACGGCATAGCCGCGATCCGCGACCTGCCCGCCGTGGGATCACATCTGCAGGATCATCCCGCCGTGGCGCTGCCGTTCATGCTGAAGACTCCCGGCGTCCCGTACCCGGACGCCCAGGCCGACTACGACCTGCTGCGCCGCGGCCCGCTGTCGACCCTCGGGCAGGTGGTCGCGCTGGTCCCGGCGGGCGAGCACACCACGCTCCCGGAACTCATCTACGGCCTCGCCCTGCTGGGGCCGGAGGCAGGCCTGCCCGCCTTCGAGGGGCCCAGCGGTGCGTGGATCATCGGGCTGGTCGATCCGCACAGCCGGGGCCACGTCCGGCTCGCCTCGGCCGACCCCGGTGACGACGTCGTCGTCGACCCGCGTTACCTGGCCGAGGACACCGACCGCGAACGGTTGCGGGAAGGCGTTCGCGCGGGCTACCGGACGCTGCGCTCGAAGGCACTGCGCGACCTGGTCGACGCCCTGATCCCCGAGCCCGACGGGAACCGTGCCCTGGACGAGTTCATCGACGCGACCCTGGGCACGTATTACCACCCGGTCGGGACGGCCCGGATGGGATCCGACCCCGCATCCTCCGCCGTCGACGCGCGCCTGCACGTCCATGGCGTCGACGGGCTGTGGGTCGCCGACGCGTCGGTCATGCCCCGGATCACCCGTACGCTCCCGCAGGCGACGATCGTCGCCGTCGCCGAGCGCGCCGCGGAGCTCATCTCCGCCGAAGCCCCGGCTGGACCGCGAAACACGGCCTAACCGAGGAACGCCCCGGCGGCCTCGTGCAGTGCCTTCACGGTGGTCGGGTCGGCGCTCGACTCGCGCAGCGCGCGAGCCGGCACCAGGCCCGACGCATCCATCTCACGCAGCCAGGCCGCGGCTAGAGCGGTGCGGTTGACGGTGTGGAAGACGGTGATCAACTCGACCGCGGCGGCCACCCGCCGGGCGGCGGTGTCGCTGCTCAGCACCGGACCGGCCGCCCACGACCGGAACTCGCCGATCGTGTTGGCACCGGCCAGGTAGGCGGTCAGGTCCTCGCCGAGCACGTCGTCGCACACCTCGACCTGCGCCGAGACCTCGCTCGCGACCGAGACAGGGCGTAACGCGGTAGCGGTCATGACGTCTACGTTATCTCTCCGAGACTATCGGGGCGAGCGCCCAGATAGAGGTCGTTGACGCGGTCGGCGAGCACGTCCAGGGCCGGCTTGCCCAACTCGATCGCCGCCACGAAGGCGGCCCACGAGTCCAGCGGGAAGTCGTCCACCCGGGGCATGGTGGCCGAGGTCAGATAGACCGGCAGCAGCATCGCGTTGTGGAACAGCCACGGCACGTAGCTGCCGTCCGAGTCCCAGCCGTGCAACTCCCGCGTGCGGTAGAGGTGTTCGCGCAGCTCCTCGCGGGTGGACCAGCTGAGCATGTGCGCGTCGTGCTTCAGATTCTTGATGTACGGGTTGTAGAGGTGCCCCGGCCCCAACCCGAACGTCTGCCGCCACGACGCCCACAGCAGCGCCTCGTCCCGGCCGCCGAGCGTCAGCACGTCCCCGGTCTGGCTCTCCAACAGCATGCTGTTCAGGTACGGCCACAGGGTCAGCGGGATCAGCAGCCGGCTGGCGTCGGTCCGCAGCATCGCCTGCACGATCGGCCACGCGTTGGCCTCCAGCGCGTCCCAGTCGGCCAGATGCGGCACCGCCTTCACCGCGGCCAGCATGCTGTACAGCGACGGGTTGCGGTCGCTGTAGAAGATGCGCCGGGCCACACCCCACGGGTCGGTCGGGCGAAGCAGAGACTCCGGCGAGGGCGTACGCGGCAGCCGCTGGCTCTGCTCGACGAACTCGCCCAGGCTGACGAAGCGCACCCGGGAACCGCGCCCGCTCCGCCCGGTCTCGCCGGCGTCGATCCACCGCTGCAGGTCGGCCCGGAAGCTGTCGGCCGTGTCCGGGGTGCGGGTGCCCACGTCGTCGAGCACCATCCGCACCTCGACGCCGAGCTGGGCCAGCGCCCCGGCCACGAACGCCTGCACCATGTGGATGACCGAGGCGCGCGGGCGGAGCCGGACCGGCCACAGCACCCGGGCCGGGCGCCGGGTGCCCTGCTGCTGGTTGACCCAGCCGAACCGGCGCTCCAGTTGCAGCAGCAGCCCGGGCACGTCGGACGGCGGGGCCGAGTCGGGCTGGGTGACCAGCTCGCGTTCCCACTTGTGGTGGCGGATCATGTGCCGTCGCCCGGTCTCCCGGGCCGGCACGATCACCCCGGCCCGGTCGGCCAGGGCCGGGAAGAGCCGATCGGTGTCGACGCCGGGGAAGCATTCGACGTCCGTACCGGTCAGGGCCCGGAGCCGCTCGCTCACCCGCAGCGCCTGGTCGGGGTCGGCGTCGAGCAGGCCCCACAGCACCCGGATCCGGCGGCGCCGGGCCACCAGCGCGATCGCCGAGGACAGCGTGCCGGCCCAGTCGGTGGTGCCGAGCACGCACACGGTGTCGCCGCGGATCAGCGCCGCGGTGCCGTCGACCAGGTCGGTGGCGGCCGTGATGCGGGCCGGGTCGTGCAGCAGCCGGGGCCCGCGTACGTGCAGCGTCGGCCGCCAGAAGCCGTGCACGTGGAAGACCCGGATCGCGCCGTCGGCACCGGCCGAGGCGCCGAACCCGCCGCCGAGGTCGAGGGGCAGGCTCACGGCCAGGCCGCCGGCGTGCCGGACGGCGATCTCGACCAGCGGGTCGAAGTTGGTGGTGATGATCCGGTTGTCGAAGGCCACCGCGGTCTGTGCCAGCAGGTGCCCGAGCGCCTCCACGCCGCGCGGCAGCTGCCAGCCGTAGCGCTCGTTCTCCAGCGTCTCGCCGACGCCACGCTCGACCCGCTGCCCGAGGCCGCGGGTGGCCAGCGGCGACTCCATCGGGTCCTCGGGCGCGTACGCCTTGAGCACGGCCTGCTGCGCGATCACGTCGAAGGCGCCGGCCGAGACCCAGTCCGAGAAGACCCGGCGGTACGCGCGGTAGATGTCGATCGGCGGCGCCGAACCGAGTCGGGCCCGGGCCTGGGCCAGCGCCCGTTGCAGCGCGCCCTCGTCGTTGCGGCCGGCGGCGTACTGGTCGGCGATCTCGAGCAGGCCCGGCACCCGGGGCACCACGCTGGCCGACATGCCCGAGCCGACGATCAGCGTGATCTGCTCCGAGCCGGACAGGCTGGCCGACAGCCGCGCCAGCAGCAGCGACTCGCCCGTACTCAGCTCGTCGTCGTTGAGGTCCGTCACCGGCCCGCCCTCGATGTCGGTGGTAGCCCCGGGCGGTCTCCGGGCCCCGAGTACCGCCCGGGCCTACCACTGCGGGTGTGCGCGGTCACCGGCCGGCCTGCAGGCTCTGCCACAGCTCGCCGGGGCGCTCGGTGAACACCTGCCGGGTCGGTCGCCGGCTGACGATCAGTTCGCCGCGTTCGATGTATTCCTCCAGCTCGCCGGGCCGCCAGCCGAGATAGCCGACGAACACGCGCATCGTGGCCACCGTGTCGGCCAGGTCGTCGGGCGCCTCGGACAGCGCGATCGTGCCCAGCCGCTCCTCGGCGTCCCGTTCCCGCAGCGGCGTGAACCGCAGCGGATGCGGCGCGCCCGAGCGCAGCATGGTCAGCAGGATGTAGCCGTCCCGGGCGACCGGGCCACCGTTGAAGAGCATCGTCGGGGTGCTGATCAGCGTCCGCCAGGGGACCGGGAACTCGGGCGGGATCTCCCGGTCCGGGCGGGTCAGGCAGACGCCCAGCGCACCGGTCGAGTTGTGCCGCAGCACCAGGATCGCCCGCTGCCCGAGCTCGTCGTCGATGAACCAGGGCGCGGCGTACAACACCGTGCCGGCCAGGTTCCGCCGCGGCAGGCGGGCGTTGTGCACCAGCGCGATCGCGGTGCCGAAGTCGCGGGCGCGCATCTCCGGGCGTTCGAAGCCGCGGTGCAGCATCGCGTCGCGTACCGATCGCCAGACGGTCTCCACGGTCAACGCCGCCGGCGTCGCCTCACGCGGGCCGGGCTGATAGCCCTCACGCAGGAACCGCAACAGCTCGCCGGTGAACGCGGTGTGGATCTCGCCGTGCGGGGCCCGCGCACGACGGTTGGCCGGCGCCGAGACCAGCAGGCAGGTGCCGTCCGTGACGGCCTTGTCGGCGACCGCGTCGGTGCCGGTGAAGCCGCTGCCCAGCTCGGAATCGGCCCGCCCGGAATAGCAGCAGTCCAGGATCACCAGCCGGCGCCGGGCCCGGGTGCCGGCCACCGCCCAGCGGATCCAGTCGTACGGCAGGCCCTCCTCGTGCGGGGCGTCCGGGTCGCAGGCCGGCAGCGCGAGGATCAGCTTGTCGTCGTCGGCCGGGTCGACCAGGCCGTGCCCCGAGAAGTAGACCAGCAGCAGGCCGTCCCGGTCGACCGCCGCGGCCGCCTCCCGCACGACCCGGCTGACCTCGCCCGGACTGGCCGGGTCGAGCAGCACGTGGCAGTTCTCCGGTGGCACGCCCCAGTAGTCGTTGTCGCGCAGCACTTCACCGAAGCCGTCCACGTTGTTGCGGACCGCGGGCAGCTGCGGCAGATGCCGGTACTCCGACACGCCGATGAGGACGACCCTGGACAGCGCCGGATTGGCGACCTCGCTCATCAGCTACGCCCGCTCCAGCTCCCGCAGCGCGGTTTCCAGTGCCTCCGGCGTGGACGCCTCGATGCGGGTGGTGCTGCCGTCCGGGTGAACGTGGGTGACGACCAGCTCGGGCGGCCGGGGCCGGGACTCGCGCCACTGCTTGACCGCCAGCACCAGCTGGGCCGCCGAGAAGCCCGAGCCGATCACCAAGGTCAGCACGTCGATCAGGGGGCCGAGCTCCTCCGGGTTGTCGTTCTCGGCCCGGGCCAACCGGCCGTCCGCACGCGCACCCGGCTCGTCCCGCAACCACCGGAACAACGATTCCGCGTCGGCCTCTGAATCGCACGTCAACTGCAGCTGAACTGCCATCGGGAAATTGAACCCTTTCGTTGCCTGGCCCCTGCGAAAGTTAGCATCGCCGCTCCAGCCACTGGCATGCCCGGCCCATCGCCGGGCTCGTGTGTCGACGAGCGTCCGCCGCCATGTCGAGGGTTGCAGGTTGACATGTCTGGCACCGGACGACGGCGCCAGGGTCCCTTGGCCGGCAGAGGCCCGCCCCACCAGCACTATTTGTGGGAGTCGCCGGCCTACGTTCATGGGCGAGGATCCGCGACGCCACCGGGCCCCACCCGGTGAAAGTTTGTGGAAGCCGCACTAGATTCATGGTGTGGTGCGCAAAATGAAGATTCCCGCGACCAAGTATCCGGTCGAACGCCTCACGCTCGACAACGGCCTGCGGGTGGTTCTGTCACCCGATCGCAGTGCTCCGGTCGTCGGCGTGGCCGTGGTCTACGACGTCGGCATCCGCTCCGAACCCGAGGGGCGCACCGGGTTCGCGCACCTCTTCGAGCACCTGATGTTCCAGGGCTCGGGCAACATCGACAAGCTGGAGCACGCGCGGCACGTGCAGGGCGCGGGCGGCAGCTTCAACGGATCCACCCATCTGGACTACACCGACTACTACGAGGTCCTGCCCGCGGGCGGGCTCGAGCGCGCGCTCTTCCTCGAGGCCGACCGGATGCGCGGGCCGCGGCTGACCGAGGAGAACCTCCGCAACCAGGTCGACGTGGTCAAGGAGGAGATCCGGGTCAACGTCCTCAACCGGCCGTACGGCGGCTTCCCCTGGCTGAAGCTGCCGCCGGTGATGTTCTCGACGTTCCCCAACGAGCACGACGGGTACGGGTCGTTCGAAGACCTGGAGAGCGCCACGCTGGCCGACGCCGAGGAGTTCTTCGAGCGCTACTACGCCTGCGGCAACGCGGTGCTGGCCGTGGCCGGGGACTTCGACCTGGCCAAGACCACCCAGCTGATCGAGCGGCATTTCGGCGATGTGCCGGCCCGGCCCGCCCCCGAGCGCCCCGACTTCGACGAGCCCGACCTGACCGGCGAGGTGCGCGAGGCGTACGTCGACCGGCTCGCCCCGCTGCCCGCGGTGGCCTCGGGCTGGCGGGTGCCCGACCCGATCGCCGACTTCGCCGGCTACCTGCCGTTCGTGGTGCTGGCCGAGGTGCTCACCGACGGCGACGCCTCCCGCCTGGTCGACCGGCTGGTGCAGCGCGACCGCACCGCCACCAGCATCGGCGGCTACCTCGGGTTCATGGGCGACGAGTACGCCGTCCGCAACCCGACCGCGATGCTGCTCCAGGCCCACCTGTCACCCGGCGGCGACGCCGAGAAGGTGCTGCGGACCGTGGACGAGGAGTTGGACCGGCTGGCCGCCGACGGGCTGCGGCCGGGCGAGCTGGCACGTACCCAGGCCCGCATCGCCACCCACCACCTGCGTGAGATCGACGCCGTGCTCGGCCGGGCGCAGCCCATGGCCGTCCTCGAGCAGCAGCGCGGGCGCCCCGAGCTGATCAACGAGGTGCCGAAACTGATCGGCGAGGTGACCGAGGAGCAGGTCGTCGCGGCCGCCGCGACGATGCGCCCGGAGCGCCGCGCCACCATCGAGGTCAAGCCGGGAGCCGGAGCATGAGCACGCACGTTCTTCCCGGCCTGGCGCCGGATTCCAAGATCAAGCTTCCGCGTTCGGCCGAGCGCACGCTGAGCAGCGGCCTGACCGTGATCGCCATCCGGCGGCCGGCGGTCCCGCTGGTCGAGCTGCGCCTGCGGGTGCCGTTCGGCCGGGCGCCACTGCCCCGGGCCACGCTGCTGTCGCAGGCGCTGTTCACCGGCACCGGCAGCATGTCCAGCACCGAGATCGCGGCCGAGCTGCAGGCGGTCGGGGGCGGGCTGTCGGCCGGCCTCGACCCGGACCGGCTGCTGGTCACCGGCAACGCGCTGGCCGGTGGACTCGACCGGATGCTGGAGATCCTGGCCCAGGTGCTGACCGACCCGGCCTACCCGGCCGACGAGGTGGGCACCGAGCGCGAGCGGCTGGTCGACCACATTCAGGTGGCCCAGAGCCAGCCCGCCCACCTGGCCCGCACGGCACTGCTCAAGCGGATCTACGGCCGGCATCCGTACGCGGTGCAGACCCCCGAGCCCGACCAGGTCCGCGGCGTCCGCCCGGCCCAGCTCCGGGCCCTGCACGCCGACCGGGTCCGCCCCGACGGCGCGGTCCTGGTGCTGGTCGGCGACATCAACCCGGACCGCGCGATCGACGCCGCCGACAAAGCGCTGGGCAGCTGGACCGGCCCGGGTAAGGACGGCAACGTGCCGCCCACCCCACCGCTCGAGACCGGCCCGCTGCTGCTGGTCGACCGGCCCGGCTCGGTGCAGTCGTCGCTGCGGATCGCGTTGCCGGCCGTCCCGCGCACCGACCCCGACTACGCCGCGCTGCTGCTGGCCAACCTGGTCTTCGGCGGTTACTTCTCGTCCCGCTGGGTGGAGAACATCCGGGAGGACAAGGGCTACACGTACGGGCCGGGCAGCTCGATCGAGCACTTCGTGGCCGGGTCGTCGCTGGTCGCGGCGGTCGAGGTGGCGACCGCGGTGACCGGGCCGTCGCTGCTGGAGACCACCTACGAGCTGGGCCGCATCGCCAGCCTTCCGCCCGGCGAGGAGGAGCTGGAGCAGGCCCGGCGCTATGCCCTGGGCACGCTCCGGCTGGGCATGTCGACGCAGGCCGGGCTGGCCGGGCTGGCCAGCATCTACGCCAGCTTCGGCCTGCGCCTGGACTATCTGGTCGAGCATTCGGCGGCGCTGGCCGCGGCGACCCGCGAGCGGGTGGCCGAGGTGGCCGCCCGGCACCTGGCCCCGGCCAAGGCGGTCACGGTCGTGCTCGGTGACGCCGCTGTCATCGAGGGGCAGCTGGCCGCCCTCACCACCGTCGAGCGAAGCGCCTGATGTCCGGGCCGCATGTCCCACCGCTCGCCCGCACCATGCTCGACCGGGCCGCGCATCACCGGCGCGACCCGGACTGGCTGGCCCAGGCCTTCAAGACCGGTCTGGTGCTGGTCGTGGACACCGCGGCCGGTGGGCGGGCGCCGGCCCGGGACAACTCCGACGGCTCGGCCTCGCTGGTGCTGCTGGACGCCGCGGCCGCACCCGAGGGCGATCGGCACTTCCTCGGCGTCGACCCGGACGGCACGCCCCTGTTCACCGTGGACGCACCGCTGCCGGCCCTGTCCGGGGTCTCCGGCGTGACGTTGCGGGAGGTCGGGCACCGGCTCGACGACCGTGACGCGGGACTCTTCAGCGCGGCCGCGGCCCTGGTCAACTGGCACGTCTCGCACCTGTTCTCGCCACGGTCGGGCAAGCCGACGACGATCACCGAGGCGGGCTGGTCGCGTACCGACCCGGACGGCAAGCAGATGTGGCCGCGCACCGATCCGGCGATGATCGTGCTGATTCACGACGGTGTCGCCGGGCCGGGCGGGCGCTGCCTGCTCGGCCGCAACGCCCAGTGGGTCGTGCCGGATGGCAGCAAGCGTTTCTCCACGCTGGCCGGGTTCGTCGAGCCGGGCGAGTCGGCCGAGGCGGCCGTCCACCGTGAGGTGCTCGAGGAGGTCGGGGTCAGGGTCCATGAGCTGCGGTACGAGGGGAGCCAGGCCTGGCCGTACCCCGGCTCGCTGATGCTGGGCTTCACCGCCCGTGCCGACGCCTCCGACCCGATCTCGGTCGACCCCGACGAGATCGCCGAAGCGCGCTGGTTCACCCGCACCGAGATAAAGGCCATAAGAGCGGGTGAATACCGGGATCCGGACACCGGAGTATCGATCGGACTTCCGATGAGTGCTTCGATCGCGCTCTATTTAATTGAGACCTGGCTGGCCTTTCCTGAAGATTAAGGCAGTCTTATCTGTCAAAATTGGCCGCACTGCAACCCGAGATCTATTCGCTACGTCATGAGGGTGTCGCCACACGGAAGGGTGGAACTCATGACACAGGTCATCGCACCGGACTGGGCCCCGATGACAGCCGAGGAGCGCGAACAGTTCGACCGAGACGGATATCTGGTCATCCGCTCGGTGCTCGATTCGACGGAGATCGAGATGGCGCGCGACGCCATTCTGCGATTCCGCGAAAAAGCTGTCGGTACGGGCACCTTGCACCAGCTTTCGGCGGTGACCGCCTGTCCCGAACTGGCTTTCCTGGTCGACCACCCGCGCGCGTTCCGGTACATCTGGTCGCTGCTCGGCTGGAACATTCACGTCTACCACTCGCACGTCGACGTGCACCCGCGGATCCACGAGAAGAAGCCCGACTGGTGGCATTGGCACCAGGACGGCGGCCGGCAGAACCGGGAGCTGGAGACCGACCCACGGCCGCGGATGTCGGTGAAACTCGCCTACTGGCTGTCCGACGTGAGTGAGACCGGCCGAGGCAACTTCACCATCCTGCCCGGCAGTCACAAGACCAACTGGCTGCCCGGTCCGCCGAAGCGGGACGTGCCGTGGCCCGCGCCGGTCGGTGCCACCCAGATCACCGCCAACGCCGGCGACCTGGTGGTGTTCGACCGTCGGCTGTGGCACGCCCGCTCGGACAACTACTCGCCGATCACCCGGGTCGGTGCGTTCTTCGGATATTCGTACCGCTGGGTGGCCGGCCGCGACGAGACCGCCGGCCTGAACCTCGACGCCCTCACGCCGGTGCAGCGGCAGCTGCTCGGGCACTGCGGGGACGGCTCGGGCGACCACGCCTGGGGCCACTACCCGGAAACCACACCGCTGTACGGCGAACTGAAGCGGAATGGGGCTCTTGATGGCAGTATCCCGGCCCTGATCCCCTGAAGTACGTAAAGTCCGCTATGTGATCTCGACTTCGGCCGGTCAGCTCGTGCTGACCTCATTGCGGGACGAGGACCGGACGCCGGTCCAGGCCCGCCCGGGCCCGGCCCGGCTGATGCGTGAGGTGTTCGCGGTCGCGGTCCGGCGATGCTTCGCTGGCCGCGACCCGCGCGACGTCACGCCGTACGTCCGCGGTCTGCTCACCCGCCGGGGCCTGCCGCCGGACGGGGAGAAGGCCCGCGAGCTGGAAGCGGTCATCCGCTCCGCGCTGGGCGACGCCGACCTGCTGACCGGCATCCCCGACGAGCGCCGGGTCGGCATGATGATCATCGTGATCGGCGACCTCGCCCAGGGAGCGGTGGCCGACGGCGTGATCAGCGACGCGGAACTGCTCGAAGCCCTGGTCGCCCAGGCCGAGACCCGGGTCGCCCGCTTCGACCCGCCCTCCGACGGCCGCCCCTGGCGGCGAGGTGCCGCCCGATGACCGCCGCTGCCTTCCTCAGGGCCACCGCAACCAACACGCCCGCGCCCGAACCGCCGGGCGAGGACGCCGACGAGACGTTCGCCGCCGCCTTCCGCGCGGCGGTCAAGCTGCGCTTCCGTGCCGACGCGCCGCTGGCCGCCATCACCGGCTCGGTCCGGGCCGCCACCCGTCGGCACGGCGAACTGGTGCCCGTACGGGAAGCGGAGATGTTGATCCGATCGGCCCTGGGCGAGCAGGTGCCGGTCGCGGAGATCGCCCGCACCGCGTCGGTCACCGCGCACGTCCTGCTGTTCGCCACCCTGGTCGAGGAACTGGCGCTGACCGACGACGAACTCGACGAACTGCTCGCCGAGCTTTAGGCGACCGTCTCGGTCAGGTGCTTCTTGACCTCGATGATGCTCGGGTTGGTCAGGGCCGACCCGTCGTCGAACTTCAGCGTGGGAACCGTCTGGTTGCCGCCGTTGACGCTCATCACGAACTCGGCGGCGGCCGGGTCCTGCTCGATGTCGACCACCTCGTAAGCGATGCCCTCGCGATCCAGCTGCGTCTTGAGCCGGTAGCAGTAGCCGCACCACGTGGTGGAATACATGGTCAACATCGGTCGGGTCCCCTTCGGCCAGGCTCACTCGGCACGGTGCCTTGAGAGGAAACGTCATACCGGGGTGCCATGATTCCCGACTGTGACAGCGGAACGTGTGCTCGCCGGGCTGGATCCCGATCAGCGTAAGGCGGTGACCGCTCCCGCGGGGCCGGTCTGCATCCTGGCCGGGGCGGGCACGGGCAAGACCCGGTCGATCACACACCGGATCGCGTACCGCACGATCACCGGCGAGATCAGCGGCCGGCACGTGCTGGCGGTCACCTTCACCGCGCGGGCGGCGGCCGAGATGCGGGCCCGGCTCACCGGCCTCGGCGCCGGCGGCGTGCAGGCACGCACCTTCCACTCGGCCGCGCTGCGCCAGGTGCGCTACTTCGCGCCGCGGCTGCTCGAGGGCCGGGCGATGCCCGAGTTGCTGGAGAGCAAGGCGCGGCTGGTCGCCCTGGCCGCCGCCCGGGTCAACGTCCGGGCCGACCGCACCGGCGCCCGCGACCTGGCCGCCGAGATCGAGTGGGCCAAGTCGTCGCTGGTCGAGCCGGCCGAATACGCGGTGGCGGCGGCCAAAGCGCTGCGCGAGCCACCGTACGACCCGGCCAAGGTCGCCGAGGTCTTCACCGCGTACGAGGAACTCAAACGCCGCCAGGGCGTGATCGACTTCGAGGACATGCTGCGCGCCGCGGTCTGGGGCATCGAGGAGCACCCCGACGTGGCCGAGCAGATCCGCGCGCAGTACCGCCACTTCGTCGTGGACGAGTACCAGGACGTCAACCCGCTCCAGCAGCGGCTGCTGGAGGCGTGGCTGGGCGGCCGCGACGACCTGACCGTGGTCGGCGACGCCAGCCAGACCATCTACTCGTTCACCGGCGCGACCTCGGCGTACCTGATCGACTTCCCCCGCCTGCGGCGCGAGGCCGTGGTGGTCCGGCTGGTCCGCGACTACCGCTCCACGCCGCAGGTGGTCGGCCTGGCCAACGCGGTGATCAAGCAGGCCCGGGGGAGCGAGGCCAAGCTGCGGCTGGAACTTCAGGGGCAGCGGCCGGCCGGGGCCGAGCCCGAGCTGAAGATCTTTCCGGACGAGCCCGGTGAGGCGGTCGCGGTCGCGCGCCGATGCAAGGAGCTGATCGGTACGGGCACGCCGGCCAGCGAGATCGCGGTGCTGTTTCGCACCAACGCGCAGTCCGAGACGTACGAGAAGGCGCTGGCCGAGGCCGAGGTGCCGTACGTCGTCCGGGGGGCCGAGCGGTTCTTCGAACGGGCCGAGATCCGCCGGGCGATGATCGCCCTCCGGTCGGCCACCCGGTCCATTCCCGGCGAGACGCCCCTGGTCTCCGCGGTTGTCGAGGCGCTCGCCGCGCTGGCCTGGTCGCGGGACACGCCGCCGGCCGGTGGAGCCGCGCGGGAACAGTGGGAAGCCCTCGCCGCCCTGGTCGCGCTGGCCGAGGACTTCGCCCGGTCGCCGGCCATCCATCCGATCGGCGACGGCGCGGCGGTGCAGCGTGATCCGTCCCTGTCCGAGTTCGTGGCCGAGCTGCACCACCGGGCCGAGCAGCAGCACGCGCCCACGGTCGAGGGGGTGACGCTCGCGTCGCTGCACTCGGCCAAGGGCCTGGAGTGGGACGCGGTGTTCCTGGTCGGTCTGTCGGACGGGACGCTGCCGACCACGTACGCGAAGACCACCGAGCAGATCGAGGAGGAACGGCGGCTGCTCTATGTCGGGGTCACGCGGGCGCGGCAGTGGCTCTGGTTGTCGTACGGGCAGACCCGTTCCGGCGGCGGCCGCGCCCGTCGGCCCTGCCGGTTCCTGCCCCAGCTGGAACGCCGCGGCGGAGGCGGCCCGGAGCGTGCCGGCGGCGCGTCCAGCCTGAGTCGGAAACCCGACCGCCGCACCAAGGTGTCGTCCTGCCGGATCTGCGGCGCGACCCTGCTCGCCGGGGCCGACCGCAAGCTCGGCCGCTGCCCCACGTGCCCGTCCGACATCGACCAGGATCTCTACGATCGGCTGTCCGAGTGGCGCACCCGGACCGCGTCCGAGCTGGATGTTCCCGCCTATGTGGTGTTTACCGATGCCACCCTGGTGGCCCTGGCCGAACGCAAGCCGACGGCCCCCGCGGAACTGCTCGCGATCGCCGGCATCGGACCCCGCAAGCTGGGCCAGTACGGCGCCTCCGTCTTTGCTCTGGTGGCTGGTCGGAGCCCCGATGATCTTGCTCAGGAAAACTTTGAAAACTAGTCCGTTAATTCGTTTGCCCTCGCTGCTACGCGAGGCATAGCCTCAGTGCACACCTTGAGGGAGCGGTCTTGTCCCGAGGGGTTCCGAGCAGGTCCGAGCGCAGTTTTCTGGAGGAGGTGGCACCGATGGAGATCTACACGACTGGACGACCGTCCATGCCGCTGACGCCTGCCTGCGCTCAGTTCCCCGCGTCTGCCGCCGTGGCACACCGGGCTTCGCTTTCGCGGGTGCACCAGGTCCAGATCCAGGCCGAGCTGGGTCAGGCCAAGCGGCGCGGCGGCGAATACGGCACCAAGGTGACCCTCATGGGTCGCGATGGGTTCGTGGGCAGCAATGGCTCCGTAATCAAGACGGATGGTGCCAGTGGTGTCCCGCCTCGAGGAAGGCCGGTCTGATCGACAGACCGAGCCGGCTCACCTCGAGGCCGCGGAACCCGATAACCGGGATCCGCGGCCTTACTTATTTTCCCGGCCCTACAACCGGGACGCAGCACCTGTACGGCGATCCAGAAGATCGATCGAAGAGAGAGGTGACCGGGCTTTATGAGTCTGGCGCTGGCCCCGCACGACGTGAGCGTCGAGATCGAGGCAAACCTGCCCTGTCGGAAGTTCGACCCGGACCTGTGGTTCTCCGAGTCGCCGGCCCAGCTGGAACTGGCCAAGTCGCTCTGCGGGGACTGCCCGCTGCGCGTCGAGTGCCTGGCCGGTGCGGTCGAGCGCGCTGAGCCCTGGGGAGTCTGGGGCGGCGAGATCTTTGAGCGTGGCGCTGTGGTTCCGCGCAAGCGGCCCCGCGGTCGTCCGCGTAAGGCGGACGTCGCACGCGACGCCGAGCTCAAGGCCGAGACCGAGGAGCGCCTCGCGGCCAACGGCCTCGAGCGCGACGCCGTCCGACTGGCGGCCTGACGAGATGACCACCATCACCATCGACACCCCGACCCGAGAGACGACCGAAATGACTTTGAACGGAGCACCGAAGATGAGACTCATCCAAGAAGCGCTGTCCCGAGCCCGAATGCGTCGGCCTCAGGCCGATCCTGAGGCGTACCGCTCCGCTCGCCGAGTAGCCATGGAGGCGCGTCACCGCGCCGCTCGGGAGCTGGGTGGTCGTCCGCTCTGATCAAGGCTCTGACGCTTCACTGCACCGCGGTAAGGAAAGGCCCCGTCGGCGGACGGGGCCTTTCCCGTGCCCGCTGATCGGTCAGCGCTCGTTCTCGTGTTTGGTGGGCCTGGCGTACCGGTGGTCGAATGGCTCGCGCAGAGATTCGGTGCCCCTGCGCTGTCCATGGCGAGGCCCGGTAGCCCCTTTGCTTTCCCTCGGAGCCCGGTGGCGCTTTGCTTCCCGCGAAGCCCGGTGGCGCTTCGCTTCCCACGCAGCCGGTGCCGCTTTGCTTACCCGCGGGGTCTGCGACGTCTGCGCGTCCCTCAGGCGACCGGGGCGAAGCCCGGGAGCCACTTCTGCAGGATCGCGCGGTAGGGCGCCTCGGCTTCGAGCTGCGACAGCACCCCGATCGAGCCGATCGTGACCCGGTGGATCAGCAGGTACGACGGTGGCAGGTTGAGCTTGCGGCTGAGCTGGTAGGCCGGCGACCGCGGGCTGGAGAGCCGCTGCGCCTCGCCGCGCAGCCACGCCCGGGTGAACCGGAACTCGTCCACCGCGACCGGCTCGATCATCGGCCGCAGGAACTTGAGCACAGCCTCGGCGTCGATGTCGTCCTCCGGTTTGATGAACCCTTCGTCCCGAAGTCCGTCCGCGACGCCCTGAGCGTCGCCGCCCAGCGCCAGCCGGACCAGCCGCCCGATGGGTTCCGGGTGCCCGCCCGGGAGCCGGGCCACCGCACCGAAGTCGATCACGCCGAGCCGCCCGTCCGGCAGGATCCGGAAGTTCCCCGGGTGCGGGTCGGCATGCAGCAGTCCCGTCCGGGCCGGCGCCGAGAAGTGCAGGATGGCCATCAGCCGTCCCGCCTCGTCCCGCTCCTCCCGGGTGCCGTCCGAGATCACTTTGGCCAGCGGCGTACCGTCCACCCACTCGGTGACCAGCACCCGCTCGGCGTGCGCGACCACCCGCGGCACGTAGATCTCGTCGTCGTCCGCGTAGCCGTCAGCGAAGGCCGTCTGGGCCTCCGCCTCCATCGCGTAGTCGAGCTCCTCGACAATCCGCTCACGCAGCTCGTTGACCAGCGGCTTGATGTCCATGCCAGGCTGAATGATCTTGAACATGCCGGCCAGCCGCGACAGCTGCTTCAGGTCCGAGAGCAACGCCTCCGCCGCCCCCGGATACTGAATCTTGACCGCGACCGGCACTGTCTTGGGCTTGGCCCCCTTCCGGCTGGGCGGCAGCTTCCACACGGCCCGGTGCACTTGTCCGATGCTGGCGGCGGCGGCCGGCGAGTCGTCGAACTCGGCGAATTTGTCCCGCCAGTCCGCCCCCAACTGCTCGGCCAGCGCTTTGTGCACGTTCGCCACCGGCATGGGCGGCGCCGCCTCCTGCAGTTTGGTGAGCGCCTGCCGGTACGGCCCCGCCATCTCGTCGGGCATGGCCGCCTCAAGCACCGACAGCGCCTGGCCAAACTTCATCGCGCCGCCCTTGAGCTGCCCCAACACGCTGAAGAGCTGCTCGGCCGTCCGCTGCTGAATATCCGCGGAGATCACCTCCGCGGCAGCACCAACCGCCCGCTTACCCAGCCCCAGAGCCGTCCGCCCGGCGAACCCGAGCGGCAGTGCGGCCAGCCTGGCAGTCCGGGCCGCCGCCCGCCGCGGTATATCGCTCACCCGATCATTGTTACTGACCACGAGGGCATCGTCCGCCCGGTGCGCTCTATATGACGCATAAGCCAGACAATGTCCGGTTCACCAAGACCGTCCTCGCGCCTCCCGCCGGATCTTGCTCAGGGCGCCGATCCCGCTGGCGTAGCGGCGCTGGGCGGTGTGCCCGAGGAGGTAGTGAGTCAAGCGCCTGATCAGTCCGCCACTATCCAGGGTGCGGCGGCCGGTGTGAAGCAACCCGCACCTCCCGCATCCGCGCTGGTCGGCACCCGGTGCGGCCGCGCTCGTGCTGGTCGGCACCCGGGGCGGCGCGCATTCTCGTTGGCCGGCACCCGTACGGCCGGCACCCGTACGGCCGGCACCCGTACGGCCGGGATCTGCGCTGGCCGGGATCTGCGCTGGCCCGCACCTGCGCTGGCCGGCACCTGCGCTGGCCGGCACCTGCGCTGGCCCGCACCCGCACGGCCGGCACTCGCCAGCTCCCTACCGGTCACCGCACTGGACGTCAGCGCCACGTAGGCGCCGCCCGGGCACCGTAGGGGCGCTCACCGACATCCAGCTTGAAGGTGCGGCGGTGGGCTCAGCGGAAGGAGACGAAGCGGAAGGAGATTAAGCGGAAGCCGGGGGCGGGGCGCTGCGGTTGGGGCTCGGATTACTGGAGGCCGAGGCCGCGTCGGGCGGTCGGGCTTAGGTTGGCGGCTTGGAAGCGGTTGGGCCAGGTGCGCTCGTAGTGCTCGGGTGGGAAGTCGTTGGGGCTCTCGCCAGAGGCGAAGGCGGCGCGGATGTTCTCGGCGTAGGCCTCGTTGCGGGGGCACCATGGGGCGGCCGGGATGTACATCACGTTGCCCCAGCCGCGCTGGGAGCGGACCGGCGCCACACTGTGGATCATGTCGCAGTGCCACCAGACTGAGTCGCCGGCCTGGACGTCGGGGATGCCGGACAGCGCCTCCATCAGCAGCGGATGCCAGCGCTCGTTGGCCGGGAAGACCTGATTGACCGTGACACCGCACATGTCGTCGTCGGGGACGTCGCTCAGCAGGGGGCGGAGCATCAGGTAGGCCATGGCGCCCGGGATCGGCACCGTGTGCAGGACGCCCTGGTCATGAGCCATGTCGGACAGGGCCGTCCAGCCCTGGAACGTCCGGAAGGCCGAGCACATTGTCGAACCCGGATATTGCGGGCCGGCCGTGCGATAGGCGGCGTCCCACGGGTCATACTCCTCGACCGTGCCGTCGAACAGGTGGCGGAACGCGCGCTGGTAGGCCTCGGTCATCCACAGGTCGAGCGTGCCCGGATCCAGGTGAGTACCCAAGCCGTTGGAATCAGCGCCCTCCGGACGCCGCCGGATCCGGTCGGGGTAGAGCGAGTCACGCCCCGGGTCGAACCACCGCCCACCCTCGGACTCGTGCTTCCACTGCGCGTTGAGGAACGCCTGCACCGTGGCCATCCGGTCGCTTTGCCGCGCCTGCATCTGCGCCGGCGACCAGTAGATCGGGTAGATCTCTGGCTTTGACCCGACGCTGCCGAAGAAGTCGTCACCGGGCCCGCGGTAGTTCTCAAAGAACCGGTTGCTCTCGACATAGTCGACGATGTCTCGATCCCAGCCCAGCGCCTGCTCGCGCTCGAAATGCCCGCGCACCACCAGACAACCACGCCGCCGCAGCAGCGCCAGCTGCTCAGGGCTGACCGTGCCGGCGGCGATGTCGGACCACTCGATCACCGGCCACACCGTCTCGCCCCGCTCACGCGCCGCCGCGATGTCTTCCACCTCGGCCCGGATGCGCCGCTCGACCACCGTGAAGACCTCGTCGACGGTGCGACCGGACGCGGCGATCCGCGCCCGCAATGCCACCTTGATCTCGCGGATGGCCGCCTTGAGGTCGGCTGGTGTCTCCTCCCAGTGCGGAAGGGCGGGAAGGGTCATGGTCGGCGCGGCCACGGCGGTCAGCTCCTTCTGGTCAATGGTCCTTACTTGTACGGGTGAGAGTACGGGGTGGGTGCCTTTCTGGGCAAGGGGCCTGTCTAGAATCTCGGGTATGGATCCGGTGGGCGCTCAGACCGACGAAACCGTCCTGCGGGCCTTGATGACGACCCGCCGGCTGACCCGGGCCGAGCTGGCGGCGATGGTCGGCATCTCGAAACCGACCGCGGGCGAGAGTG
Source organism: Actinoplanes sp. NPDC049265 (assembly GCF_043197135.1). NCBI lineage: Bacteria > Bacillati > Actinomycetota > Actinomycetes > Micromonosporales > Micromonosporaceae > Actinoplanes > Actinoplanes sp. NPDC049265. The sequence continues at coordinate 489,057 of NZ_JBICSP010000001.1, read as the reverse complement.
TCCGGCGGTTGACCGAGCGTGGCCTGGTGGTCGACACCGGCGAGCGCACGGCCGGTGGTCGCGGCAAGGGCCGCGTCGGCTCCTACTACGCGCTGGCGCCCTCGGCGGGCACGGCCCTGGCGGTCAGCATCGCACCCGCAGGAGTCAGAGCCGAGTGCCTCAACGCCTACGGCGAGACGATCGCCGAGGTCACAATGGCGATCCACCGCCCCTCGGAGGTCGCCACCACTCTCTACGCCGCGGTAATGGAGGTGCTCACCGCATCAGGAGTCGTCGCGCTGGACAACAGCGAGGCCGACCGCGAGACGGCAAGCGCGGGGACGGCGACAGACGCCCAGATGGCGGCCGACGGCGGCGCATCGGCAGACGGCGGCGCATCGGCAGACGGCGGCGTATCGGTGGGCAGCGGTACGACGGCGGGCGGGGGCACAACGGCGGGCGGTCGGATGGCGGCGAATGCCGGGACCGCGGCGGGTGGCGGGACCGCGGGTGGCGGGACGGCGGCGGGTGGCGGGACCGCGGGTGGCGGGACGGCGGCGAGTGGCGGGACCGCGGGTGGCGGGACGGCGGCGGGTGGCGACGCCACGGGCGGAGGGCAGCAACGGCGGACACCGCTGACCACCCCGAGACGGCCGCGGCTCGCGGTGGTCAGTGCCGCCGACCCCGTCGATCGGGCCACCGGCCGCCTGGTCGAGCTGCCCGACTCGCCGTTTCTGGTCGGCGCGCTCGATCCGGTGGCGGTGCTCGCCCCGCTGGTGGACGGTCCGGTAGTCGTCGACAACGACGTCAACTGGGCGGCCCGGGCCGCGCGGGAGCGGGCCGGCGCCGACTTCGCCTACCTCTATCTGGGTGAGGGACTGGGCTGCGCAATCGTCAGCGACGGCGAGATCAGGCGAGGCCACGGCGGCCTGGCCGGCGAGATCTCGCACATGATCACCACCGGTCCCGATGGCCGGGCCGTCCGCTTCACCGAGGTCTTCGCCGCCCTGGGTCTCCGGCGTGCCGGGTCGACCGCGATCGACGTACCCAAGCTCTTGGAAGCCGGCGCCGTCCCCGCCCTGACCGAAGCCGTCACCGGCGTGATCGCCGCCGTCGTGGCCCTGACCGACCCGGCCCAGGTCGTGATCGGCGGCACCTGGGGACCGGCCCTGATCGCCCCTCTCCGCGCCGCCGTGTCGGCCACTCCCCGCCCGGTCCCGCTGATCCCGGCATCCGGACCTCCCGCCCCGCCGACCCCAGCAGCCCGACCAGACCCGCTGACCCCAGTGGCCGAACCTCCGGCCCCGCTGACCCCAGCGGCCGAACCCCCGGCCCCGCTGACCCCAGCGGCCGAACCCCCGGCCCCGCTGACCCCAGCGGCCGAACCTCCAGCGCCGCCGACCCCAGCGCCCGGACCCCAAGACCCACCTTTCACCGGCGCCCGCCACGAAGCCCTCACGCTCCTGCGCACCGCGATAGTCACCGGAGGATCCGCCGCTCGCGAGAGCACTGGCAGGCCGGATGCGGATGCCAGGACCGGCGGCGATGACGGCCGGGCCGGCTGATGTCGACCGATGCGCCCACGGTCTCGGGTGCGCCGCCGTCGAGGAAGGTCAGCGCTTCCGCAACCGCGTACGCCGTGGCCGCCAGCAGCACCGCCACCGTTGCCGGCTCGGCTGTCGTCGTGGGCTCCGACCAGCCGGGGTCGCGGTCGCGGCGGTGCAGGTCGACGCAGAGCAGGCACGGCCCACCGGACGCCGGCACGAACGGCCCGACAACCGCCACCCCCTCGCGCAGCCCCAGCAACAGGTGCGGCCGCCGCCGACGGGCCAGGGACGCGGCCAGCAGGGCCACCGGCTCGCGATGGCGGAGCTGGATCTGCAGGCTGATCGCGCGGTTGCGTACCGGACTGGTCTTGATCTCCGAAGTCAGCCGGGACAGGGCCGCGGCGACCGCTTCCCCGCGCGGCCGGCCCACGTCCTCGGCTGTGAGCGGACCGCCGGGCAGTTCGGCCGCGGTCACCGCACCTGGCAGGTCGATCTCGATGTGGCCGATCCCGGCCGACGCCAGCGCCACGGCCACGCCGGCGCCCAGCCGGCCCTCGCCGCACACCCGCACCACCGCACGCGCCCGTCGTCGCAGCACGGTGGCGATGTCGGCACAGCCGGAGTGGGCCAGCGCGGCCGCCTCGGAACCGGCGGGTTCACGGGGAAGCGCGGGCATCAGTAGGCCGGCCGCCGTCAGCGTCTCGATCAGCGCGCGGGTGGTCGGCGGCGGTATGCCCAGCCGGGACGCGTGGCTGATCAGCAGCCGGTCGGTGCGGGTGCCGTCGATCAGGTCGAGGAGCGCCGCGGGGTCGTGGCCGGGCAGGTCGATCAGGACCGGGCGGGTCACGCCCAGGTGCAGGGTGTGCGGGCCGCGGCGCAGGCGGGGTACGCCGGGGATCAGAACCGGACGCTGGAGGGGCATGGGTGACAGGTTGTCACTGTGCCGTCGCGGTCAGGGGAAGTTATCCACAGGGCGGTGGTGGCCTCACGCACGGTTGTCCACAGCGGTGCACAAGTTATCCACAGGCCTGTGGCTACTTACTCAACGTGTGCGTGCGACCACAAGTTACGGCCTCGGCCGGGTGAGGGGCGGCCGGAGCCGCCCCTCGTTCAGGTCCTACCTGGTCAGGCCTTGGCCTTGCCCAGGATGCGGTTGACGGTCGTGCCACAGACCGGGCACTTGCCCTTGGCCATGTTCATGCCCGTCTTCGAGACCTCCACGGTGCCCTGGAAGTCGCGCTTCTCCTTGCACTTCACGCAGTAGCCGTTGTACGTGTTGTCGGCCACGGTTCCTCCTCGTCATGTTCGCCGGCCCGGCCGGCCCGGTGCCCGGCTCGCGGCGCTCAGCCGCGACCTGTGTTCGGCGCTGGACCGCTCCGCGACCACGGGATGCGGCCGCCTTTCCGCGGCGGACGATACCCAGGTCAGGCCGTTTCCATGTCAGCGCAGCGTCGGCTGAGTTGCCGACAGCGAGAGTGTGCGACGCGATCACGCCCTTTTTAGGCAGATATGTCGGGACACGCCGAGGAATACGCTCAGAAGCTCCCAAACGGGACGAGTGCGTCGTGCGGTGATCCGTTTTGTGGTGGGGTACGGCCTCCGCTGTTGCGGTCTGGAAAAATCTTTTCGGTCAGTCGGGTACGAAGCTCGTTTTTCCGGCGCGTGTCGTTCCCAGTACCCTTGCGGTGACATGGGTCTCACGGATTAGCGTCCTTATGTGAACCCGAAACTGGGCCCCGCGAGCCGGTAATGGCCCGGACACGCAAGCCTGTCGTCGAAGTGCGCCGCAGCCAGCGCCGGCGTCGGACCGTGTCCGCGTATCGTGACGGCGAACGCGTCGTCGTCCTCATCCCGGACCGCTTCTCCCGCGCCGAGGAGATGGAGTGGGTCGAGCGCATGCTCGCCCGTCTCGCCGCCCGCGAGGAGCGCGTACAGCGTAGCGACGACGAGCTGGCGGCCCGCGCGCAGCGTCTCACCACGCGCTACCTGCCCGACCACGCCCGCCGGGTCACGCCCGCGAGCGTCCGCTGGGTGACCAACCAGAACGGCCGCTGGGGCAGCTGCACCCCCGACGACGGCACGATCCGCATCTCCCACCGCATCCAGGAGATGCCCGACTGGGTGATCGACTACGTGCTCCTGCACGAGCTGGCCCACCTGGTCGTCCCCAGTCACTCGGCCCGCTTCTGGGACCTGGTCAACCGCTACCCCAAGTCGGAACGCGCCCGCGGCTACCTCGAAGGCATCAGCGCGGCCACCGGCCTCGTCATGGGCGATGAATAAAGATCAAGGGCTTGCGGTCGTAGCTGGGTGGGTGGTGCAGACCGCTGCTCCCGCCGAGGGTCGCTTCGCTCCACGTGCGTGAGTGGTCACCCTCACCCGCTTCGCGGCCCCGCCGCGCCTGCCGCAGGCGACCCGGCATTCCCGAGCTTGGTGGTAGGTCCGAGCCTGGCGGAAGAGCCGAGCTCGAAGGGAGCAGTGAACCGCCGAGCGCGGCCCCGGCTGTTGGCGCCGGTCTCATGGCGGGCGAAGCGGGGTAGCCTCGCGCTCGTGGTGAGGCGTGTGGTGGTGGCTCTGCTCGTGCCGGTGACGTGGTCGCCGCCCGGGGTTGATCTCGAAGCGTGGCGGGCGGCCATGGCCGAGGACCTGGTTGACCTGCTGGCCCGGCTGGCACAGGCCACACCGGCCATCGCCGCCACGCCGGCCGACCGGGGACTGGCCGACGAGATCGCCTGGCCCGGTACGACGATCTACGACGTGGCGACCGCCACCATCCGTCCCGTGCTCGAGGCGGCGGCCAAGGACGGCTTCGACCAGGCGGCCGTCATCGCCGCCGACGCCCCCGACGTGCCCGGCCTGGTCCTGGGCAAGCTTCTGCGACCACTGGAACGCAAGCCGGTCGCCGTGGCACCGGGCCTTGGCGTGGCCACGCAACTCCCGCCGCCGGACTGGCTGGCCGACCACGACCTCAACGCCGCAACCCCGATGGCGCTGCGCAAGTCTGCCCCGCAGCCCGGCGACGTCGAGTCGACCCCCGAGTGGCGGCGCCTGCGCGGCCCGGCCGACCTGGCCGGCCTGGACCCGGCCCTGGAGGGCTGGGAAAACACCCGAGCCCTCCTGGGCGGCTGACCCACCGCCCTGCCCCACCACCGCGCTCCCCGGTGGTAGGCCCGCGGCGTCCGCGGAGCGGATGGCGCCCTGGGGGTGGGGTTGGGGGCGACCGATTACTCACGTGGAGCGAAGCGACCTCGGCGGGAGCAGCGGTCTGCACCACCCACCCCGCTACGACCCAGGTTTTAGCTCTTGGGGTCTTCGTCGGTTTTGTCGCCAGGCCCATCGAGCTCGGAAATGTCCCAATCCAGCTTCGCCTGGGCGAACGCGACCGGGTTGGCGAAGTCCTCGTCGGTCGGCAGCAGGTCAGGGTGATCCCAGAGCGCGTCACGCCCGGCGATGCCCCGGTGCTCGAGCACGGCCGTCCACAGGGCGCCCGCCTCGCGCAGCCGGCGCGGCCGCAGCTCCAGGCCGACCAGCGCGGCGAACGTCTGCTCGGCCGGGCCCCCGGCCGCGCGCCGGCGCCGGAACGCCTCGCCCAGCGCGTTCACCGACGGCAGCCGGTCGCCCACGGCCGAGTCGACCACGTGCCCGACCCAGCCCTCGACCAGCGCCAACGCGGTCTCCAGGCGGGCCAGGCTGGCCTTCTGCTGCGGGGTGTCCTCGGGCGTGAAAATGCCTTCGAGGGCCATGGCCTGCATCGACTCGGGGTCGGCGGGATCGACGCGGCTCATCGCCTCTTCGATGGCGTCGCGGTTGACCGTGATGCCCGACGCGTAGGTCTCGACCGCGGTCAGCACGTGCGCCCGCAACCACGGGACGTGCTGGAACAGCCGCTGGTGGGCCGCCTCGCGCAGCGCCACGTAGAGCCTGACCTGGTCCTCGGGGATCTCCAGGCCCTCGCCGTAGGCCTTGATGTTGGCGGGGATCAGCGCCGCCGTGCCGGCGGGGCCGAGGGGCAGGCCGATGTCGCCGGCCGACAGCACCTCGGCGGCGAGCTGGCCGAGTGCCTGACCGAGCTGGCCGCCGAACAGCGCGCCGCCCAGCGTGGCGACCATCGACTGCATCGGGCCGAGCTGGGCCTTGGCCTCGTCGGGGACGAGGTCGCTCATGGCGCCCACCATGCGGCCGGCGATCGGATCGCACAGCTTTTTCCACACCTCGAGGGTGTTGTAGATCCACTCGTTGCGGTTCCAGCCGGCCGCCGCGCGGATGCCGCTGGGCATGGCCGAGGCCGGGTCGAGCCACAGGTCGGCGAGCCGCAGGCTCTCCTCGATCTGGTTGCGCTCGACGATGGTCACGGCGGGGTCGCCGGACGATTGGAGCTGGCTCGCCGCCACCTGGCGAGCCAGGTCCCAGTTGACCGGACCGCTGCCCTGGCCGGCGAACATCTGCTGCAGCTGGTTCATGAACTGCTGCATCTGCTGCGGGTCGGAGGGATCGGGCGGCTGGGCCCCCGGCAGGGAGAAGCCGAACGGGATATCAGGCACGAGGTCAACGGTACGCGCGAAAAGCCGCTCGGTACCGGTCCGGAAGTCAGCTCAGAGAGAACTCCGGGTCTTCCCGGGTGCTGATGCGGTGTCAGCTCAGAGGGGACTCAGGGTAGGTGGGTACTCTCACGCGCATGAGACGTCGCGGTGTCACGGTCATCCTCGGCGCCCTGATCACCGCACTGCTGGCCATCGGGGTCATGGCTGTCCCCATGCCGTATGTCGTGCTGAAGCCCGGGCCCACGGTGAACACGCTCGGTTCGGACAACGGCAAAGAAGTGATCCAGGTGACGAAGGGGCAGACCTCCACGTCCGCCGGGCAGCTGCGGCTCACCACCGTCGGCGTGCAGAACGACGTGGAGCTGGTCTGGGCGATCCGCGGCTGGTTCAGCACCGATCAGGCGGTCGTGCCGCGCGATGTGATCTATCCGCCGGACCAGACCGAGGAACAGGTCGAGCAGAACAACAAGCAGGAGTTCCAGACCTCGCAGTCCAGCGCCGAGACGGTCGCGCTGCGCGAGCTCGGTCACCCCATCGAGACGTACGTGACACTGGTGTCCCCGGACGGCGCCTCGGCCGGCAAGCTGGCCAAGGACGACATCCTGACCTCGGTCGACGGCGCGCCGGTGACCAGCCCGGCCAAGCTGACCGAGCTGATCCAGGCCAAGCCGGCCGGCACGGCGCTGACCATCGGCTACACCCGGGGCGGCAAGGCGGCCACGGCCAGCGTCACCACCCGGGACGACAACGGGACGCCGCGGGTCGGCGTGCAGATCGACAAGAAGCAGACCGACCCGTACGGGATCTCCATCGACCTGGGCGAGATCGGCGGCCCCAGCGCCGGCCTGATGTTCACGCTCGGCATCATCGACAAGATCGAGCCGGCCGACCTGACCGGCGGCAAGATCATCGCTGGTACCGGGACCATCGACGACGAGGGCGCGGTCGGCCCGATCGGCGGCATCCCGCAGAAGCTGGTCGGCGCCAAGTCGGCCGGCGCCCAGATCTTCCTGGTGCCCAAGGACAACTGTGCCGAGGCGCTGCGTAACGCGGTGCCCGGTCTGCCGATGGCCGAGGTGGCCACGGTGGACGACGCGCTCACCGCGCTCAAGACGTTCACGTCCGGTGGGACACCGAAGCCGTGTACGACCACCTGACAATGCGTTGCAAACTAGTGGTTGGGGTTTACGTTGGTCATGCGTAACAGCCCTCTACCGAGGATGAGCCGGCGCGGTCGCGTCACGGTCGGCGTCCTGGTCGGGGTCTTCCTTCTTTTCACATTGCTGGGCTGGGGCATCGACCAGTACACCGATCTGCTCTGGTTCCGTGAGGTCGAGTTCACCGAGGTCTACACCGGGCAGCTGGTCACCAAGGTGCTGCTCTTCCTCGCGGTGGGCGCGGCGATGGCGCTGCTCGTGGCCGGCAACCTCTATCTGGCCTACCGGCTCCGGCCGCTGCTGCGCCCGCACTCCGCGGAGCAGGCGACCCTGGAGCGTTACCGGATGATCCTGGCGCCGCGCCTCGGCACCTGGATCGCCGTCATCGCGGTGATCATCGGGTTCTTCGCCGGCCTGAGCGCCCAGAACCGCTGGAAGGACTGGATGCTCTTCCAGAACGCCCAGCCGTTCGGCGTCCGTGACCCCCAGTTCAACGTGGACATCGGCTTCTACGTCTTCGACTACCCGATGTGGCGATACCTGCTGGGCGTCGGTTTTACCGCGGTGGTGCTGTCGGTGATCGGCGCGCTCGCGGTCCACTACATCTTCGGCGGGGTACGCCTGCAGGGCGTCGGTGACCGCATGACGTCGGCCGCCCGGGCCCATCTGACCACCCTGGTGGCGGTGTTCGTGCTGCTCAAGGCAGTCGCATACATCCTCGACCGGCGAGCCCTGCTGCTCGAGCAGCATGTGTCGCCGGGGCTCTACGGCGCCGGCTACACCGACGTCAACGCCCTGCTGCCGGCCAAGGAGATCCTGGCCTACATCTCCATCGTGGTCGCGGTGGCGATCATCGTGTTCTCCAACGCGGTCATGCGCAACCTGGTCTGGCCCGGTGTCTCGCTGGCCCTGCTGGCCATCTCGGCCGTCGCCATCGGCGGCATCTACCCGCTGGCGGTGCAGAACTTCACCGTCCAGCCCAGCCTGGCCGACAAGGAAGCGCCCTACATCCAGAAATCGATCAACGCCACCCGAGACGCGTTCGGCCTGGCCCAGACCGATATACGCCCGTACGCCGCGAGCAACACCCGGGCGCCGTCGACCCTGGCCGCGAACTCCAGCGCCCAGAACGTCCGGCTGATCGACCCGCAGCTGGTGTCCGAGGCGTTCACCCAGTCGCAGCAGGTCCGCGGCTTCTACGACTTCGGGGCCAAACTGGACGTCGACCGGTACAAGGTCGACGACAACACCCGCGACTACGTGGTCGGCGTCCGCGAGATCAACGACTCGCAGCTGACCGCGCAGCAGCGCAACTGGCTCAACCGGCACACCGTCTTCACCCACGGGTACGGCCTGGTCGCCGCCCCCGCCAACCAGGTGTGCAGCGGCCTTCCGCACTTCGTCTCCGGCTTCCTCGGCGAGCAGAAGGCCGACCCCAGCCAGGACGCGGCCTGCGCGCCGGTCGAGCAGATCAAGGTCGAGCAGCCGCGGGTCTACTACGGCGAGCAGGCCAGCGAGTACGCGATCGTCGGACAGGCCGACAAGGACCGCAACGTCGAGTTCGACCGCCCGCAGCCCGGCGGCACCGCCGACGAGCGCTACACCTACGAGGGCAAGGGCGGCGTCCCGATCGGCAGTTTCTTCCGCCGGCTCGTGTTCGCCATCAAAAACACCGAGAGCAACTTCGTCCTGTCCGACGCGGTCAACAACAACAGCCGGTTGATGTACGTACGCAACCCGCGCGAGCGCGTCGAGAAGGTCGCCCCGTTCCTGACCATCGACGGCGACCCGTACCCGGCCGTGGTCGACGGTCGCATCCAGTGGATCCTGGACGGCTACACGACCAGCAACAGCTACCCCTACTCGCAGCAGATCAACCTGCAGAACGAGACCCGCGACGAGACCACCGACCGGGGCACCTTCGCCCTGGAACGGGACAACGTCAACTACATGCGCAACTCGGTCAAGGCGACCGTCGACGCGTACGACGGCACCGTCAAGCTGTACGAGTTCGACGGCCAGGACCCGGTCCTGAAGGCCTGGAACAAGGCGTTCGGCGGCAACCTGATCGTGCCCAAGGCGCAGATCTCGAAGTCGCTCGAGGCGCACTTCCGCTACCCCGCCGACCTGTTCAAGGTGCAGCGCAACCTGCTCGCCCAGTTCCACGTCACCGACGCCGGCGAATACTTCTCCGGTCAGGACTTCTGGCAGGTGCCGAACACGCCCGACGCGCCACAGGAGAACATCAAGCAGCCGCCGTTCTACCTGAACGTGCAGTTGCCCGGGCAGGACAGCACCCGGTTCCAGCTGACCTCCGCGGTCACGCCCCGCAACCGTGACAACCTGGCCGCGCTGATCTCCGGCAGCTACGTCAGCGGCCAGCCCAAACTGGAGGTCCTCGAACTACCCGACCAGACCGCCATCCCCGGCCCGGTCCAGGTCCACCAGCGCATGGCCAACAACGCCGAGGTCAGATCCCAGCTGACCCTGCTGTCCAACACCACCCAGTCCACGGTCCTGTACGGCAACCTGATCTCGTTGCCGGTCGGCGACGGGATGCTCTACGTGGAACCCATCTACGTCAAGGGCACCCAGGCCAACGCCACCCCGTTGCTCCAGAAGGTCCTGATGTCCTTCGGCGACGGCAGCCAGTACGTGACCCTGGCCGACAGCCTCGCCGGCGGCCTGCAAACCTTGATCAACCAGGGCCGAGCCTCCGGCAACAACAACCCGCCGAGCGGCACCCAGCCGCCCGCGAACACCGGCAACAACACACCCGGCTTGTCCGGCCCCGTGGCCCAGGCCGCCACCGAGCTGGACACCGCCATCAACAACGCCCGCGAGGCCCAGAAGAGCGGCGACTTCGCCCGCTACGGTCAGGCCCTGCAACAGCTCGACAACGCCATGACGAAGTACCAGGAGGCGGTCCGGGCGGCCGGCGGCACCACCACAACCAACCCGCCGTCCACCCCTCCGTCCGGCGGCGCGCCGTCGCCCAACGCCACGCCGAGCGGCTGATTCGGCGGCCCGGATGGCCCGCCTCACCGGTGTGGGGCGGGCCACCCGGACCCGTTTTGCAGGTAACTCAGGCCTTGCGCTAGTGTTAACCAGCCGACGCGGGGTGGAGCAGCTCGGTAGCTCGCTGGGCTCATAACCCAGAGGTCGCAGGTTCAAATCCTGTCCCCGCTACCAGGGAAAGCGGCCCTCCGGATCTTCTCCGGAGGGCCGCTTGTAGTAAAACCAGTAGTAAGAATCGGTCCTTACACCCTCATGCCGCTTGCTTGAGCGCATCTCGGATCACGGTTCCGACCACCTCCGCGATCTCCCGGTCATGGCCGGTGGTCTTGTTGGTGTAGATGGTGTCCGTCACAGTCTCGTTGGCGTGCCCGACCCGATCGGCCAGGATCTTGCGGTTCACGCCGAGGACGCGCGCCAGGGTGATGTAGACGTGCCGCATGTCGTGCAGCTCGATCGGCGGTAGGCCCGCCTGGTCGACGAGTCGGTTGAAGATCCGGGTGAAGGTGTCCGGGTGCGGGATCTTGCCCTTCGGCCAGACGAACAGCTTGCCCGTCCGCTGGTAGTCCTTGCCGAAGTCCTTGCGCTCCTTCTCCAGCTTCTTCACGTGGCGGTCCAGCTCGCTGAGGGTGAAGTCGTCCAAGGAGATGGTTCGCCAGCCGGCCTCGGTCTTGCCGTCGGAGTCCACCGCTTTGCCGTTGGCCACGACCCGGGTGTCCCGCACGTGAAGGAGCTTCCTTTCCCAGTCGATGGCGTCCTCGTCCACGCCGGCTAGCTCGGACCGTCGCATGCCGGTTGTGGCGACCAGAACCCACAGTGCGGCGAACCGGTCGGTCACTGCGATGTGCAGGAACCGGGCCAACTCGTCAACGGTCCAGGGCTGCTGTCGCGCCTTGATGCGCCGTCCGCCGGGGTCACGGGGTAGCTTCGCGTTGGCCGTGGCGTTGGTGACCGCGTAGCCCCAGCCAATCGCGTCCACCCAGACGAGCGACAGCATGTCGTGGATGTTCTTGATCGATTTGCGGGCCAAGCCGCTCGGCTGCGGCGTCGGTACCCGGCCGCGTCGGAACTTGGTCAGCGCGGCCTTGGCGGCGTAGATCGTGACGCCGCACGCCTTGGCAATCTCCGTCGAGGTCGGCCCCTGGCCGTCGCGCTGGTGGGCGTTCTCCTTCCAGTAGTGGTACATGGCCGTGGCGTTGTCGGGCCGGCGCCGGCCGTCGCTGCCCAGCTTCTTGTAGAAGGCGTTGAGCACGAACACGTCCGCGTCCCGCATCCGGTGGTGGCCGATCATCGGCGAGACGTACGCGTCATGGTTAATCTTCCAGTTCGCGTACGTGGTCGCCTTGACCACGGGCTTGACGCTCTCCAGCCACACCGCCATGACCTCGTCGACCGTGGCCGTGTTGGGCTGGAGCTGCTTGACCACGTCGCCGGTGGCGAGCTTGGCCTTTAGCAGCATCGCGGCGTCGAAGGCGTCCCAGTCGCTGGCGAACCCACCTCGGTTATGTCGCTCCCGCTTCTGTGTGAGCAGGTCCGCCTCGCCGTAGAGCGTGAAGGACCACTTGTTGCCACGCTGGTAGATCGTGAGGCCCTTGACCTTCGGGATCGGGCCACGACTGTTCTTCCGGGGTTCGTCCGCCGTGGCCGGACGGTTCCTGCGCGCCATTCACTTCCTTCCTATTGGGGTCGTACCGGCTCCTCCTGGCCGGTGATCAGCGGCCGGATCTTGGCTGTGATGACGTAGACCCGGCCGCCGAGGCGTTTGATGGGCAGTTCGTCGGCTGCGGCGTAGCGGTACGCGGAGGCCCGGCTGAGGCCGAGCAGCTTCGCGGCGTGCGGCACGGAGATCAGCGCGGGCAGGTCGTCAAGCTCGTGCAGGTGCGGCATGTGTTCGTTCCCCGTCGGCCGAGTCACTTGGTGTACTTCTTGCAGGTGCACATGGAGGCGAGGCCGCAGGCGCCGCGCGCGTTGCCATCGCTCAGGTGCAGGAATGGGGCGTGGCCGCAGCCCTCGGCGCGGCAGAAGCCTTTCCAGTTCGGCTTGCCGAGGGTGTTGCCGAGCAGGACACCGGGGCTGAAGAGCTTGACCGTGCCGAATCGGCCGCCGATGGCGATCTTCTCGGCCATGTTCAGCGCTTCGACGGGACTGGCGAACGGCGCCCAGTTCAGCCCGGCCTTTCCCGCGCTGCCGATGTGGACGAGGGCGAACCAGTCGCGCATCCACAGCATCTCGGCGACTTCTTTGATGAGCGCCTTGGCCATCTGGTCGGCCGAGGTGAAGTCGTCGCTTTCCAAGATGGTTTTGACGCCGTCGATCTCTTCCTTGCGTGGTGTCAGACGCACCAGGGGATAGCCTCCTTGCCTTTCGGCAGATGCCGCCCGGCGCGGATCGGCAGCCGTGGGAGGTACCTCAACCAACGGCGCAGCGCGGGGCGGGTCAGAATTGCGTGATGGCCGCCCACCGGGGCGCCGTATCACGCGCGTTCCCTGGTGGCAGCCATCGTCAGGTGTGGGATGCCGGCCCACACGACCTGCACCCCGGACGATGCCGGGGGCAAGTTTCGGCTACTTGATGATCTTTGCCGGTGTGCCGAAGCTGACCTCGGCCGTGCTCACCTTCTCGCCCAGTTCGCGAAGTGCGCGGGCGATGTGGTTGGGCAGGTTGCGAGCCGCGTGGATGTCGGGCTCGATCTTGCGGTTGGCCTCCTCCTCGGTGAGCGACGCGACCCACGCCGTATCCATCTGGCGGATACCGGACATGAGCAGCATCGCCAGGTCCGCATCGAGCGTGACCGTCACCGTCGCGTCGGCTCGCACGTAGTCGTCCATCTATGCCTCCTGCTTTGGCAGCCATCGTCAGGCCCGGGACGCCACCCCGCGGGCGACCCACGCACCCGGCAGGCCCGGGGCGGGGTTTCGGCTCACGGAGGCGGCAAGGGAGCGGCGCGATCGACCAACGCGTCCAAGGCGCGCTGCCAGGTGACGCCGTACCGGCCGTTCTGCCCCTCCCACCGGCCGATCTCGGCGTCGGCGAGCCAAACGGAATGGACGTTGAAGCCGTCCTCGTCCTGAGTGATCGCGACGCCCTGGCTGGGGCGCGTGCCGGGCGCCGACCCGATGCGGGTGAAGGCCACGACGCGATGCGGGCCGATGCGTAGAGGAAATTCCAGAGCCTCGCTCATCGGAGGTCCTGGAATCGCCGGCCGGCGGTTACCGGGCTGATCATGTGCAGGACCGCCATGAGCCGCAGCACGGTACCGGGGCTGATGGTGCCGCCGTTGGATTTGATGATGGCTACCTCGCCGGTCGGTGCAGTCAACTCGACCCCGCCGGTCGGAATCACCTTGACCTTGCCGCCGTTCGGCCCCCACCAGATGTGGACCCGTGACGGAGGGATGTAGCTGTAGGTCCAGCGGGACATCCGCCCGGCCTTGCGGTACGGGCCTGCGAGTCTGCGGAAACGGTGCAACCGCCTCTTGTCGTCGGCGCTGAGCCGAAGTCCACGCGTTATGGTCACCGGCCCTCCTTTCGTGTTTGGCAGCCGTCATCAGGCGTGGAATGCCAATCCACGCGACTGGCCCCGGCATCGCGTCCGGGGCGGGTTTCGGCGCGGGGTTCAGGCTTCGCCGATGTCGTCGACCGTCACCTGCCCGTCGGTGAGGTCGGCCTGCCTACGCATTCGGGCCACGGTGGCGTCGGACGGCTCGAAGTCCTCGCCGTCGACCAGGATTGCTGTGAGCTTCTTCTTGCTGACCCCGAGAACCTTCGCCATCTCGGCGAACTCCAACTCCAGGTTGAATTCGTTGGTCTCGGTGAAGTTGACGTAGACCATCTGCTCGTCGTCCATGTCCGCGCTCCTCCGTGGCAGCCATCGTCAGCGCCGGAATGCCAGTCCGGCGGACCGCGCCCGGCCCTGGAGCCGGACGCGGTTTCGGCTCAACAGGGATTCAGCGGTCCTGCGGAGGAGGCCGTCAGTAGCAGTCGGCTACCGGGATGCCCTCCTTCGTGGCGTACTCGATCACGTCCTCGGCGCAGGCGACGAAGAACGCGAGCGCCTTGCGGCCGGCTTCGGCCTCGCTGCTGGCGTAGCTGTAGTCCGGGTGACTGATCCGCGTCATGTCCCCGTTGCCGTACAGCGCGTATATGCCGCCGTTCATCCACAGCAGCGGGTTCTCGCTTACGCCGCGTACGGAGTGAACCTCCGTGAAGTAGGTACCGGTCAGCGTGCGTGAACGGCGCACCCTGATCGTGGTGCCGTCGGTGAGCTGCTGTGACACCTTGCGTGCCATCAGTTCGTCTCCGCCTCGATGGGACGCTCGACCGCCCACAGCGCCAGGTCGTTGCCTTGGACCTCCCAGCGGTTGGTCTGCTTCCACACCCAGCCTCGGCCCTCGACCCATACGTCCTCGCCGAGGAACCCTTTCGGCACGAGGTCGGCCGCGATCACCTCGTGAGGGTTGAGTACGTCGCCGATCCAGACGTAGACCGTGCGTTCGCGCTGGGTGATGATCGGCTCTCGGGTTAGGTGGATCCGCATGCCGAATAGGTGGACGGTGTCACCGATCTGCAATTGGTGGGTGTTCAGGTGGAGCACGTGGACTCCTTGGGTCAGGCAGCCATCGTCAGCGCCGGAATGCCAGTCCGGCGGACCGGGCCCGGCATCGAGCCGGACGCGGTTTCGGCTCGATAGGGTTGGGCTGGCTACATCGCCTCAAGACCAGCGAGTAGTTTTGCGGCGACGGCGTCGGCTGCTTCCGCCTTCCTGCGGTGCATCGCGGCTTCGTTGGTTGCCTGCTCGATTTGCCACACGACACGGCGCCGCAGCGATGTGCGCTGCCACTCCGGGTGCTCGGCGACGAACCGATCCCGCACGCGGTACTCGATCGCGCGGAGCTTGTCTCGTACGGGAGACCTCCAGTCCAGCGGTGTGCCCGCCTCCGTCTCGAAGTACTTCGCGTAGTGGGTGCGGTGGTCGCTGCCCCAGTCGTGCGGCGGCTCGTAGCCGCGCCACACGTGCACCTCATCGATGCTGTACTTACGGCCCCGCAACGCGATGTACCGCCGGTTCTCCGCGGTGATCTGGGCATCGGCGTAGGTGGTGACCCGCAGAACCGGGAACGTTTTGCGGACCCGTCGGTCGTCCTCCCACACGTCTTCCTCGACGGCGGACAGGATCTCCACCCAGAACGTTCCCTCGGTTTCGTCGAGCTTGAAAAGCGTGTTCTCGTCCAACTGTTCCTCCCCATAGCGGCAGCCATCGTCAGGGGTGGAATGCCAATCCACCCGACCCCCGAAGGGGTTTCGGCGTTGTCATTTGTCGACCAAGGCCATTCGCGGGACGTTCGCCGCCGCGAAGTCGCGCGCCCATTCCGCTGCGTTGCTAAGGAAGATTTGGGCGCTTCCGGAACCCGTCTCCGTGGACGTCATGCCGTCAGGCAGAACCCACGGACCGCTCAGGACCAGGGATCGCACGGACCATTCCTTGTCGGACAGTTGGGTACGCCAGTCGTATTTCACGGTGATGCGCGCTGGCCGGAAGTGGCGGCCGGTCATGGCCACGAGGTCCGCTCCAGACACATCCGCCCACACTGTGTGGACCGCCTCGGTGTACGACTGAACGTTGTCCGTCTTTGCCATGTCGCCTCGCTTCTTGCGGCAGCCATCGTCAGCGCCGGGATGCCAGCCCAGCGGACCTCCGAAGAGGTTTCGGCAAATCGTTCATGGTTAGGGTGGTCGGCTCATGCTTTGCGATCTAAAGCTGGCTGACGTAACGCTTCGACGCCTGCATTGCTGGGCCGTCGAGACTTGGACCGTCCGATTGAGAGTGGGCCAGGGCGACAGGGGCGTGCATGTCGCCGTCCCAGTCCGTGAGGTCGCCATCGTCCGGGAACTCGTCGCTCTCGGCGTGACGCATCACAATGAACGCCGCTGTCCCGGCGTGTCCGGCGATCTTGAGAACGCGCGCGATGCTGTCCAGCTCGGAGCAGGTGAACCCGCCGAAGACGTCGCCGACGTCGATCCCGTTCAGCTGCTCAGCCATGGTCTCCACAGCCTCGACCAGCGCGGTGATATGCGGTGCTTCCACACAGACTCCTCGGTTGTTGGTGGCAGCCTCATCAGCGCCGGAATGCCAATCCGGTGGACCCCCGAAGGGGTTTCGGCGAATTTCAGTCACACAGGCAGCAGTTGCACTCAAAAACGGTGTGCGTACAGGTTCCCGACTCGATCGAGTCGGCGCAGCCTCGCCCGTTATCGGCGCTGCAATGCCGTTCATGGCCGTGCTGTAGATCGGTCCGACCCGAACACTCCTGCGGGTCTTCTCCGGCGTTCGTGACGTACTCCCCGTTCCCGTTGCCGAGATTGCGCAGCACGTACTCAGCACCGCAGGTAAGGCACGATTCGTACTCGCTGCGGCCGTCATCCGAGGCACTGTTTCCGGTCCCCATGAACCGATGGCCGTAGGCGGACCACACGCAGCAGACCGGTCGATCGAAGTCGACCTCTTCCCCGCCGGACACGCTCATGCCGCCGCTACCCGCGGCCACAGCTCCCGCACGGCGTCACGGGTTTTCAGGGCGCCGAGTCCGCTTGCCCAGCCGTACAGGAACAGGCACGCGTCCTTCCGGGTACGGAAGTGCCGCACCGAGCGGCTGACCTCCGCACTCCACGAATCCGGCCCCGAGTCCGGCAGAGCCAGCGGCGCGGCGACCCAGCCGTAACCCTCCTGCTTCCACGCCCGGCCGAGCCTGCGGCCAAGCGGGTATCGGGCGCCGCCCCCGTCCAACGGGCAGCGGCCACCCACGTACACGTCGTGCAACTCGGTTCCGTCGGCGAGCCGAGTCCCGATGCACACGTGGAACTCCGGGCCGATGTGTTTACGCGTCATACCAACTCCTGACTACATTTACACGATGGGGCGGAAAGAGACGGCGACCTTGGATCAGAGCCGTCCCCGAGCGTGGATCTCGTCGGTCATCACCGTGCGCACGTCGCCGTTGGCAATCCGTGTCTTGCTAGTGGCTCCGTCGATGCTCAGCAGCTCACAGGAGAAGCCGCCGATCTTCGATAGTGGCGGGGTGTGCACGACCCACATCGGGATCCGCCTCTCGCGGCAGTACGTCAGGATTGCCTTCAGCATCGCGGGATCCGTGATCTTCGTTTCCATGTCAACCTCCCGACTACATTTACACAATAGGGCAGGGTTCAGAACCTGCGATCAGCCATGACGCTGATGCCACTCATCCCGTGATGAAGGCGGGTAGTGGATCGCAGGCGTCAATAGTGTTCGGTACGGCGCTCTGCCCCATGGAGATTTCCCAGGGAGTCGACATCCGTGCCGGTAGCGGCGCGTTCCTCGGAGCCCCGGTTCACCCTGCTAAGGGTCCGGCAGTCGCTTCCGGTTCGCTCGCCCTGCCTCGCGTTTCCAGACCCACCCGCTACGGCGGTATCTGTATCGGCAGTGCGGAGTATCAACCGCTAGCCCAATATGGAATTCACAACGAACATGTCGCCGGATAGGTTCCGCCAAGAACCCGGCCGCTCTTCGTGCCGTTCCCAGCCTCTGGGCCACGCTGGGTCGCCCTGGTGCTGTCGTGCATTGTTGGGTGTTGCTGTGCTGCGTTCCCGTGTTCGTGGGATGCGCTTTGCATCGACGTCACGCTTGCTTGGCAGCCGGTACTGTTACCGTCCCGCTCCGTTCGCACCCGGTTTGGCATTGGTGCTCACTGCCGTGCCCTGCGCTCCGATCTGCAATCCACCGTAAGCGATTCGCTTCGGTATTCGCAACCCCCGGAATCGGGTTTGTCGCTTGTCTCCGCTGTGCTGCTCAGTTGCGGTGACGGGTCAAACATTAGGCGTCGCTATGGGGCGCTGTCAAATGCGCTGGTCAATGGTGATAAATGCGCCGTCGCACTGCCCTGCCGCGCCTCTCGGAAGCGTTCCGCGCTCGCTTGTTACTGCGGCGCGCACTGCCTCTGAACTGAGGAAACGCTGGTTTTTAGCGACGGCGGAAGGGTGGCGATGGGGGGTATACCTCTTACTGAGAAACGCGAATACCGCCATGTCGTAGCAGCTCGCAGAATGCCATGGTTTCGAAGTCGCCGTGACAAAGCTGGAAACCGTCCAACCTGCGATTCCTTGAGGCTAATAAGACCCTGCCTACCGCAGTCCGGCTCTCCGCAGCGCGCGATGGTTGCGCTGCCGGCACGCCGCGCCGCAGAACTCGCGCTGAAACGAGGCGTCGGCGGGCAGCGGTGTGGCGCACCATACGCAGAGCCCTTCTAACAGCCGCCGTCCGTGTTCGCCGTCGCTCGGCGCGTTCACCTGTTGTCTCAACTCCCGGCCTCCCGTCTCGTCTGTGCCGCCCCTACTACTCATTCGATCGGGACGGGGAGCCAATTCGCGGGTGGTGGCGAGGGTCACTCCGGACTCGATTGGAGGTGTGACGGCACTCACGCGTCGTTCTGCCGAAATCTTCGCCGGCTGAGGTCGTATTAATGCTGTAGAGCCTTTGCGGCTTCGGTTGAAGGCCCCTCCGGGGCCAACAATGCCTATGCCTAAGCAGCGTCGAGGTTAATCGTCGAAGCAAAGGCGCAGGGATTCGGCCTGCTACCGAAGCATGCAACGACGGTGTGGCGGCGCTCACGTCAAAGGTCGACGAAGATTCGTCCTCGCCGTTGCGTATTAATAGTGTGAGGCCGAAGCGGTCGCGCTTCTCTTCTATCAGAAGAGGTGTGCACCGCTGTATTACATACAGCCTCTCCCCATTCTTGGTCCTGGGTCGGCACGCGTCCGCGCACACGTCGTCGGGACCAACCTCCACCATGAGGGGGGGGAGCCGGATGCCGGACTGGCATGGATCAGACCGAAGAGACCGGCTCCCCCCGGACTGGAACAGCAGGATTCGACCCCGCATCCTGCGTCGCGATGGGCACCGTTGCACCGCCAGAGACGCAAACGGTGTCCAATGCCCGGAGCCCGCTACGGATGTGGACCACATCGTTGCTGGTGACGACCACCGAGACGCCAACCTGACATCGCTCTGCGGGTGGCATCACCAGCGCAAATCCTCACGCGAGGGAGCCGCGGCACGCGCCGCCCAACGGCGGCGGCACGACCGCAGGTACAGGCGCTCCGAGACCCACCCCGGTCTTGTCTGAGAGCCCCCTCCAGCGTGGCCCCCGCCTCGGCCGGCGTCATCGCCCCGGGGCGGGGGCCACCCTTCTTTTCACGCCTCAAGGAGGGCCACCGTGACCGCTGACGGACCGCACAACCTGCGCCGCCGCTCGTTCTGGGCCACGATTGGAGAATCTGGCTCGCCGTCGTCGCCGTGACCTTCGCCGTACTTGAAGGCATCGCGCTGGTCCGCCGAGCGCCTGGCGACACCCTCAGCGAGAACACCCGGCACTGGCTCGGCACCGACCGCACCTGGAAGACCGGGGGTGCCCTCGGCTTCGTCGCAGCCCTGGTCGGCTTCATCGTCTGGTTCGTGCCGCATATCGTCTTCAGGAGTTGGTAGGGACGCAGGCGGGCAATGGTCATTCGTGATGCCCGCCTGCGGGTCCCGCTTCCCCTACCGGCCGTTCGAATCAGACGTGGCGAACCGGAAGACAGCGATCAGCAGCAGAAGGCCAGCCCCGAATGCCCCGCCGCTGGTCAGCAACGCGGTGGAGACTCTGCTGCCCCCTGCCCAGGACAGCAAACCCGCGGCGGTAGCGATCAGGGCGCTAGCGACGAGCATCACGGCCAGCCACAAGCTGCGCACCGACGCTGGAGGCGGTGATCCCGCCGGGTCAGGTGGTCGGGTTGACCGATCCGGCGGAGGGTCTGCCTGCGCCGTTCGGGCGGGGTTTACAGTCATAGCGACTCCTCTGCATGGGGTCTCGGTGATAAGGCGGCATCCGGGTGCCACCGGGTGCCGCCGACTTTCTATGTGGCGCCTTCAGAACGCAGCGTCCACAGTGACCGCTGAGTACGATTAAAGCAAGGAGTGCAATGATCTGTCGGGTACCCGACAGAAGTTGGCACTCTTCTGCACCTGGCGTGATCAAGTCCAGCCGATGGGTGCTGATCGCGGGCTCGGTGCGGCTATTTGTAGCGCCGGCTTTGCTCTAGTCATGCGTCAATGGGCGCGAATTCTATGGACTTGCAAAGCCTTTGTCAACTTATCTTTCATCCAGGTGGAACTTCAGTGCACACCTAGGACCGGCCTTCCCTCACTGATGCACGGAACGGACGGGATGGCCTTCGATGCTGCAAGCCTAGTTTCCTCTCCGGTTAGTTCCGCCATCCTGCTTGCCATGCCTCCCATGGTCATCCGGAAAGCCAATTCTGGTTGTGGCGACTGTGGACAGCGCCAGCCTGTGGACAGACCCGGAAGGCGCTTGCGCTTGTGATATGCGAGGTGATCGCCATGCCGGGCCCTGTTCCGCACCGTGAGGCCGACCTTGCCCGTCCGCGAGAGCGTGGCGGCAGCCAAGCACAGCCGATCGTCAAGGGCGAGCTGAAGCCGGTGACCGTGCCCGCCGCGGACCCCGCCTGGCACCCGCTCGCCACTCGTTTGTACGAGTCGCTGCGCTCGTCAGGGCAGGCAGATTTCTACCAGAACTCCGACTGGGCGTTCGCCATGAGCGTCTGCGACGACCTGTCGCACTACAAGAAGTCGATGAAGCGGTCCGGTCAGATGCTTCAGACGATCTATTCCGCTCTGGAGCGGCTGCTGGTGACCGAGGGCGACCGGCGCCGGGTGCGTATCGAGCTGCACGAGCCGGAGGACGACAGCGAGCCGGCGTCGGTCCTGGCCATCGCCGACTACAAGCGGGACTTGGGGCTCGACGCCTAACGCCCGCCGAGGGGGTGCGGCTGTTGACCCCCGACGAGATCGCACTCCTTCAGCCGACCTATATCGGTCCAACCTGGCGCCGCAGCGACGACGGCACTTGGCTTCTGCCCAGATGGACGCTGGGCTGGCAGATCGCCGGCTGGTGCGCCGAGTACCTCAGGGGCGACGACGGCCAGCCGTGGCGGTTCACCCGCGAGCAGTTGCGTTTCATCCTCTGGTGGTACGCCGTCGATGCGTCCGGACGCTTCGTCTATCGCAAGGGCGTGCTCCAGCGGCTCAAGGGCTGGGGCAAGGACCCGCTGGTTGCGGTGATGTGCCTGATCGAGCTGGTCGGCCCGTCCCGGTTTTCGCACTTCGCCGCGAACGGTGAGCCGGTCGGCGTCGCGCATCCGCAGGCGTGGGTGCAGGTTGCCGCGGTCTCGCGGGATCAGACCCGCAACACCATGACGTTGTTCCCGGCGCTGATGAGCAAGCACTTCATCGCCACCTACGGGATCAAGGCCGGCGCCGAGCTGATCCGCGCCAATGGCGGCCGGCAGCGACTGGAAGCGGTCACCAGCTCGTACCGCGCGTTGGAGGGCGGCCGGTCGACGTTTGTGGTGCTCAACGAGACGCATCACTGGATCAAGGGCAACAACGGCCACCAGATGTACGAGACGATCGACGGAAACGCGACCAAGAAGGACTCGCGGTACCTGGCGATCACCAACGCTTACCTGCCCGGCGAAGACTCCGTAGGCGAGCGGATGCGCGAGGCGTGGGACAAGATCGCGGAGGGCCGGGCGCTGGATGTCGGGTTCCTATACGACTCTATCGAGGCGCACCCGAAGACCCCGCTGACGCCCGAGGCGCTGCACATCGTCATCCCGAAGATCCGCGGCGACGCGGTATGGCTCAACGTCGAGACGATCATCCAATCGGTCCTCGACATCACGCTGTCGCCGGCCCGCTCGCGGCGGATGTGGCTCAACCAGATCGTCGCCGACGAAGATGCGCTCTACGGCCCGGAGAACTGGGTTCCCCTGCTGGTCGAGGGCGCCACCCTCAAACCGGGCGACGAGATCGTATTGGGCTTCGACGGCGGCAAGACTGACGATGCGACCGCGCTGGTCGCCATCCGCACCTCCGACCGGGTCGCCTTCGTCCTCGGCCTGTGGGAACGCCCAGACGGACCCTCTGGCGACGGCTGGGAAGTCGACCGCGCCGCCGTGGACTCGGCCGTGCACGACGCGTTCCGGATCTTCACGGTGGCTGGGTTCTACGCCGACGTGGCCCTGTGGGAAAGCCACATTACGGACTGGGCCGCCGACTACGGCGAGGGCTTGGCGGTCAAGGCCGAGGGGCGCAACGCCATCGCCTGGGACATGCGGCAGAGCTTGCAGCGTGTCACCCGGGCGCACGAGCGGCTGATGCGCTCGATCTTCGACGGCAAGCTCCACCACGACGGTGACCTAAGCCTGCGGCGCCACGTGCTCAACGCGCGGCGCCGCTCCAACAACTACGGCGTCAGCTTCGGCAAAGAGAGCCGCGAAAGTCCCCGCAAGGTCGACCTGTACGCGGCGCTGATGCTCGCCCACGAGGCCCTGTACGACCTGCGCACTCGCGGCAAGAAGACCCGCCAGCGCACCGGTCGCGGCTACTTCCTGTGAAGGCGGTGAACGATGACCGACGCCCCGAGCGGAACACCGCGGGCCCTGGCTCAGCAACTGCTAGCGACGCTCGACCGCGACCTGCCACGCCTGCAACGTATCGACAACTACGTACAGGGCCGCCACGACGACCCGTACATGCCGGCCTTCGCCGACGACGAGTACCGGCTGCTGGCCAAAAGGGCGGTCGCGAACTGGATGCCGCTGCTCGTCGGCACACCCGCGCAGGCCCTGTACGTCGACAGCTTCCGGCGCGGCCGGACCATCGACACGCAGCCAGCGGCCCAGCTCCCAGAGTGGAAGCACTGGCAACGCTCGCGCCTTGACGCCAGGCAGGCGGCCATCCATCGCGGGGCGCTGACCTTCGGCCACAGCTTCGCGCTGACCGAGACGGTCAAAGGCGAGGTACGTACCAAGGGTCTGTCGGCGTTGAAGACGGCCGCACTGTACGAGGACCCGGCCAACGACGACACCCCGTACGCCGTGCTCACGGTGACGCGCCGTCCGAGCAGCGAGCAGCCCGGCACCGCGCGGATGTGGGACGCCACCACGGAGTACCGGGTGACGTTCAAGGGCCTTACCGACGCCGACAGCGTCCGTGTCAGCGCGGTGCGCCGGCACGGCGCTTCCGAGTGCCCGGTGACCCGGTTCGCGGCAGCCGTGGACCTGGAGGGCCGCACGGTCGGCGTGGTCGAGCCGATGATCGCGCTCCAGAACCGCATCAACCAGACCGTCTTCGACCTGCTCGTAGCCCAGACCTACGCGTCGTTCAAGGTGCGGACCGCCACCGGGATGGCACCGCCGATCAAACGTGACGCCGACGGTGAGCCGGTGCTCGACGACAATGGCCAGCCAATCCCGCTTCCGGTCAACGTCAACGCCAAGCGGTTTCTGTTCGCCGAAGACCCCGACGTCGAGTTCGGCTCGCTCGCCGAGACCCCGCTGGCCGGGTTCATCGACTCGATTGACATGAGCATCCGGCACCTGTCCGCGATCTCTCAGACCCCGCCGCACCACTTGCTGGGGCAAATCGCCAACCTCAGCGCGGAAGCCCTCCTCGCCGCGGAGACCGCGCTGTCCCGCAAGATCGCCGAGTTCCGGGCCATGTTCGGCGAGTCCTGGGAACGGGTGTTCAGGGTCGCCGCCGAATTGTCCGGCGACACGGCATCCGCGGAGGACTACGCGGGTGAGGTGCTGTGGCGCGACATGGAGATGAAGTCGCTCGCCCAGTCTGCTGACGGGCTCGGCAAGCTGGCCGATTCCCTGGACATCCCGAAGCGGGGCTTGTGGCCGCGGGTGCCTGGAGTGACCGCGACCGAGATCGGCGAGTGGGAACAGATCCGCGAGGACGACGACGCTGAACTTCAGCTCGCCCAGTCCATCCGCAGGGCCACACCCCAGCCGGATGAATCGGCGTTGGCCGCGTGACCAGCCGGGCCCGCGTGGCGGAGGCCGACCAGGCGTCGACCGCTTTCCACACCGCGCTGGCGCAGCTTGGCGTGGCCACCATCGAGGACGCGCTGAAGCTCTGGGACGGCGTGCCGCCCATCCGCACGGCCGCGCTGAGCGCGGCGTGGCTGCGGCGGGCCATCCACCTGGTGATGACCCGCCGCGAACGGGGCCGGGACCTGGCCATGGCGTATTACCGCCTCGTCCGGGCGTTGCGTACCGGCAGGACCGTCGCGGACCCGCGACGGCCGGAACCGGCCTACGTCACCCTCGCCACGCTGCGCAGCGAGTTCGCCGCCCTCGTCGACCCGGCTCCGGCCGCAACCACACAGGCGGCGCCGGAGAACGCTGGGCCGGCTGCGCGCGACGCGCCACCAGATACGCCGGCGAACGACGACGCGCGTGACGATCCTGACCAGATCCTGGTCGAGCAGATCGAGGCTCTGGACCGGGAACTGCAACGGCTGGAGCAGGCCGCAGAGGACGAAGCCCGGATAGCTCTGGAGGAGCTGGGCCCGCACAACCTGGGTCGCAAGGTCGCCGACATCGACACGTCCGCGCCAGCCAACGAGGTGGACCGGCTGCGCGACGACGCGCACCGCCGCGCCGGTACCCGGCAGGCAGCAGCCGCGGAACGCCTCGTTATGAATGGCGCCCGCAGCGCCGCGTGGACCCTGATCGATCGCGACCGCCGGGCACTGGGCTACGTGCGGCTGTCGCGGAGCGGTACCCCATGCGGTTGGTGCGCCATGTTGATTTCTCGAGGTGCGGTCTACAAGAGCGCCCGGACGGCTCAGTACGCCGACGGCGACGCGTATCACGACAACTGTCATTGCTACGCCGAGCCAGTCTTTGCCAGAGACCAGTTCACCGGCTCCGCCCGGTACGCGCTGAACCGCGAGTACGGCGCGTTGTGGCCGCAGGTCACCCAAGGGCTGTCCGGAAAGGCCGCCCTGTCTGCGTGGCGCCGCTTCATCCCGTCAACAGCAAGCCGCAGCCCAGCAGGCGCGGCCACCTTCGAACGTCCAGGAGGCGCGAAACCGTGATCACCCCTACCCACCCGGCCGTCCCCGCCGAGCAGACCGCGCCCGGTCCCGACAGCGACGCCGAACAGCCGGCGACGACTCCGGCAGAGCCCGCCGGCACGGAGCAGCCGAGCGCCGAGGACAACCGCTTGGACGGTGAGCTGCCCGAGTGGGCGCGTAAGCGCCTCACCCGCGCCAACGCCGAGGCGGCGAACTACCGCACCCGGCTGCGGGAGGCCGAGGCGCGTCTTGACGGAGCCAAAACGGCCGAGGAGTACGAGCAGGCCGTCGCCGACATCAAGACCCGTAACGCGGAGTTGGAGCAGCAGCTCGCCCGTGAACGCGTCGCCCGCAAGTTCAGCCTTCCGAACGACCTCGCTGAGCGCCTGCACGGCGGAACGGTCGAGGAGTTGGAAGCCGACGCCGCGAAGCTCCAGAAGTACGCGGCGCCGGCCGAGCCGGTCGCCCTCAGCGGCGGCCTGGATCCCACCGACGACAGCGACACCGAAACCGATCCGCGCGTGCTGGCCCGCCGCTACGGCGGTCGTCGCCGCTGACCATCGCGCAGTCTTCCGCCCTCGCACCACTTCGGTGACGAGGGCTTTGTCATGCCTGGAGGCACAACAACGTGGCACAGCACCAGATCGTCAAGCCCGAGAAGCTGGCCGCCACTGCGGTCGGCATGCTCGAACAGGAGCTGGTCGTCCCGAACCTGTTCCAGAAGGAAGGCGTCGACCAGTTCAAGGGCGCCGACAACGACACCATCAGCGTGCCGGTCGAGGGCGTCCTGCCTTTCCACGACTACGGCTGGCGCAACGACCGATCGCAGCCCATCCAGTTCGACGAGTACCGCGAACGCAAGATCGCGGTCACGTTCGGCGGGAACGTCTACTCGGCAGTGCGGCTGACCGACGAGCAAAACGACTTCGACCTCTCCGACTGGGGAAGGCTGCTGCGCCCCCAGGTCAAGGCCGTCGCCCGCGGCCTGTCCCGCCGCGCGGTCAACACCCTGACTCGGCAGGTCTACCCGGTCACCATCGGCGGCGCCGAGGCGAACCTGCGCGGAGCGATCACCGAGGCCAGGCGAGTCCTCAACAAGTTCAACGTCCCCGACGGCAACCGCTATCTGCTGGTCGGCTCAGACTTCGAGTCCGCGCTGCTCAACGACGACAAGCTCAACCTGGCCCAGTTCGTCGGCGACAGCGAGGCCGAAAGCGCGCTGACCACGGCGACCATCGGAAACCGGCGCGGGTTCCGCATCATCGTCAGCCAGGAGATCCCAGC
Source organism: Actinoplanes sp. NPDC049265 (assembly GCF_043197135.1). Lineage (NCBI taxonomy): Bacteria > Bacillati > Actinomycetota > Actinomycetes > Micromonosporales > Micromonosporaceae > Actinoplanes > Actinoplanes sp. NPDC049265. Next base: position 462,572 of record NZ_JBICSP010000001.1, on the reverse strand, counting down.
TGCATCGGCGTACGCGTTCGCCACCTCGGCGTTCGTATTTCTGTCCGGCGCTCCGAGCGTCCCGCAGTCAGTCCCGTACGGTGCGACGACGTCTTTCGAGGGCATCGCCCTGCGCTGGGTCCGCGACTACGACCCCACCTTCATGTGGGACCGCTCCGTGGTCAACACCTACGCCGGGTTCCGTTCCGTCACCGATGTACTGGTCGGCTGGGACGAGGCCAAGCAATCCGAGGTCGTGTCCACCGGTGAGCACTTCGTGCGCGGTATCCGGCTCAGCCTCGACGGCACCTCGGCCTACCCGCCGGCCGATGGCGAACTGGCGAAGATCACCGGCATCTCCGACGCCGCGCAGTGGCCGCGGACCGGGTCAATGAGGTCCACCTCATCGGCCAGCTCCCGTCGCGTCCCCACCTGATCGCGGAAGGCGCGGAGCAACCGATGAGCCTCCGAGGCCTCCGCCGTGGCGCTCGTTACCGGGCGCCACGGCTAGAAGGATTCATCCCTCAGGCGACCAAGACGACCGTGGCCGGGTTGACGCCGGATGCGGCCTTGAGGGTCGGTAGGTCAGCATCCGCGACATGGGCCATGCTCAGCTCAACCTTGGACAATGCCAAGGCGCTGGCGACGGACTGACCTTCAGCAATCGACGAGTAGAAGCGCGCAGCGAATGAAATCGCGGCGCTGTCGCCGATGCTGCCGGACATTCCAACAGCGACCGACGCGACGCTCGTTAGCGTTTCGAGTTGTGCCTCAGATTTGCAGGCGTTCAACACGACAAGTCGGGGAGGATGGTCCACTGCCCGTAGTGCGCCGACGAAGGTATCAGCGGCCATCGCGTATCCGTGCGCCGGTCCCGTCTCGCCCGCGTCGAAGCTCAAGACTGATTCATTGCCATGCCCCGAGAAGTGGATTGCGTGTGGCCGAAATCGCGTCAGGCCATTCAGTAGATCGGAACCGGTGGCGGCGGGTAGCGGTTCAATGTCAACCATGTCTCGATGCGTAGCTGCCCGAACTGCCTCCCTCACCGCTCGAACTTCCCTGTCTACGCGAAGATCTCCCGCTTGCGCGGCTGTCATATAGAGGATGCGCAGTGGTTCCCGGTCTCGTCGTGCGATCTCCCGAGTCCTAGCAGACCGAACGCTGTTGGCCGCGGAGCCGTCAAACTTCTCGATGTCAGCTTCGATGTGTGATCCCCGAGAAAAATGCGCGGGGGCCTGGTGGTGCGTAACATCCGTTACGCGGTGCGTCACCAACTTGCCGCTTGGGATCTTCTGCTCGATCAAGTCACCTTCCTCGACATCCGTGGTGATGTCGAAGAACGCTTTGCCTTTCTGAATGGAAGCGAGGACTTCGACTCGAAGTTCCCCGTTTGGAGCGTCCCGGACGAGAGTTACCGTTGATCCGATGCGTTTGAGCATGGACGAGAATGACATTAAGTCCTCGCGCTTTCCGATCTTTTCAAATAATTCAAGGTGACGTTCTCCGGTTTCTGCGGTTTCGTGCGGTGTGCCGAACGCACCCATTTTAGACCGCTTCCGAAGTCTGGTGCCTTCGACCACGCCGCCGATAACGCCTTCGGATGCCCATCGCTTGAGGGAGGCCTCATAACTTCACTTGCCAGCATCGACGAATTGACTCAACGTCTGGACTGGGCCCTTGACCCCGACGAGACCCGCATCGCGGCAGCCGCGCTGGAGGACGCCTCGGAGCTGGCCCGCAGCTACGGCCGCGACTGGGACACAGCGTCTGCGCCTCGCCTGGTGCGCACGTTGGTCCTTAAGGCGTGCCGTCGGTACATGAACAACCCCAACGGCTACACCCAGTCGCGTGCTGGCGATGAGACGCTGGGTTGGAGCGACGCAGCTGGTGAGAATGCCGGGACGGTGTACTTCACCGAGGAGGAGCAGAAGCTCCTGCGTGGGCTGGCGGGCAAGAGTCCTTCGCTGGCCTCAGTGCCGATCTCCGCCTGGGAATCGCAGCGTGAGGCGCCCGTCGGCGTGGTTCCGGTGGCCGGCGGCGGTAAGCCCTTTCCGCTGTTCAGCGATGAGGTGGAGCCCTGGTGAGCGTTCAGCGGCGCCGCGGTCAGACCGCTTTCATCTGGAAAAGCATGGCCATCATCGACAACCGTGGCAACGAGGTGCGGGTGGCGGAGGACGACGGCCCGTACAAGGTTCGGGCGGTGTTCCTTCCGCAGCGGTCAGCTCGGGCAGAGGTGCCCGGCCAGGCGCAGATCAACGTCATCCGCATGCTGATCGACGCTGATGTCGAAGACGTCGACCTTTGGTCCCGGGTGCAATGGAACGGCCGGCTGTGGGATGTCGTGACCCCACCCGCGCTGCACCTCGGGAGCCGCCGGGTACGGCACTGGTCGATCGACATCCGGGAGCGTCCCTGATGGCGAAAATCTACCGTCGCGCGACCAAGCAGGTCGCGCAGAACGAGGGCGTGCAGGCCGAGCTGGAGGCCCGCACGTTTGAGATCGCCGCTCGCGCGGAGGTCGAGTTGGTGCGTCACCGGCAGGACGGCGACGCCGAGATCGACATCGAGCACGGCGATGTCGACTGGTACGTGATCCTGTCCGACGAGCGCGGGCAGAAGGCCGCGATGTCGATCGAGTACGGCCGTGCCGGCTACACCGACCCGGAGACCGGAGAGCAGTGGGGCGCGATGGACGGGCTGTTCATCCTGCACAACGCCGCGCACCTGCCCAAGGGCGCGCACTCCAAGATCCGCGTCCCGCCGCTGCGCAAACGCAAGGGGAACGGATGAGCGGGCTACCGGCGAACATCCGCGCGATGGTCGAGCTGAGCCCGGCCGAGGATCTGCTCCTGTACCTGCTTCGTGAGACCCTGGCTGGGGTCAGCGTGCAGTCGCTGATCTGGGACAACCAGACTTTCCCGCTGGTGCTGATGCGCCGGCAACCGTCCTTCGGCGAATGGCTCGGCGACACCCGGTTCCTCGACTCGGCTGACCTGGTGATCCACACCTTTGCCGAGGACCCGAACGGTGACGAGGACGCAGCGCTGCTGGCCGAAGCGGTCCGGGTGGCGTTGCGCGACGCGTGGTTGCAGCACCGTTCGGTGCCGCAGCGCGGGCATTTGACCAGGGTCACGATGACCTCGGCGCCTCGCCGGGTCACTGACTGGGCGACCGCGACCGGCCCGGTGCAGTACGCCGATCTACCGACCGGTGTGTGGCGGTACGAGTCGCTGTATCGCATCGCGATCCGCAAGCCGCGCGTCCGGCCGTTCCCCACCGCCTGACTTCCGCTCCGAAGGACCCGCTCTCGCGATAAGGGCGGGTCTTTCGCCTTGCCCCTTGAGGAGCTTGCTTACGTGATCAATGACGATGCCACCCTGGTCATCGGCAGTGGCAATTACTTCACCGCGCCCACCGGAACCGAGTTCCCGGCCGACCTGCTCGCCCCGGCGTCGCCGTGGGACAACGTCGGGCACACCTCGCTGGAAGACATCTTCGGCATCAGTTCCGAGGGTGGCGAGGCGACGGTGCTGGGCACGTTGCAGAACAAGAACTTGCGGACGAAGTACAGCGCAAGGACGGAGTCGCTGGCGTTCACGTTGCAGCAGTTCGACGTCGATGGCCTGCGCCTGTACTACGGGGCGAACGCCCCGATGCTGCCCAACGGTCTGCTCGGTGTGCCGGCCGAACCGGTCCCCACGATCTGCGCCTTCCTTGTCGTCTTCGTCGATGGGGATAACCACTTCGGCTTCTACGCGCCGAAGGCTGAGGTGTACCGGGCCGACGACTTCAGCGCCTCAGATACGGAATCCCTGGCCGGTCTGCCGCTCGGAGTCAAACCGATGACGTACGGGGCGAACGCCTGGACGTACGCCGTCACCCCGCTGGGCGCGACCATCGAGCCGGACCCCGACGCAGACGCGATCACCGTGTGACCGCCTCCGGCACACCCGCCCCTTCCGCATTCTTGTTGACCGTGGAGGTCCGATACCCATGTCCTCGTTCATGCTGGACGACATCCGCGCCGCGGCCGAGGTGAAGTACGGCTCGACCGACATCGACCTCGGCACCCGTGTGGTGAAGCTGCTCAACCCACTGCGACTGCCGAAGAAACAGCGCGCCGCGCTCATCGCGGTGCAGGAGAAGCTGAACGCCGGGGACGCCGATCAGGAGGCCCTGCTGTCGGAGGCGCTGAGCCTGGTGACCGAGACGCCGGCTGCGGCCCAGGCCCTGCTGGCGGCGATCGGTGACGACCTGGCCGTGCTGGTCGAGGTCTTCTCCCGCTACAGCGAGGGCACGCAGGTGGGGGAAGCCTCGGCCTCGCGCGACTGATCGACGAGCATGGCGAAGGGCTCTACCCGGACCTGCTGTATCACTACGGCGTCGACCTGACCCGGGTGATCGCGGGCGACGGGCCGGCCCCTTCGCTGGTGCTCGCACTCGCGCAGAGGCTCCCCGACACCTCGCTGACTGTCGCGCTTGCCTCGGGCGGGCGGCAGCACTTCGGGTGGGGCGTCGACCGGCACCTGATCGCCGATCTGTACGACGCACTCAACCAGAACACCCGGGCCACTGGCCACTGGGCCAAGGGCAAGGTGCCCACGCTGCCGGCGTGGCCGCGCCCGAGCAGCCAGGCCAAGCCCGAACGCAAGAAGCCGGTGACGGTGGCCGAGCTGTATCAGCGATTCCAGCGGAGGTGACCAGATGCCCGCTGGCCAGGTGATCGGCCGCGTCTCGGTGAAGGTGCTGCCCGACACCGACGACTTTCGCCGCCAGGCGCAGAACAGTCTCGACCGGATCGAGAAGCAACTCCAAGTCACCGTCCAGGCGAAGATCGACCTGACTGGCGGGCTGCGCGATGCGCTGGTGGAGTTGCGGCGCATCAACCAGGAGAACCGGGTCAACGACGGCCGCAAGATGCGGATCTACACCACGATCGCCACGTCGAACATGGACGAGGAGATCACCAAAGCCGTCCGCAAGCTCCAGGAGAAGGCCGACAGCCGCAAGATCCAGATCAATGCGGACCTGGTCGGCGCGGTCGTGGCGACCGACCTGGACGAGGAGTCGCTGAAGCACGTCGAGGACAAGCTGAAGGACTGGGCGGACGACATCAGCCCGTTGAAGGTCCAGGTCGAGCCGGACTACGCCGCCGGCTCCGGCGCCCTGGTCAACGCGAAGCTGAAGCTGCTCACCCGGCCGCGCACAGTCCCGCTGATCCCGACGGTTGATCAGAGCGCATTGATCAGCGCGGCCACCGCACTCGCCGCCCTGTCAGGCGCCCGGTCGGTGAGCGACATCCTCGACAACCTCTGGCAGGTCATCAAGAACCTCGACAAGGCCGCCCCGATCATCGGCGGCCTGGCCCTGGCCATCGCGGGGCTCGGCAGCGTGGGCATCGCGGCGGCCAGCGACCTGGCCGCGTTGTCGGCGTCGCTGGCCAGCATCGCCCCGCTCGCGTTGGTGCTGCCGGGCCTGCTGGGCGGGATGGCGCTCGGGCTCGGCGCGACCCTGGTGGCCTTCAAAGACTTCAACAGCGTCCTGCCCGAGGTCAAAGCCCAGTTGTCCGCACTCGCGGACCTGATGTCGGGCAACTTCTGGAGCCCGGCCGAGGCGCCGATCCGCAGCCTCGTCGACACCCTGTTGCCGGAGCTCTCCGCCGGCATGGCGGCGGTCAGCACCGAGCTCGGCGGCTTCTTCGCCGGACTGGCCACCGCGTTCAGCGGCGTGTTCGACGGCGCGTTGGCCGGCATGTTCGCCGACCTGTCGTCGTCGATCACCATCGCTACCGGCGCTACCGGGGCGCTGGCCAGCATCATCAAGATTCTGGGCGAGACCGGCGCCGGGTATCTGCCCGAGTTGGCGCAGTGGTTCGTCGACATCGCCACCACCTTCAACGACTGGCTGTCGGGCGCGGCCAACGACGGCCGGCTGACCGGCTGGATCAACACCGCGCTGGTGGCGCTGTCTGACCTGAGCACGGTCCTGCTGTCGGTCGGGCAGATCCTGGCCGGCGTCGCGAAGGCGGCAACCGACTCGGGCGGCACCTCGCTCGCCGTGCTGGCTGACGGGCTCGCGCACATCGCGGATGTGGTGAACAGCCCGGCGTTCCAGACCACGCTGACCGGCGTCTTCCTGGCGGCGCACGAGGCGATGAACAGCATCGTCACCCAGGCCGGGCCGGCGCTGGAAGACCTGTTCGTCCAGTTCGCCGACACGCTGCAAACGGTGCTGCCGGTGGCCGGGCAGGCGATCGGTGCGCTGCTGGGCAGCCTTGCCTCCGCGCTGGCACAGCCGGAGTTTCAGCGGGGTCTGCTCGACCTGTTCTCCGGCATCCGTGACGCCGTCCTCGGGCTGACGCCGGCGATCGGGCCGCTCGGCGCCGCGCTGGGCGCGCTCGGCTCGGTGCTGGGCACCTTCATGGCCACGCTCGGCCCGACGCTGGGCACGGTCTTCGCCGCGCTGGCGTCAGCCGTCACGACGTTGGCCCCGGCGCTGCAACCGCTGATCACCGTGTTGGGTGGGGCGCTCAGCTCGGCGATGGCGTCACTGGCGCCGATCATCGCTCAGGTCGCGACCGCGCTGGCGTCGATGATCTCCGGCGGGCTGGTGCCCGCGCTGACGTCAGCGTTCTCCGCGCTGACGCCGGTGGTGACCGCCTTGGGCGGTCTGCTCGGCACAGTGCTGGTGACGGCGCTGAACGCCGTCACCCCTCTGTTGCCGATCATCGCGCAGCTTCTCGCGGCGATTGCGCCGGTCATCGCCCAATTGCTGACGTCACTGGCCCCAATCGTCGGGCAGATCCTGGCGGCGTTGGGGCCGGCGCTCGGTGTCATCGTGCAGGCGCTCACCCCGCTGATCACGATGCTGCTCTCGCTGCTGACGTCCATCATCACACCGCTGGTGGCGGCGCTCGGTGACGTCGTGGCGGCAGCGTTGCCGGCGCTGGCCGCCGGGATCGCCGAGGCGGCGACCGCGATCCAGCCGCTGCTGAACATGCTGAAGACGCTCATCGACTTCCTGATGCCGTACCTCGTGCCGGCCATCCAAGCGATGGCGTCGGTGCTGATCGACAACCTGGTGGTCGCGATCACCACGGTCGTCGACGTCATCGCCGCAGCCGTCAAGATCATCCAAGGGATTTGGGATGTCTTCGCCGGGTTGTTCACCGGCGACTGGAACCGCGTCTGGACCGGCATCAAGGAAATCTTCGGCGGCGTCTGGGACGGCATCGTCGCACTGCTCTCCGGTGTGATCGACATCCTGCTCAACAACCTCTCCGCGGGCCTGAGCAACGCGAAGAACCTGTGGTCGATCGCGTGGAACGCGATCAAGTCGGTCGCCGCTTCGATCTGGAACTGGATGACCGCCACCTGGTCGTCGATCACCAGCGCTATCACCACCACATCGAGCGCGGCCTGGTCGAGCATCCGCAGCACGTTCTCCACCCTGTGGTCGGACATCAAAGCAACCGCTTCGTCCGCCTGGAACTCGGTGACGTCGACTTTCAACAACGGCGTCAGCAACGCCGTCGATGTCGTCAGAGACCTGCCCGGCAAGGCCAAGGCCGCGTTGGGCAACCTGTCCTCGACGCTGGTCAACGCCGGGGTGCAACTGATCGCAGGGTTCATCGACGGCATTACGTCGATGTTCGGCAAGGTCAAAGCCACCTTGGGCAGCCTCACCTCTAGCCTGACCAGTTGGAAAGGGCCGCCGGCCCGCGACCAGCTCCTGCTGGTCGACGCCGGCCGGCTGGTGATGGACGGCTTCATCACCGGGCTGGAGTCGCGCTATGACGCGGTCCGCCGGTCGTTGGCCCGCCTCACCGCCGACGTCGGCGCTACGACGATCCGGGCGCCGGCTCTCGCGGGGTTCTCCGCCGCAGGCTTGTCCGCCCACGTCACGGGCGCTATCAACCCGTCCGCAGAAGCGAACGGTACGACGAAGGTTCTGAATTACTACGCGGCGCCGGGGTCTTCGCTCGACAGCGAGGAAGACCTGTTTGCGGCAGCAGGTCGGGCGAGGATGGTGGGCTGGTAATGCCGCATCTGGTGCTGGAGTCCGCCACGGACTCACTCAACCTGGATGACGTCGCGCAGACCGGGTCCGGCGTGCAGGCGTTGACCGGGGCGACCGGACTCGGTTTCCCGGACGTCGCGGCCCAATGGATTGAAGGCGCCGGTGACGGCGCCACCTATCGCGGCTCGCGCCTTCGCTCACGCGACATCGACCTGCCGCTGCACCTGCTCGCTGACAACCGCCAGGGTCTCAGAGCCTTGGTGGCCCGGCTGGAGGTGATGCTCGCCGAGAAGTGCGTGCTGCGGTTCGTCGAGGACGACGGCACCGACTGGTCCACCCCGGTTGCTTGGCAAGGCGGCGGGAAGTGGGTCTACGGCACGGACACGACGGGTACCCGTGAGTTGTCCACCGTCATCACCCTGCGGGCCGGCTCGCCGTACTGGACGTCGAGCACAGCGATCAGTCAGCGCATCACGAACGCAGGCGGCGGCCGGGGTCTGCTCAATGGCAGCCTCGCGAACCTGCGGGTCGCGCCGAGCCAGGCGATCGGCACCATCGTGCTCGAGAACAGCGGCACCGCACCCGCCTACCCGGTGTGGGCAGTCACCGGACCTGGCAAGAACTTCGCGGCGATCTCACCGACCGGCCAGGTGCTGCGCTGGACCGGCACGTTGTCGGCCGGCGAGACGCTGATCCTCGACACGCAAGCCGGGACCGTGACCGACGCGGCCGGGGCAAACCGGTACGCCGGTCTCGCCGCGGCTCCCCGGTTCTGGGCAGTGCCGCCCGGTACCAGCACGGCGACGGCTTCGCTCGACGACGCCAGCACGGCGTCCGTCATCGTGTGCACCTGGCGGCCCCGCAAGAGGGTGGTGATCTGATGCGCCTGTCTGACATCACCGTCGAGGTCCGCGACAAGCAGCTCAACCGGCTGGGCCTGATCCGCCCCGAGGAACTGGACCTGACACTCCAGGACGCCTTCAACAACGTCGGCACATGGAATATCGCCATGGCGGTCGAGCACCCGCTGGCCGCAGCGCTGCGCACTCCCGGCGCGGGCATCGTCGTGACCGGCCCGGACGACGTGCTGATGTCAGGACCGGTCACGAAGGCCGAGAATTCGGCGACCGCCGACGACCCGGCCGGCGCGCTGACCGTTGAAGGCGTCTCCGATTCCTGCCTGCTGGCTGACGTGCTGGCCTACCCCGATCCGGCCCAGGGCGACCCGACGAAGCAGGCGAAAGTGAACGACCAGCGGACCGGCCCGATCGAGTCGCTGATGCACGCCTTCGTCGCGGCGAACATCGGCCCGAGCGCACCGGCCGCACGCCGGCCCCACGGGACGCTGCTGTCGAAAGTCGTCATGGGCACCAACCGTGAACGCGGCATGTCCACCTCGAAGAGCGCCCGTTTCCGCGTGCTCGGCAACCTGCTGAGCGAGCTGGCCACCGGCTCGGGTCTCGGCTTCCGCATGGTCCAGCGCGGCTCGACCATCGCGTTCGAGACCTACACCGTGGCGGACCGCACGAAGCAGATCCGGCTCGACATCTACAACAGCACGCTGGCCGGCCACAAGGTCGCCGTCTCACCGCCTGGCGCGACGCTGGTTCTGGTCGCTGGCCAGAACGAAGGCGTCAAACGTCGGTTCGTCACGCGGACCAACGCTGACGCTCAGGCCGCAGAGATCGAGTGGGGCCGCCACATCGAGGTGTTCAAGGACCAGCGCAACACCGATGTGGTGGCCGAGCTGGAACGGGCCGGTGATGAGGTGCTGGCCGATGAAGGGTTCTCCACGCTGGCCGTGCAGGTCGTGCCGATGGAGGACAGCGCGATGCCGTACGGCACCGCGTGGCGGCAAGGCGACGCGGTCACTGTGGTCGTGGAAGGCCAGGAACTGTCGAGCACCGTGACGGGCTTCGTCATCAAGTCCGACGCGACCGGATTCCGTGTCGGCGCGGTGATCGGCGCCGCAACCGGGTTCGACCCGGACGCCGTGTTGGCCCGGCGGGTGACGGGTGTCGAGACCCGGGTGTCGCAGCTGGAAGCGACGGGCACGCCGCTCAACGGTTTTCACTTGCTGACTGAAGCTGACGACGAGGTCTCGCAGATTCCACCAGACGGCTTCGACGCCGGGGTGACTCTCACCCGCATCACCCGGGACGACAGCGCGAACTGGGCTCTTCCGGAGGGCCTGGCCGGCTATGTCATGACGGTCGGCGATGGTGGCGACGACTCATATCAGACCTTCGCGACGACCGCGCCGGACGGTAATCCGGAGTTTTACGTGGACTCCGGCACTGGCGTTCACGGCTGGTCGGTGTGGCGGAAACTCGTCACGGTCGGTGCCTACAACGCGGCGGACTTCGACACTCTCTCCCAGGTCCAGCAGGACTGGGGCACCAAGAGCATCACGATCGCGCCGACTGCATCGCAGTGGACGGCGGCGGTCACGTTCGCGAAGCCGTTCCCGGTCCCGCCGGTGGTTGTGCCGGCCATCTCCAACGCCAACACGGCCGTCTACTACCGGTCGCTTCAGTGCCGAGCCGTCGACATCACGACCACGGGTTGCACGCTGCTGGTCTACCACCCGGCCGGCACTGTCCTGGCCAGCGGATCCGTCGTCTTCGCCGTGCAGTACCACGCGGTCGGCGCCGCTTCCCACTGATCCCGGAGGTATCCCCGCGTGGCAATTTCGGCCTACCCCTTCGATGGGCAGGACACCACGGAGACACAGTACAGCCAGCTCTTCCGCGAGCTTCAAGACACCGGCGTCGCCGACTCGATCGGCGGCCCCGCATTCCTGGTGGCAGCCACCGGCAACGGCCTGGCGCTGAGCATCCAGCCGGGCTTGGCCATCGTGCGCGGCCACGCGGTCGCCTCGACCGCCGTCGAGACCCTCACGCTGTCCGGCGCAGGTTCCGCCGCCCGGCAGGACCGCATCGTTCTGCGTCTCGACCCGACCGCGAACACGATCACCCCGGCGATCCTGACCGGACCGAACATCGGCCTGACCCAGACCGACACGGGTGTCTACGAACTGAGCCTGGCGCTGATCAACGTCGCGGCCAACTCGACCACGCTCAACTCGGCGAACGTCGTGGACGAGCGCAGGTACGTCGGATCGCGCGTCGGATCCTGGACCACCGCACAGAGGCCTGTTGACCCGCGCCGCTACCGGCTTGGCTTCAACACCTCGACCGGCAAGTGGGAGTTCTTCAACGGCACGACCTGGATCGACATGGTGGCGCCGACCGCCGACAACGCAACCCGCTGGAACGGCTATGCGCTCACGGTCTCACCCACCACGCCGTCCGGCGCACCCACCGCCGACAGAATCTGGATTCAGCCGATGAGCTAGGGGGTTCCGCAGTGGCGATCACCTGGGGGTCCTACGACGGCCACCTCCGGCTGGGCATCGACTTGACCACCACGACGCCGGCCGCGAGCAGCACATCGGTCACGGTCACGGTCAAGCTGTACGTCCAGTGCGGCGACAACTTCAACTTCGACGATGATCAGAGCTGGTCGTTGTCCGGCACCGGCGGAGACTCCGGCTCATTCCACAACAGCCTCGACGAGAACCAATCGAAGCTGCTGTACTCCCACAGCTTCAGCGCAGCCATCGGCTACTCCGGCGGCCCGACCTACTCCTACTCGGCGAGGCTGTCCGGCGCGTTCAACGGCGACGCGCCGACGCACTCCCGCTCGATCACCCTGCCCCGGCGCCCACCGTCAGAGCCGAGCACGCCGGGAGCGCCCACCGTCAGCGCGATCACCGCCACCACGGCAACGCCCGCGTGGTCCGCGCCCGCGGCCAACGGTGCATCGCTGAACGGCGCTGGCGGGCAGGTGTCGCGCAACTCGGGTTTCACCAACGTCATCCAGTCCTGGAGCACCGGCTGGGCCACCAGCCGGACACTGACCAGCCTGCCGAAGGGCACAGTGCTGTACGTACGCGTACGCGCGCAGAACAGCGAGGGATGGTCGAGCTGGTCCGCGAGCCGGACCTTCACCACGCTCACCACCGCGCCGTCCGCCCCAGGCATCCCGGCCGTCAGCAACGTCGGCACAACCTCGGCTGCGGTCGCCTGGTCGGCACCGAGCGACACCGGGGGCGCGAGCATCACGAGTTATCAGATCCAGTCCGCCACCGATGCCGCCTTCTCCGGGGCGGTGGCAACGCTCAGCGACTCCGCCTCGCCCATCGCTTTGGCCGACCTGCTGCCCGGAACCACCTACTTCGTCCGCGTCCGGGCGATCAACGCGGCAGGCACCGGGGCCTGGTCGGCGGTCGCGACGTTCACGACGCTGTCCGGCGTCAAGGTAGGTGACGGCACCGCCTGGATTGACGCGATCGTCTGGGTCGGTGACGGCACCAAATGGGTGCTCACCCAGCTCAAGACCGGCACCGGCACCGATTGGAGGTGAACACCGCGTTGGCCCTCGAAGCCCCTGTCCAAGCAGCCGTTGTCACCGCGACCGGCGCCGTTCTGGCCGCCCTGATCGGTGTGCTGCTGGAAATGGTGCGCCGCTCGCACAAGAAGCTCGGACAGGTCGAGCAGAAGGCCGACGTCGCCGTCTCACAGGTGCACAACAGCCACGCCACCAACCTGCGCGACGACATCGACCGCGTCCTTGCGTCCCTGGACCGCGTCGAACACACCCAGCGCCTGCACACCAAAGAGATCGGCGGCCTGCGCGAAGAGATACGCCACGAACGCGTCGAACGTAACGACCTCGAACGCCGCGTCGACCGGCTTTACGAACGATAAGCCCCACCGCCTATTCCGCATCCTGGTCGGCGCGCGTCGAGGGCCGATATCCGAGGCGCTTGCCCGTCGACCGATTATTGATCTCCGCGGAATACGGTGGATTCTCCGAGCGCATAACGAGCACCAGATACGTAATCGACATGGCAACAAGGCCGACGATCGCCGCGACCGTTACGGGTGTCGAGACCCCACCCTTGGCGCCGGCCAACAAGACTCCAGCGACGCCGCTGGCAAGCGCACCGATCACCGCAGCATGCCCCTTGCTGTCTGACTTCGCCATTCCCTCAGCTCGCTCCTCGGTCCTCGAAGGCCATTGCCAGGGCTCCCCATCCCGCGAACAGATCCACGACAACGACTTGCCCTGTGCACAGTGTACGTCCGACAATGCCCGCTCGATTGGGGCTGGCCGGGACGAGCGTGCCGGACGACAGATATATGCGCAAACGCGGTTATCGAAATAATGCGGCTTCGGCGAAGATGATCAGTTCCCACTAAGCTATCTAGACCTTTTTAGTACCGCGACACAGGGCGCCTAGCTGCGGATATGGCTTGCCTGCGCCTACTCGCCGACTCCTTACTGTGTCGTTCCTCTAATTGATAACAATCCCACGCCCGTTCGGGTCGCTCACCGACGATCTATCCCAACTCCGGCCAGGCCGCCATGTGCAGCCTGGCCTTCTTGCTGTGCTCAGGAGGCAACCACGTGGCAAGCAACCCCAGTCCGACCCGCATCAGCTCGGCGATGTGGGAGCTGTGGCTGAAGTTCAAGGCGTTCGAGTCGAAGGTCAAGCTCGGCGGCATCTACGCCGACAAGCCGGGCTACCACAACGCCCGGGAGCACCTGTCCTCGCACGACTACAGCGTCGAGGAGGTCGCCAACGACCGGGAGGGCTCGGCGAAGCTGGCCAGCGCGATCGACCTGACGCTGCCGGCCGCCGAGATGCGCAAGTACAGCAAACGCCTCGACGACGCCATGAAGGCCAAGGACGGGCGGCTCTACATCAACGGCGAACCGATCGTGCGCGAGTACATCGGCACCCTGGACTCCAGGACCGTGCGCTGCTACATGCTCACCGGCGGCAAGGCGCAGGGTGTGGGTGCGGACAGCGGCCCGGACTCCGGCCGCGACCGCTCGCACCTGGGACACATCCACATCAGCTTCATCCGCAAGTTCGCAGCCAGCGCCGACGCCATCGGACGCATCCTGTCCATCCTCAAGGGCGAGACCATCGCGGACTGGCAGAAGGCAACCGGTGGCAAGCCCAGCGGGCCGCCCGCCTCCTCGGGCGGCGGCTCGGCGTTGCCGGTGGACGGCGTTCTTGGGCCGAAGACCATCTCGCGTTGGCAGCGGGTGATGGGCACGCCGGTCGACGGCAAGATCAGTCCGAATTCGGAGTTGGTCAAGGCGGTCCAGCGGTTCCTCAACGCCCACGGTGCGAACCCCAAGCTCGCGGTCGACGGCAAGGGCATCGCGCAGAACGGCAAGGTCACCCACACCATCCGGGCGCTTCAGAGATACCTCGGCACCCCGACTGACGGAAAACTCGACAAGCCGTCGGACTGCATCAAGGCGCTCCAGAGACGCCTCAATACCAACCGGTTCTGAGTCAGGAGGCCAACACCTTGAACGAATCCCGACGCCGCACCATCCGTACCGCATTCCAGACTGCCGTCTCCGCGGCAGGCGTCCTGCTCGTCGTGATCCCCGTCGTCATGCAGGTCGCGCAGGATCATCTGCCCGCCAAGGCATTCGCGGCCCTCGCTGCGGTCGCGGCCGCCATCACCGCGGGCGCCACGATCGTGACCCGCCTGATGGCCCTGCCGGTGGTTATCGGATTCATCGACACCTACGCGCCGTGGCTGTCCGCCCACGAGCGGGACGCCGACGACAGCACAAGCGATTAATCGACGAACGTCTAGACGCAGGCCTGGCGATCACCCTCAAATATCTACGGAGTGTCGCCAAAGGCATCACCGTCCGGCGATCCATCGGCCCGCACACTCAGCTCGAACATACGTTCGAGCGATGCGGCGAGATATGGTCTGCGGTTGATGGCGCCACGCCGTGGCGCTGAAGAACGTCCTGTTCGCGACGAGGGTCGGCGCGACTGCCGAGCCTTGAACACCGCAGGAAAGCGATGTCGTGCGTGATGGCGCATCGGTCGGATTCTTTACCGTTCGATTGTGCTCGAATGTCACGCATCGTGGCTTGACCCCCATCACACCCTCGGTTCTAATTACACGTTGAAACGGGGGGCGCGGGCCCAGCCCGAGTGGGCGAGCTTTGGTGGGGAGCGTCGGTGGCGGCCAAGACGAAAATCGTCGACCTGCAAGAAGTGCTTCGCTGGTTCTCCGAGGGCCGTAAGTATCGGTGGATGGTCGAGCAGTACGAGACCAAGTACGGCGTCTCGACGACCCCGAGCATGTGGGGCAACATTCGCCGCGATTACGGCCTGGACCGCCGCACGACGCAGAACGACGAGCTGTTGCCCTGGAAGCTGCGCGAGGAAGACCGCTTCGCGTACCCGGCGCTGATGTTGCGCCTGGAGGCTCGCCGCCGTGAGAACAAGGAAGCCGACATCCGGCCCGTCGATCGCGGGCGGTTAGCCAGCTGGCTCAAGGGCTTAGATGAGCGCGGTGTGGTCATCGCCTACGACTACGGCGACACGACCGGCTTCACCGAGCAGCCGCGTCTGCCGGAAGATGACGACATCATCCGGCGACCTACGACCGCCACCGGTAAGCGACGCGCCACCGAATGAACGTCCTGCCAGGGGCTTCTTGATTCGCTTACCGCAGTGCGGTTGGGGTGGCCGTTCGGGCTACCCCCACTCGTTCTTTCGGTCACGTCTGGCGAAGGCGACGTTCACTATTGAACGGTCATTTCGGCTTTGCTCCTAAGTAGCTAGAGTGATCCACTGGTCCCAAAATGAGCCCCGCTCGCAACTGGGCGGTCGGGTCTCTTGACGATGCACGCGTGGTGGGAACTCGGCGCGTCAGGAAGGGTGGAGTCACCTCGTGAACCGGGAACCGTCAGCGGGGGCAGCTTCCCGAGCCATCAGCCAAAGGCGCAGGTGAATGTTGCATGGTGCAGTCATCGCCCCGCGGTGCAGGCCGGCACGGGGGCAAGGAGCAGGATCATCCTCCCAGCCTCGTGACCTTGGTCAACAAGCCCGACGCCTTCGAGTTCTACCTCGACGCGGCCCCGGGCTACGCGTCGGCAGATATCGCCGAGGCACTTTCCTCCGCCAACGCGCAGGGTCTGGAAGCAATGGACCCCGACGAGGTCGATCCGGAACTCTTTGATGACGGTTCGGTCCGCATCTGGCTGACGACCACCGACTCGTACTCCGGACCCAAAAATCCCTTGCTGTCCTAACAGGATTTGTCCACGACGACAATCGGGAGGTAGTGCACCTGACTTATCGCATCACGCGGCCAAGCCAATTCGACAGTCCCGCAGAGCCTGCGTCATCGGCCGGCGTTCCACGCGATCGCTACGACCGCCCCCTCATCCACATACCGGGCCGTGCCAAGCCCACCCCGTACACGCGCTGCACCACCTTCGTGGACTGCATCGAGGACAAGTCGGCCCTGAACGCCTGGGGCAAACGCATGGTCCTGGTCGGCGCCGCCCACGACCCCGCGCTTGTCGCTCAGGCGCGCCAGCTCGACCCGCTCGACCCCGCCGGCAAACGAGCCCTCAACAGCCTTGCCGAGCGGGCCACCGCCCTCGCGGGCGCGCACGCCAAGCGCGAGAAGGGCACCCACCTGCACAAGCTGTCGGAGTACGTCGACCGCGGCGAAGCCCTTCCCGGTGCCACCGATCAGGACGTTGCGGACATGGCCGCATACAAGGCCGCAACCCTGCACTTGGACGTGGTACACGTCGAGCGGCTGGTGGTCGTCGACGCGCTCACTGTCGCCGGTACGCCGGACCGGATCTGCTTCTACGCCGGCCCCGGCCCCGACGGCACGCCGTTCGCCGGTAACGTCATCACTGATCTGAAGACCGGCTCGGTCGAGCGCGGCGGTCTGAAGATGGCCATGCAGTTGGCCGTCTACTCGCGCGGCCAGTTCTACGACCACATCACCCAGGCCCGCAGCCCGCTGCCGGACGTCAGCCAGCAGTGGGGCCTGATCATCCACCTACCGGCCGGCACCGGGCAGTGCACGGTCTACTGGATCGACCTCACGGTCGGCTGGCAAGCCGTCCTCGTGGCGCAGCAGGTCCGCGCGTTGCGGTCCAAGCGTCGGCTCATGATCCCGTTCCGTGCGCTCGATCACTCTGCTGCGGATGTCGTGGTCGATCAATGACCCATCGTGTAAATGTAGTCGCTTGCGATCGAGAGGAGCGCCGCATGGGTATCCCCGCCGACCCCCTGGCCAGTGGCATCACCGTGACGATCAAGTACGGCAAGGGCTACGAACAGCCCTGGGCCGTGTTCCACGGCACGACCGAGCAGGTCCGCGAGGACATCGCGACCTTCTTCGGGATGCAGCCCGACGATGTGGCAGGCCTGACCCTGTCGGATCTCGTCGCGAACGCGACCACGGCAGCCCAAGCGGTCGGGGCGTTGACCTCCGGCCTGGGCGCCACCGTTGTCGAGTCGCGAAACTCGCCGCCCGTGCAGACGCGCCCGGCGGCGAGCCGGCCGCCGGCAACCGATCGCTCCAGCGCGTGGGAACAGGCAACCGCTGAGCGCCCGCAGGCGGAGCCCGCCGCCAATCCGCTCCTCGCGCTGATCGCCCAGGCGCCGGACGTGCGCAGCCTCGAACGGCTGTGGGCCGAGAATCAGGACGCGTTCGCCGATCCGGCAGTCACCGCCGCATGGAAAGTCCGTGGCCGCAGCCTGACCAGGGCGGGTTGATCCGTACTCAAACGTGTAAATGTAGTCAGACGTTCGTGAGGGAGTACACCGCACGATGAGCTTTTCGTTCGCCAAGCCGTCCGCGATCTCCGGCGGCACGTTCTTCAAGCCGGCCGATCACATGAACGACCTCGCCCTGCTGATCGAGCCGACCAGCATCGTCAAGGGCGTCGAGAACACCTACCAGGGCCGGACCACGCTGCGCGACGAGGTCACCGCCGATATCACCGTCTTCGCCACCAGCGAGGCCCTGGAGAAGGGCGAGCCGACCGCCCTCATCAAGGGCGCCCGGGTGGTGCACGGCATGTTGACCTCCACACTCGAACGCGTCATGGGCGGCGCGATGGTCGCCGTGGTCCGCAAGATCCCGACCCAGTCCGGTGCCGGCTATGCCTTCCGGGACGTCGAGTGGGACACCGAGGCCGCGGTCGGCGCCTACTGGGAGCAACGCGAATCCGCTGTGGACGCGGCCCGCGAGTCCGGCGCCATGCCGTCGTTCGACTGAGCGGGGCGGAGCAGATGCTGACGCCTCGACGGTCGCTCAGCCTGCACGCCGAGTCCGGTCGTGAACTTCCCCGGGTTCCGGCATTCGCGGCGTTGTATCGCCGCGGGTGCCGGCCCCGGCACGGGGAAGTCATCATGATCGCCGGCCGTTCAGGCACCCAGAAAAGCGGTCTGGCCCTGTTCTGGGTCGCCCAGATGAACCTGCCGACGCTTTACATGTCGGCCGACATGAGTCCGTTCACCGCCTCCTCGCGGCTCGCGTCGATGGTCACCGGCGACAGCACCGGGCAGGTCGAAGCCGGCATGGCGGCCGGCGGCGAGCAACGCGCCCGCTACCTGCGCGCCCTGGCGCCGAGCCGGATCACGTTCGCATTTGGCTCGCCGATCACCTGGCAAGCGCTCGACGAGGAGTTGGAGGCGTACGTCGAGCTGTGGGACGCCTATCCGCAGGTCATCGTCTGCGACAACCTGATGGACTTCGACGCCGCGGAGTCGGACTACACCGCGCAGATGGCCGTGATGTCCGGGCTGACCGAGCTGGCCCGCGCGACCGGCGCCACGGTGATCGTGCTGCACCACGCCAGCGACAAGAGTTGGGAGGCAAAGTCCGACCCGTGGGCCCCGCCGAGCCGGGACCAGGTCAAGGGCGGCCTGTCAGAGAAGCCGGAGCTGTCGCTGTCGGTGGCGCTGGACCCGCATTCGATGGAGTTCCGCATCGCGGTGATCAAGCAGCGTATGGGCCCGTCCGATCCGACCGCGCGGCAGTACGCGGTGCTGTGGTGCGACCCCGAACGGACCCGCTTTCACGCCACGTCACCGATGCAACGTTCTCGGCCTGTCCCGACAGGGGTGAATCGATGACCGACTTCTCGCATCTGGAGATAACTGAGGTGACCTGCGATGACTGACGCCACCGGCCGCAATCGGCGCAACAAGCGGGCGGGAGCGGACTGGGAGGTCGCTCTGCTGAAGGGCCTGCGCGAGCACGGCCACGAAGTCGAACGGCTCCGCCTGGCCGGCCAGCACGACGAAGGTGACCTCGTGGTCAGAGTCATCGAGTGCATGGACCGCAACGTCCAGCACGTGGTGGTCGAGGCCAAGGCTGGCGTTCTGCATCCGGCCGAGTTTGTCCGCGAGGCGATGACCGAGCGCATCAACTACGCCAAGGCCAGAGGACTGGATCCGGCCGACGTGCGCGGCGTCGTTATCGCCAAGTCACGAGGCAAGAACTGGAAGGACGCGTACGTGCTGACCACCGTGCGCGACTACTTCGGCCTGTGAACCGGATGAACCCCACGCCGGGTCAACCCCAGTCAACCCCAGTCAACCCCAGTCAACCCAAGACAACCTGAGACAGCTATCCATCCGGCTGATGCCGGGCGACGCTTACAAGGCCAGGCCAACAGGAGGACGTCAACGAGCGACAAGCCCTCGCTGACGGCAGTGCTGGAGCACTACGAGGTTCCGTACGAGCCGTCACGCACCACCCAGATGATCGCCTGTCTGCTGCACGAGGACCACACCCCGTCCTGCTCGATCGACACGAACAAAGACCTGTGGCGCTGCCACTCCTGCAGCCGAGGCGGCGACGCCTACACCCTGATCATGGAGAAAGAAGGCGTGGACTTTGTCCGAGCAAGAGCCCTTGCGGCCTCTCTCGGCCTCCCAACGGGAAGCGCTGGAGGAGGCGACAGCGACCTATCAGGCAGCCGTTACGGCCGACGCCGCTCGCTACCTGCTAGCACGCGGAATCGACCAGCACACGGCGGCTACGTTCCGGCTTGGCGTCGTCGCTGACCCGCTGCCCGGCCACGAACGCTTCCGCGGCTACCTCGCCATCCCCTACCTGGACCGCGACGACCACCCGCTGAGCATCCGGTTCCGCTGCCTCAACGACGGCCACGTCCACCGCGAGCACGGGCACGGCAAGTACATGAGCCTGGCCGGCGAACCGGCCCGCGTGTACAACGTGTCCGCCGTGCATCGGGCCGACGACGAGATCCACATTGCCGAAGGCGAGTTCGACGCCCAGGTGCTCACGATCGTCGGTCTGCCGGCCATTGCCATCCCTGGCGCCTCCGGCTGGAAGGCACACCACCGGCGGATGCTCGCCGGGTTCTCCCGCGCGTGGGTGTGGGGCGATGCCGATGACGCCGGCGCGGACTTCACCACCCGCGTCTGCCGGTCGCTGCGTACCGCCAAGGGCGTGCGACTGCGGCGAGGCGACGTCACCGACACCTACCTGCGAGACGGCGCGAACGCCCTGCACGCATTGGTCGGCACGGAGGTGGCTGCATGAGCGGCACAAAGGAATGTCTCCGCGACGGTGACTACGCCATCGTGCGGTACACCCACGGCACCGGCAGCAACCGGCTCGGCCAATACCGCGACCCCGGCGGAGACAGTCACAGCGCGTACTGGGCGTACATGGGCACCGACTGGACCGACAGCCCCTCGCAAATCCGCATCGAGCACCGGGTGCGGATCGTCGAGGTGTCGCCATGAGCCGCGTTGTCGAGCTGCCCGGCACTCCAGGCCAGCGCCTGAACACCGCCTGGGACGCCATGGACGAGCCGACCCGGGCCGCGTTCTGGCTACACCTGCTCGGCCGGACCAGCGCCGAATACCTCGCCGGCTGGCTCCACCGCGCGGGAACACCGGTGTCCGCCTCCACCATCCGCACCTACCGGCGCGCCCTGCGCCACCCGGGGAGGCCCGACGATGACCGATGAACTTCTGCACGAACTGCTGGCCAAGCCCATCGGCCCGACCCTGCCGAACCGAAAAACTCGACCTGGCGATCTGACCCGTGAGGTCGAAGTCCGTGGCGACGTCGCAACCGTCACCGTCCGCGGCGACAACGGGCAGGTAACCGAGGACGCGGCCTCCGCGTACCTGCGCGCCCAAGGCCTCGACCCGGAACGGTGGATCGCCACCGGGTTCCGCTCGTCGACCTGGACGATGCCCAACGGTGACGACGGCATCAGCACCCGCTACACCTTCACCCGAACCGGACACGGTGAGGTGCCCCGGGTACCGGTCGATGAGCTGGTGACCCAGGTCCGCCAGTACAGCCCGAACCCGGTACGGCCCGACGGTGATCACGGATTTCTGGTTCTGCTCGGGGACATGCAATTCGGCAAGATCGACGGCGACGGAGCCGCCGGCGCGCTCAGACGTACGGTCGCCGGCCTGAACCGAGCTGCTGACCTGCTCACCGAATACCGCAAGCGGGCGAACATCGGCCACGTCCACGTGGGCTGGATGGGCGATCACGTCGAGGGCTTCGTTGCCCAAGGCGGCGCCAATGCCTGGCGGACGCCGCTGCCGCTCACCGATCAGATCCGGCTCACCCGCCGGGTCATGCTGCACGCCCTGACCGTGTTCGCGCCGCTGGCCAATCGGATCTCGATGGCCGCTGTACCCGGTAACCACGGGGAAGCCGTGCGGTTCGGCAAGGGCGGCGTCACCAGGTACGACGACAGTCACGACACCGAATCGCTGATCGCCGTCCACGACGCCGCACGTCTCAACCCAAACGCCTTCGGCCACGTCGAGTTCTACGTTCCGCGCACCGACGAACTGACCGTCGTACTCGACATCGCCGGCACCGTCATAGCGCACGCGCACGGCCACCAGTGGAAGCCCGGTCGGCACTTCGAGTGGTGGCGCCAGCAGGCATTCAACAAGGAAAGCGCCATGCACCAGGCGGACCTGCTGGTCGCCGGTCACCTGCACCACGAACTCATCGACTCCGACGGCTGGCGGCAGTTCATCCAGCCTCCGGCTATGGAGAGCGAAAGCACCTGGTGGCGCCACGCCAAAGGCACCGGAGGCGCACCCGGGCTGATCGTCGCCCTCACCAAGCAAGGACACACCAACATCAAGGAGGTAGTGCGTTGACCACGGGGGACTGGTCCGTCCTGGACATCGACGGCGTCACCGAAGTGGCTCAGAAAGCCGCCGCGAAGGTCGCCGCCCAATACCGCAACACCACCGAATACGACGACCTGTACCAGGAAGCCGTCATCCGGCTCGCCGAACAGGCCGACAACGTCCGCGGCTACATCGCCGATCCGAGCAAGGGTCTCGGCCTGCTGCACCACCGGCTCTGGTGCGACCTGGTCGACATGGTTAAGACGGAGGCTAACCGCCGCACCCGTCACATCTCCTACGAGCTGATTCGAGCGGAGGTGGCATGAGCACCTACACCCGCGAACTGGTCGAACAGCTCCTGCCCGCCGTCTGGGACCACGACACCGCCTACGGCATGGCCAACCCCACCGCCCCCGACCCCGACATGCCACGACCTACCGCGGACCCCGCCCACGCCGGCACCCTGTACGCCCACCTCGCCGACATCCACACCGGCTGGCAGCACGCCCCGCTCAACGACACCGAACGACGCGCCCTGATCATGCGCTTCGGCCTCGACTGGCCACAGAAGACCATCGCCCGCCATGAGCGCATCGCCGCATCCACCGCATCCGAGCGCCTCGCCCGAGCGGTCGGCCGCATCGTCGAAACGCTAAACGGAACAGAATCTGAGTCGGACAAGTAGCGGAATCCTCACAAGCCCCGCTCCGTCGCATGACGGAGCGGGGCCTGCTTTTCGTTCACCACTTCAACTCAGTGCCTAGCAAAAGGCTGCAATTGAATTGCCGATTGGTTGAACATGGCGCCTGGCTTAGGTGTCGGGTAGCCTCACCTTCTATGTAGCCAACGGAACCATGACTGCGAACCCTGGGGGCTGGACATGCCACGACGGACTGTCGTTGCTGATCCTGGTTTTGGTCACCTCCTGAAGGAGTTCCGTGCGGCGCGACGTATCTCGTTGCGGCGCCTCGGCCAGCAGATTCATTGTTCGCATGGCTACTTGTGGGATCTTGAGTCGGGGAAGAAGCGGCCTAGTGTTGCTGTCGCAACTCTGCTCGACGACGCACTAGAGGCGGGCGGACGGTTGTCAGCCCTGGTCTACGAAGTGTCAGCCGACACCGGCGTACGGTCGGTGATGCCCGAGGTGGCGGCAGCTCAACCATCCGCCGAGCTACAGTTCGCACCGAACTGGCGGCGCGCCATAGATGCCGCAGCGGACCTGTGGCGGGGAGACATGCAGCGACGAAGATTCCTCCGTAGCGCTGGATTCAGCGCAGCGTCGTTCCTGCCCCCAGCCATGCGCTGGCTGATGTCTCCCCTCGATGAAAATCCGACTGGGGATGGCGAGAAGGCGATTGGGTTGCCTGATGTAGAAATGGTACGGCAGATAACGGCAACGTACAGATCGCTCGACAATAAATTTGGGGGCGGTCACGTTCGGGAAAGTGTTGTACGTTTTCTGGGCAGCGACGTAACGGAACTGGTCAACGGCCGCTACAATGCTGCCACCGGCAAGAAGCTCTTGGCCGCCGTAGCTGAGACCGTGCAATTAGCTGCGTGGTCTTCATACGACGCCGGCATGCATGGGCTTGCACAACGGTATCTGATTCAGGCGCTGCGCCTTGCGGCTGGAGCCTCCGACCGTCCACTTGGTGCGGAGATCTTGGCCGCGATGAGTCACCAGGCTTCGTACATGCGTTGTCCGGACGAGGCGATCGACCTTGCTCGCGCTGCCGGAAAAGCGGCTCTGGAAGCGGGCGTTGGGGCGATCCGCGCGGAGTCGGCAGTCCTAGAGGCCCAAGGCCACGCTGTCAGCGGCAATGAGGCAGCGTGCGCTGCGGCGCTCGATACAGCAGAGAAACTATTCGACAAGACAGATCGCGGCGCCGATCCTCAGTGGATCGGATATTTCGATGAGGCGTACCTCGCGGCGAAGTTCGGACACTGTTTTGTCGCGCTGGGCCGGGGAGACATTGCTCAGCGTTTTGCCAAGCGATCGCTTGAAATGGACGGACAGCAGTACGCAAGGGGCCGTCAATTTAACCTCGCTCTGCTCGCACTTGCTCATGTCCAAACTGGGGAGATCGAGGAAGCAAGCCGTGTCGGAATTGACGCGGTCGAAGCAGCAGAAGGACTTTCCTCAGCGAGGGCCGGCGACTACCTCGCTGAGCTGGCAGGTCGGCTCTCCAAGCACGTAGGCCTGCCAGCCGTGCGAGACTTTTCCGACAGGTTCGAAGCGACTAGCTAGAGCTTCCCTTGAGCTTTGAGCAGCAGGACGGCAAACAAGCCGGCAACTGATCCAGCGCCGACGATTGATCCGTCTTCCATGTGCCGCTGCACTTCACTGATCGGGATCCACGCGATTCGCTCTGCCTCGTTGATGTCCGGCGCCGAACCAGTGTAATCAGCGCCGCGAGCTAGGTACACAACGTTCTCTTGATCGATTGTACCGATCATTGGCTGGAAAGTAACCATTCTTTCCATTTTTCGCGGTCGCCACCCTGTTTCCTCTTCCACTTCGCGGGCGGCACATGTTTCCGGATCCTCTGCTGGGTCCAGGTAGCCGCCCGGAAGCTCCCATACCCATCGGTTTGCGATGAAACGGTGCCGCCACATCATGAGGATGCGGTCGTCATCGTCGATGACGACGACCATCGCTGCGGGTGGGACGCGCAGGACGTACTGCTCAAATCGAACACCGTCGGGCAGCTCCACATCAGCGACGCTCAGCACTGCTCTACGGGTGTCGTCAACGACTCGCTCTCCGTGGATGGTCCATTCGCTCGCTCGCTTGGGCTCCGTGCTCATGAACGGACCTTAGCCGCACCCTGGCCGATGTAAGCAACCCATCATGGTGTCGGCTGACAGCGGCTTACGCCTGTCCACTTTGCTCCACGTCTCCTTGCAACCAGGCTGTTGATCGCAACGCATTGTGACCGGCAGCACGAAGGCGATGGTGCGTGCCGGCCGTGAACCGGCAAATCAACCACTCGACAAAGGAGTACGTCGTGTTGATCACGGCCCTCGTGGCGGCGTTGGTGGTGGGCTTTCTGGCCGGGCTGCTTTTGTTCAAGGTCAAGGCCCGATGGTGCCCGAGTTGTGGAGCATCCACGCGGGAGCTGTCTAGTGAATTGGTGCGGCGGTCGTGATGCGCCGACAAAGCAGCCGTCACCCTCAGCCCCCTGGACGACCTGCGCCGGAATGGCAGCAGGGTGCATGGCCTCCGCTGGTTGGGGGTGTGTCACGTCAGCCTGGTCTGCATCGGCGCCGCGCGGAGGCGTGGCCGGCGTTGGCCGGTCAGCTGTTCTTTGCTGCGCATGATTCGTTCGGTGAGCCTGAGGTGCATCCGGATGTCGTCGCGGTCGGTTTGGGTGCGGCGTTGCTGGCCGAGTTGATGCTGGTCGGCCGGGTGACGTCACGGGACGGATTGTTGATGGTCGTGGACACTGCCGCCCCGTCGGACGATTTGGCGAATACGGTGCTGGCCCGGGTACGTGCGGAGCAGCAGCTGCTGCCGGTTAGCGACTGGGTCGCTGCGCTGGCGTTGGATGCGGTCGCCGAGATGAGTAACCGGCTGGTAAAGGCACGTCAGATCCGTGTTGAGCGGCCTCGTCAGCTTCGGACGTTGGGGTTGACGCGGGTGACGCGGTTTGTTCCGGTGGACACGGTCGAGGCGGCGGCGCCGGCGGCTCGGATCGCGGACACCATCCGTCGGGGCGAGTACTTGCATGTTGTTGATGCGGTGTTGGCCGGGTTGATGGTGGCGATGGGTCTGCACCACGAAGTCCTCAATACCTGGGATCCCGGTATTGAACAGCACATCCGTTATCAGGTCGCCCAGCTCGTGCCCGTTGATGTGCAAGATCTGATTTCCCGTACCGAGGCGGTCGTCGGGGCCGGTGTCCTGATCCGCTGAATCGCGCGGGCGTTCGCCGTTGTGAGCTGGCCGAACGTTTTCTCTTTCCCTCTTTCCCCTCGTTGAGGAGTTCATTGTCATGCCTGACGTACGTAGAGCCACCGCCATGGGTCGGGGTGGTGTCGCGGCTGCTTTGGCGAGGTCGCGGCTGGGTGTTGCTCCGCTGGTGTTCAGTGTGATGGCTGCGGCGGCGCCGTTGACGGTGGTCGCTGGTGGTGCGACGGCCGGGTTCGCCGTGACCGGCAGTACGGGTATCCCGCTGGCGTATGTGGTGGTGGCGGTGGTGCTGGGGTTGTTCGCGGTCGGGTATGTGGCGATGTCTCGGCGGATCGTGAACGCTGGCGCGTTCTACACCTACATCAGTCGTGGCCTGGGCAAGCCTGCTGGTGTTGGGGGCGCGTTGATGGCGCTGGCCGCGTACGGGCCGTTGATGCAGGTCGGCCTGTATTGCGGGTTCGGGGTGGTCGCGGCCGATTTCATGACCGCCCACGCCGGTCTGACGATGCCGTGGTGGATTTGGGCCTACGCGGCGTGGGCGATCGCTGCGGTGCTGGGTGTGACACGGATTGATCTGCTCGGCGTGGTGTTGTCGGTGCTGCTGGTCGCCGAGATCTGCGTGGCGGTCGTGCTGGCCGTGGTGCAGGTAAGACATCCGGCGGGCGGGCGCCTGTCGGTGATGACGTTGTCGCCGTCGAATCTGCTGACGACGGGGCTGGGTGCGGCGTTGGCGACGGCGATCGCCGGGTTCGTCGGGTTCGAAGGCACCGCTGTGTTCAGCGAGGAGACCAAAGACCCGCGCAGGACGGTGGCGCGGGCGACGTTCATCGCCGTCACTCTGATTGGTGGCCTCTACGCCTTCTGCGCCTGGGCGATGTCGGTGGCGGCCGGCCCGGATCAGATTGTCGCCCGGTCCACCGCGGAAGGATCGGCGCTGATCTTCAACCTGGCCGCGCCCCACCTGCCGCCGGCGGTGATCACGACGGGCCAGTTCCTGTTGCTGTCCAGCATCTTCGCCGCGATCCTGGCCTTTCAGAACACTGACGCGCGCATTGTGTTCGCCCTTGCCCGCGAGGGCGTGTTCCCCACCCTGTGGGGCCGGGTCGGGAAGCGGTCAAAGGCGCCGGTGGGTGGCAGCATCACTCAGACCGTTGTCGCGTTCGCCGGGATCGTCGCGTTCGTGCTGACTGGCTGGGACCCGTTCACCAAGGGATTCTTCTGGCTCACCGTGCTCGGCGGAGTCGGGGTGCTGGCGTTGATGACCATTACTAGCAGCGCGGTGGTCGCTTTCTTCGCCCGCCGCGACAACCAGGCGGGTGTGTGGGAAGGCCGGGTGGCGCCCGCGTTGGCTTTTGTCGCTCTCGCTGGGGTGTGTTACGCGACGGTAGACAACGCGGCTGCGCTGTTCGGGGTCGACCCCGCGTCGGGCACGCAATGGTGGCTGCTCGGGGCCTACCCGGCCGTATTCGCCGTCGGGGTGGTGTGGGCGTTCATCGTTCGTAGAGCCAGGCCTGAGGTGTACGCCAGGATCGGTCTCGGTGCCCACCGCACCGTCAGTCCGGCCGGGGATGCTGCCGCCCTGAGGACGCCGACGACCGGAGTTGTCCGGTGATCCGGGCCTCGCAGCCGATCGAGGGCCGCCAGGCGAGCACCGACGATGCCGTACACGTCACCAGCGTGCTGGTCTCGGCGTTCGTCGGCGGGGATCTCGGCCCGTGGCTGGTCCCGAACAAGACGCAGCGGCGTCGCATGTACCGGCCGTACTTCGGGATGCTGACCCGCCACGCGCTGGAGTACGGGCTGGTTAACATCACCACCGACGGCAAAGCGGTCGCGGTGATGTTCCTGCGTGGCGGCGGCCGGCGCGTGCCCGAGATCCCGGCCTACGAGCACCGGATGGAGCAGATCTTCGGCGATCGCGTCGACCGGTTCCGGGCCCTGGACGCGGCCACCGAGGCGAACCACCCCGACGACGTCGAGCATCTGTACGTGCAGTTCGTCGCGGTCAACCTCGACGCGCAACGGCGCGGATACGGCTCAGCACTGCTCGACCACCTGCATCAGCTCGCCGACCGGTTAGGGCTGCCGTGCTATCTGGAGTCCACCGGGTCCGGACCCACCGCCTTGTACGACCGGCACGGCTATCAACCCCGGCCTTCGTTCCGGATCGCTGGAGACGGACCTCAGCTGTGGCCGATGTGGCGACCCGCGAGCAATACCACGGACCGGGCCGGGGAACCGGCCGCTGCGGCTGCCAGCCGATGACTTCCCGCTCGGGCTGAGACCGGTCCCGACAGACGCGCACCTCTGGGTTTGGCGGCTCGGCCCGGGGGCTGGGGCGTCGCCAGCCACGAAGTTCCCTCCGCCTTCGGGTGGGCGACGTCCAGGCCTGGCCCCGAACACCTCTGAAGCACCTCCACCCCTGTCGAAAATTTTCACCCCTCTTCGTTTAGGAGACGTTGCTCCGTCATGGCTAAGTTCGCCCGGCTCGCCCCGATCGGTCGTCTGCAAACCCCGATCCGCGCTTTCCGGCATCCGCAGACCGGCCGTCGGGTGACCGTGGTCGCCACGAACCATTACGGCACCCCGGGCTACTACCAGCGGCTGCTGCATGCCATCACTGTCCTGCAACAAGGTGGCGCCACCGTGCTGCGCGAAGGCACGAAAACGGCCCCCGCCGACGACCCGGACCTGGCCCAGGCCAACGAAGCCGAGAAGACCGCCCTGGGCGGGTACGTGCAGATGCAGCTCGCCATGGCCGCGACGTTCGAGCAGCACTTCGGGTGGACGCACGAGCACCTCGCGTTCGGGTGGCGCGACGACTGGCACTACGTCGACCTGTCCATGGCGGCCTTCGTGCAGCAGGCCGGCGCGCAGAACGTCCAGCAGACCGTCACGGCTGCCACCACCAACAAGAAGACCGGACAAGCCCTCGACCCCCGCCAGTTGCAAGCGGTCATGCGGCTCCGGCTGACCGTCAGTCTCCGAGTGATCGGGCTGGTGCCGGGCTGGATGCAACGCGAGTGGGGCACCGACCTCGACCAGGTCATGCTGGAGCAGCGCGACAAGCTGGTCCTGGACACGATCGACACCCTCGGCGGCGACGTGGTGCCGATCTGGGGCGCCCGGCACCTGACCGGCCTGACCAGCGGGCTGCTGGCCCGTGGCTATCAGCACACCGGCCGCGACACCTGGCACACCGTCGGCCGGATACCACCGATCCGTAAAGCCCTCTGGCACAAGTTCACCACCAACCGGGCGGTCAAGCGCGACACCACGGCGACGGCGGTGGCCCGGTGAACCGACTCGGAACTCAGCTGCGCGCCGTGGTGGTCGCGTTCTACGTCACGGTCGTGGTCATGCTGCCCGCCCGTGTGGCTGAGCACCGCTCCCAGCCCCGCCCGCAACGGAGGATCATCCGATGACTGCCACGTCGGCGAGTATCGGACCGCCGTACAAGCGGGGCCAGCGATTGACCGGTGATCAGCTGGCGTTCCACCGCGCCTACGTGATTCGGGCGTACCGCAGCGGCGACACCATCCGCACGATCGCCGACGCCACCGGGCGAAGCTACGGCGCCGTTCACCGCCTGCTCACCAACTCCGGCGTGAAGCTGCGCCAACACGGCGGCCCCCGTGCCACCAGCCGGGCCCGCCAGACCGATCCGCGTACGCCATCAGCACCAGCCACACGCAGAGGAGCCCGCCGATGAGCAGCCGTCTGCTGATCGCCACGTTCAACTACCAGTCCGGCGGGCACCGTCACACCGGCTCCGACAGCCGGCGCACCGTCGGCATCCTGCCCACCATCGGCGACTCCGTTCGGCAGGTTCGGCCAGTCAGCCACGCGACCATCCGCGACACGGCGCCGACGGGGGCGCTGCGGTGAGCCCGGCTCAGACGCCGGTCCGGAAGCGGCTAACCGGCTCCGAACGCGACAAAGAACGCAACAGGGTGGCCAATCTTTATCGGCGGGACCACAACGTTGCCAGCATCGCCACCACCATCGGGCGTAATCCCTGGGTCGTGCGCACCCTCCTTGCCGAAGCCGGCATCAAACTGCGCACGTTCAACGGCCCCCGGCAACCGCAGATCCGGCTCACCCCTGACGAGTTACGCGCTTTGAGCGTCGTCGTGGTCGGGGCTTACCAGCGCGGCGACACCATCCGCGAGATCAGCCGGAACACCCGCCGCAGCTACGGCTCCACCCGCCAACTCCTCGCCGACGCCGGCGTGACCCTGCGCCGACGCGGCGGCCCCCGCAAGCGCAAGCCGACCCGGCCCACCCCGGGCACAGCCACCACAACATCGAAGGGGTCCCGCTCATGAGCGGCCTGCTGATCGCCACGTTCAACTACCAATCCGGCGGACACCGCCGCACCGGCGACGGCTTCGACATGAACCCGCTCAAGGACGCGTTCGCCGTCCTCGACACGCCACCCGCGATGATCCTGTTCTGCGAGGCCAAGTTCTACCGCCACGACCAGTACCGCGGTTTACGGCTGGCCGAACGCGCCCTGACCGAGCAGTTCGGCGCCCCGTACTTCGGGTTGCTCGGCACCCTGGAGCGTGGGCCGATGCCCCCGGCGATCTTCTACAACCAGAACCTGCTGACCTGCCTGCATTGGCCCGGCGACGACCCGCACGACCCCTCGGTGTTCGAGGATCAGCGCAATGTGGGCCGGTTCCGGTCCAACACCACCGGCAACGAGTTCGGCGCCTGGGTCGCCCACTTCGACCCCTGGCACGGCTGCCAACGGTTGTACGCCGCGAAACTGCTCGGACAGCACGGCCACAGCAGCCTGCCGTTCATCGGCGGGGGAGATCTGAACTGCTCGGCCAGCGGACCACACTTCCCGCAACGCGACTGGACCACAGCCCATCCCGCCTTCCGCCGATACAAAGGCGCCCACGCCGGCTTCGACACCGAACAAGGCGGCCTACACGGACCGGTCCGTGCCGACACCGCCGCACTCGACTTCCTCATCGGCGGATGGAACCCGCACACCCGCTCACGCCACGGCGGCGCCGGCTACCACGCCATCACCGAACTCGCCTGGCACACCACCGGCCAGCCCATCCAACCCAGCGTGCCCGACAAACCCGGCGAAGGCGGCCCCGACCTCGTCGACTACCTCCTGGTCAACGACGCGATGCGCCCGCACGTCGACCCGGCCAGCTACCAGGTCCACAAACCAGCCGACCCGCTCGTGCACGTCCACCCCGACAGCTACCACGAACGCCAGGCAGCCGGTCGGCCGTACCCATCCGACCACTACCTGATCACCGCCGTGATCAACATCTAAGCGCGGGCACCCGATGATGACTGAACCCAACATCAACACCGATCCGGGCGGCGCACCGGCACCATGGATCGACACCTCCGTCGCGCATCCCGCGCGCCGCTATGACTACTGGCTCGGCGGGAAGGACAACTTCGCCGCCGACCGCGAATCAGGCGACGCCATCCTGCAACGTTGGCCGGACATCGTTGTCGCGGTTCGGGAGAACCGCGGGTTCCTGCAACGCGCCGTCCGCTACGCCGTCGAAGAAGCGGGGGTACGGCAGTTCCTGGACATCGGTACCGGCCTGCCCACCGCAAACAACACCCATGAGGTCGCACAAGCCATCGACCCGTCCTGCCGGATCGTGTACGTCGACAACGATGCCCTGGTCCTCACCCATGCCCGTGCGCTGCTGACCAGCACCCCGCAGGGCCGCTGCGCGTACCTCGACGCGGACCTGCGTGAGCCCGAGAAGATCCTGCACCACGACGTCCTTCACCAGACCCTGGACCTCACCCAGCCAGTGGCCCTGATGCTGGTGGCGGTCGCGCATTTCCTCTCGGACGCCGACGAGCCCTACCGGGTGGTTGGCACTCTGCTGGACGCGCTGCCCGCCGGGAGTCTGCTGGTGCTCTCCCACGCCAGCTACGACCTGATCCCGACAGAGAACGTCAAGCGGCTCACCGGCGAGGACTACCCCGGCAAGGACGGCTTCTACCCCCGCAACCATGAGGAAGTCGCCGCGTTCTTCGACGGCCTCGATCTGCTCGGTACCTCCGAACCGAACCAGCCGGCGTCCCCACGGCCCGTACTGATCAGCGAATGGCGCCGCGAGCCCGGACAAGCGCCGTCCGGCTCCGCCGTATCCACGTGGGGCGGAGTTGGACGCAAACGTGTACCCCCCAGTCCGCGCCCCCGCTCACCAGGGCCGCCCAGGGCCGCGCAGGGCCACACCGGAATGCCTCGACGCCCGCCGCCACGTCGCACCGGCGCGGAACAAAGGACACCAATGACGTTCATCGAATGATCCGGCTCGCTGCGACCGAGGAGTATCCGCCTACTAGGTGATCTTGTCACGGTTCGTGAGCTGTCGAGTGCCGCACCGATCGTTGCTCTCAATGAGGTAGCCGTCGGCCGGCGATAAGGCTCCCGGCCCGGAGCCGCCTTCCGTGGAAAGCAGACGGCCCGAGCCGGGGTGCAAGTGCACTACGGCGCGGAGACCGCATCTCCGCAACGGCACCTGCAAAGGAGATCCTGTCATGCCCAAGGACGACCTGTACTCCGTGGAGATCCCGGACGAGGCGTTCCAGACGCCGTGCGGCGGCAACATCGGCGGCAGCCTGGAGTCCTGCGTCTCGTACGCGGAGATCCCTGGTACCCCTGGCGCCTACGCCATCCGCGACACCAAGCGCGGCACGGCCAGCCCGGAGCTGCGGTTCAGCGCCGCTGAGATGACGGACTTCGTCGCCGCCGTGTCCGCGGCGCCGGACGTCAACGCCTGACCCAGCAGAACCAGTCAAACCGGCGGGCCGCCTTCGCGCGGCCCGCCACCCAGCAAACGGCAAAAGGGGAAACATGACCGCGGCGCGGCATTGGCACGGGTACTCCTGGATGGGCGCGAGCGCCGAGCTGAGAAACGAGTCTCTGCGCCGCCCCGGTCCCACCGGCGCGCCCGAGACCGACGCGTTCATCCGGTCGACCCTGCCGCCCCTGCAAACCGGCCACTACCTCCTGCGACGCCCAGAGGCCGGCCGCACCTGGACCGATCCCGACGACGCCATTGCCTGGCTCGTCGCGAACTACCAGCGCCACCCCCCGATGGAACACCCGGGCGGCGCCCAGGCGTACGTGAGCCTTGACAGTCGCAAGGTCATCAGCCGTGACGGCCTGATCAACGGTGTCGACGCCTGGTGGCAGTACTACACCAGTGACCAAGGGCAGGTCGTGTTCGCGGCCGTCTGCTGCCGGCACAGCCATCGCCGTGAGATCCCCTGCCCGATGCCCCCGAAATCCTGAATCATCGTCAACTACCGGAGGACAGAATGAGCCTCGCGATGCTGTTCGACGACACCACCCGCCACGACATGCTCATCGAGTGGCCAACCAAACCCACGGTTGTCGAGCTGCCGGCCAACAGCCATCTCCCGCAGATCGTCAATGCGCAGATGTTGACCCGTTACCTTGACACCGGTACCGCTCCCGCCGAAGAAATCAACGTGATCAAGGATGGTGCAGCACGGCATCCCCGTGCGTTCACCACCGGCGGTCACCTCGACCCAGCCAAGGTCGCCATGTGGCGGGACCGGGGTTACAGCTTCCAACTGCGCAACCTCAACCGCTGGTACCCGCCACTGCACGCCATGTGCGCTGCCATCCAAAGCGAGACCGGCTATGGCTGCTACGTCACCGGCTTCGTCACCCCCGGCGGCGCGCAGGGGCTGGACTACCACTGGGACCAGAACATGGGAATCATCTACCAGATGGCCGGACGCAAGACCTGGCAGATATGGAAACCGGTCGTCGAGGAGCCGCACCGCGACCACCACGCGTCCAACACCCACCCCTTGGCCGACTTGGTCGATCGGCTGAAGGCCGCAGGCCCGGATATGGAATTCGATCTCGGCCCCGGCCAGGTTCTCGTGCTGCCCCGTGGATGGGTGCACAACCCCCACGCGCACGGTCAGCAGGAGCAGAGCGTTCACCTGACCTTCGTCGTACGCGAGCGGACCGGATACTGGATCGGCGAAAAGCTCGCCTCAGCCGCGATCGAATCCACTGACCTGCGCCGGGCGATCGCACCCGCCCGCTTCGCCGACCCCGCCGCACTCGCCGCAGAGATCGACAGGGCGCGCGACCTCCTAATCGACTGGCTCAGCACCGTCGACAACTCGAAGCTGGCGGACGAACTGCTTGCCGTGGCCAAGACGGAACTTGATGTCGATTACGCCTGAGCCCTTCAGCCTTGAGGACAGTCTCCGCTCACGTCGCACCGGCGGGGCGGAGACCTCCACGACAGGCGGATACCAACACCGACTGTGGGATCGTTCGTAATTCCCGTCTGAAAGTGGATGGCCTCTCACGTCTACTCGCTACAGGTCATCGATCTGGCCAGTCCACTAGGACGGCTAATATGATCCTGTAGTGGCGACGCTGAAGGGGCTGGCAATTATGATCTTCCGGCTTGATTTGATTGCTGCTCTAGGTGTCCCCAGTCCGGATCCCTCATCATTACCGATCAACGTGTCCCCGGCCAGCCCCGCAGTCTCAACATATCCGGTTGTAGCGCCCGCAATGGAACCGTTTATCCAGCGGTTCCTGACTTCGGCCGGCGCTGGTGGCTTGGCGGCCCTCTTGGCTGCAATTATTGCAGCCTTAATTGCCAGGGCGCAGCTCTCAAATACGAAGCGACAGCAGCGTCACGATCGGTGGTGGGACACTTTAAGCTGGGTCTATGACAGGGCAGTTGTGGAGGGCGGGAAGAGGGAGGCGCTTTCACATATTGTGACGTTTACAATGTTGACAGAGTTGGCGCAGCGAGCGAATGAGCCTCCCGGCGATAGCCTCCAAGCGGGAACAGTAAGTTCGATTTTATCGATGTTTCAGCCGTCTTCCCGGATTGATCGGAGTGAAGTCGAACTGCCAATCGCGAAGGAAGCGAAGGTTGACGACACTTCGGTGGATAGAAACGGTCCGGATCAGGCCGACGCAGAGCACATATCCCGGCATAACGCAGAGGATCCCGGCGTGGGGGTGGCGGCCTCGGATAATGAGAGGTTCCAGGTTACCGACCCGGCGGCAATCGACCTCATGGGGGAGGTGCGGAGC
The DNA here is from genome assembly GCF_043197135.1 of Actinoplanes sp. NPDC049265. NCBI lineage: Bacteria > Bacillati > Actinomycetota > Actinomycetes > Micromonosporales > Micromonosporaceae > Actinoplanes > Actinoplanes sp. NPDC049265. Next base: position 427,529 of record NZ_JBICSP010000001.1, on the reverse strand, counting down.
GCTGTGCGGCTCAGCGGCAGCGTCAGCGTTCGGGACTCAGGTCTATTGTATGAGCAGGAGCTGCGTTCGTCGCTGCTTTCATTTCAGACGATTCTGCCCGTAGTTGCGCCAGATTTCGCCCTCCTTGTTGGTGACAAGCATCACCGAACAGATCCTTTTGACTTTATCGTTCTCACGAATAAAGAAACGATACTTGTCGAGAGTATTTATCGATTCAAAAAGATCGAGCCCTCTCATTTACGTCGGAGGGTGTTGAGCGCGGTTGAATATCTGAGAACCGGGCCTCCTGATGCGAGGTTTCTAATTGTGTCGAACCATGGCCTCACTTCGCCAGTAAACGCTGAGTTTAAAGAGATTTCGGGAGAGAGGATCGACTTCTTGCGCTGGCGGGGCGAGGGGGACAATAGGCAGCTACTTTCCGCCATAGTGCATCGATCGCCTTTTCCTTCGGTGCCTGATAATGACTAGCCCCTGCGGGACCATTACGCACCCCGTGGCATATACCGACGGGCAGTGCTCTCGCTGACTTGGGCGTGGGCGGCAACCGCAGTGACGCTTGCGTGTGATCCCAACTCCTTGGCCGCCGCCTCAACGGCAGTCCGGCTGGTCAGCGATCGAGGGTGTACCCGACGTGGCAGGTGAGGTTTCGACTCGGGTGCTACTTGCCACTCAGGCTCAGTCTGCGGCCCGTTGATGGGTTCGGGCTCCCTTTCCAGAGCCGGTGAACGCCACTCTTCCGGCTCGGGTTCACTGGAGACCGACGGCTCGACGACCGGAGCGACCTTCGGGTGATGTTCGCCGACGATGGTCTCCAACGCGGGGGTGGGCTGCGCCGGCCGCATCGAGACGACCATCTTGCTCAGCACCATGAACGCTGCCGAGGGCATGGCTGCCACGATCCAGCCGAAGACGTTCGATTCCGCTTGAGCGAGCTGAGCGGTCAGTGAGAAGAGAAAGGCGCCGACCAGTGCAATCCACGCGAGAGCGCCCGGCGCGCGGCCCTGGCGCTTCTGGTGGCGGATGAACAGCAGGACGCCGATCGGCAGCAGTTCGCTGATGACCCCGTTGGTCCAGCCGGCACTTCGTGGCATGGCGTCCGGGCTGTTCGCCATCGTCCAGTCGACCACGCGTCCGAATGCGACCTTGCCAGCCAGGACCGCAACGACGGCGAGGATGAGGATCAAGGCGGCGCGTTCCAACCGCTCGGCGTGGCCGTGACGGCGTGGCGGTCGCGAGGTTTCGTTAGTCAAAGGGAGTCCTCCAGGCAGCACGGAGCCCCGGAGCGACGACCGAGCGCCGACCGGCGCTGATCTTGGATTGAGTGGTAGTAAACCGGTAGTAGGTCGGTAGTAAGGCCGACTCACTGGGGCCCTGATTGCGAGCCGAAGGTCATGTCAGCTGGCGTTTGATGTGGCTATTCGCTCCATGGGTTCAACAAGCGGCGCTGGGCCTGGGCTGCGTCGCGACGAAAGTTGGACTGGTTTGGGTAGGCCCAATCAGAGAACTTTTCGTTCCAAAGCCGGTGCCGCTCCGCCCAGGGCTTGTCGGCATGCTCGGCGCCGGTGAAAGCCGCGAGCCGAAGATGCTTCGGGGTCATACGCCGACGTCGGCTTGCTTGCCCGAACTCATTTCGAGCCTGCTCGAATGCCGCGAGGACTTCGTCGGAGGTGGCAGCGGGGTCGATGTCCAGGGTGATGCGCCGCGCCCAGTCCACACTGTAGTTGTGGCGTATCTTGATCCCAGGCGTGGTCAGCCTGACCGTGGCGATCAGGGGGGTGACCCCCGTCAGCACGAATACCGTCCCTTGAACGGGTTGCCAACCGAAAGCGTCGGCCAAGCTTTCTCCGAGTCTGGACAGTCGGTCGAGCACGCCGTTGGTGTTGGCGAAGCGACGACGAACGGCCGTGTCGCCGGGGATCGCGTACGCGATGGTGCGGCTAGAGTACTGGATTCCGGTCGTCACCTCGGCGATTGGTGGGTTGAATCTGGTACTTGCGCGCTCCCGCTCAATGTGGGTGCCCTTGGGAATTGTGAACTTAACGTCGTTGGTTCGTTCGCCCTCCAGGGCTGAGCGGGTCTCAATCCAACTCTCGACGTCAGCCCAGGGTATGAGCCCGTCCGGGAGGTGCTTGGCGCGGAACGCCACCACGTCGGGATCGCCGGCGGCATGGTGGGCGACCAGTTGAGACAACGCCCAAGCCCGTTCCTGGCCAACGCTCGGTCCACGCTGGTCGGCGGACTCAGCTGGCTTCTCGGCAGGACCGAAGTCCAGCATCTCGCGAGCGCGCTCAACCAGCCAGTCGCGGTCTTCAGCACCGTATAGGACGTCCTCGACGTACCCTTCGTGCATCAGCAGGCCCCAGACGCCGGGGAACAGCTGAGGGCGTCGAAGCTTCCTACTGACGTATCTTCGCAGCTCATCCTCTTGCATCAGTTTATGTTACTCGTAACTGATGCTTCATCTTCGAAGGCATGGTTTTCGACTCACGGAACGGCGAGTGCTCGGATGGGATCCGGCAGGATCGGAACGCGCTGAACTCTCGCCTCGCCACCATGACAAGCACCATCCGTCGTTTGCGCCGCCTGCTCACCGAGCTGACCGGCCTCCTTGTCGCCGCAGCGGGCCTGCTCGCTCTAGTGTTGACCTGGATGCGGTGAAGCGATCTTGGTAGTACGGCGGTAGTAAGAACAGCCCAGAACTCATGCGACACCTTGGCGTCGGTGAGACACATCTGCGAGTTGTTGCAGTTCACGACGCGACGCCTGAGCATGGGCACCGCTCCTGAGACGTGGGTCGAACGGCTCATAACCCAGAGGTCGCAGGTTCAAATCCTGTCCCCGCTACAGAGACGAGAGACCCCTGTCCAGCTTTGCTGGACCGGGGTCTCTTTCGTTATTCCGCCTGGGGGGCCGAGCCCCCCAGACCCCCACGTTGCGGTGGTTGCGCGGGGGAGGATGTGGCGCGGCGGGTGGCGGCGGGTGGCGCGGCGGGCGGGGTGGCGCGGCGGGTGGGGTGGCGCGGCGGGTGGGGTGGCGCGGCGGGTGGTGGGCGCCGGGGGCGGCTCGTGACTTCGTTACCGCGGTGAATCTGGCGAGCGGATCTGCTCGGCTGAACGGCTGTGGGCGGCTGGAGGCTGTTGGCGCGGAGCTGGGACACGAGGGGTGATTGTCTCCGCTGCGAGACGGCACCTTTCGAATCCGGTGATCCAGCTGTGCGGCTCTTGAAGGCGGCGGCTCGGGCGGGCTCGACTGACCCCCGGACCCCGGCGGCGGGAAACTTGATTGAGTGGCAGCTCGATGCGGATTTGATAAGGAAACGGTGTTCTGTTAGCGTCGCGTGGCATGGTGTCCATCGTTGACAGTGATGATGCTCGGGGTCTGCTGGGCGTGTTGGGGACGGCGGCGGGGCGGGATGATCCGTATCCGTTGTATGCGCGGCTTCGGGAGATCGGGGCGGTGGTGCGGGGGGCCGACGGGGGGTTGGTCGTGACGCGGTATGAGGATTGTGAGGCGGTGGTTCGGGATCCTCGGTGTGGGCGCGCTTCGGTTGAGCAGCTGGTGGCCTTTGGGTTTCCCAGCCTGAGTGACCATCCTTCGTTGCGGCTTGTGTTTGACAATCTGGTGGCGATGAATCCGCCTGGGCATACTCGGCTGCGGCGGCTGGTCAGCGGGGCCTTCACGGCTCGGCGGGTGTCTGAGTTGCGGCCGGCGATCGTTGAGATGGTCGACGGCTTGCTCGACCGGATGTCGGGTGAGGCGGAGGTGGACTTCATCGACGCGTTCGCTTTTCCGCTGCCGGTCACCGTGATCGGGGAACTGCTCGGCATCCCGGAAGCCGACCGGGCCCAGTTTCAGGATCTGATCAGGGATCTCACTCTGGTCATGGAGGGGATCTCGCCCGAGGCCATCGCCACCGCCGACCGCGCCGCCGTGGTGATCATCGACTACTTCACCGACCTCGTTGAGCGGCGCCGCCGTGTCCCCGGCGCGGACCTGATCAGCGCCCTGGTGGCGGCACGGGACGACGAGGCCGCGCTGAGCGACGACGAGGTGGTCGGCCTGGCCGCGTTGCTCATGCTGGGCGGTTTCGAGACCACCACCCACCTGCTCGGCAACGGCCTTCAGGCGCTGCTGGAACACCCCGACCAGATGGCGGCGTTGCGGAAGCGGCCCGACCTTGCGGCATCGGCGGTCGAGGAGCTCCTGCGCTTCGACGCCCCGATCCAGCTGGTGGGCCGCGTGGTCCAGCAGCCGACCGAGATCGCCGGCATCCCGCTACCGGCCGGAGAGCGCCTGGTGGCCTACTTTGGCGCCGGCAACCGTGACCCCCGGCGTTTCCCCACCCCCGACCGCCTGGCCCTGGACCGTTCCGGCACCACCCCGCTGACCTTCGGCGGTGGCATCCACTACTGCCTGGGAGCACCCTTGGCCCGCCTGGAGGCGCAGATCGCCTTCCCCGCACTGCTGAACCGTTTCCCCACCCTGGAAGCGGCAGGCCGCCCCCAGCGACGCGACAGCCTAAGCATCCGCGGATACCTGCGCCAACCAATCACCACAAGCAACAACTAGGACCCAACGACAACCCCGCAAACGCCCTGGGGTAGGGTTTAACTACCGACGCGGGGTGGAGCAGCTCGGTAGCTCGCTGGGCTCATAACCCAGAGGTCGCAGGTTCAAATCCTGTCCCCGCTACAAAGAGGATATGCAAAAGCGCGGTCCCAACCGGGGCCGCGCTTTTGCATATCCAACAACCGGCCCGAAAACCAAGCCCGCAAAAGGGTGATTGGCTTGCCTCCGCGCCCCGACCCCCAGCCGCACTGCGAGTCCCACCGCGCCGATGGAAGCCGCCGCAGCGCCCCGGTCTTGACCTGACCCCAGCCAGCAACGGCCCGCAACTGGTGTCAAGACCCCCTTCCCCCTCCGCCGGTGGAGCCTTTGTCCTGACTCCGACGATCAACGCTGGAGCAGGTGGCCTCTCGACCGCAACGTCCCACCGACCGCTGGCCCCGGGTCCGGTTTCTAGAAGCACCCCCACCGCGAAATCCCATCCGCCACCCCAAGAAAGGCGAACAACGCCGTAACTCGCGCATGCCCTTGAAGCAGAACGAGCTGCCGAAGATCAGGCGTCCCCACGACAATCAGCCCATCGGGAAACCCCTCGAACAGTCACGCCACCCCCGAGTCGTGGCGAGGGCCCGCTCCCGTGCCCGGTTCTCGGCCGCGGAGGTCAGGTCGGGTTTCCGGATGAGCCGACCCCCACCGACCTCGTCGAGTGCTTCGCGCGCCTGGGGCCCGAACCGCTCCGAGTCGATCTCGCCGCGCGGGAAGGCCAGGACCACTTCATCCTCGGATGCCGGCCGGCAGTGGCGCATGAGTCCCATTCGGGCCGGGCCAGACAGCGCTGTCACGGGAGTTTGCCCTGGTGGAAGCGCTCCCATTCGACCACGAAACCCGGAACTGTTGACAGCGCTGTCAGGGCGGGCGCAGGATCGGCCCTGGGGTTGATGTTTCGGGGCTGTTACGGATGACATGAGACCGTCCGGGGAGGTGGCGCATGGTGGCTGAGCTGCCCGCGGGCCGCCCGACCGTGTACGACGTCGCCCGGGTGGCGGGAGTGTCGATCAAGACGGTCAGCCGGGTCGTGAACCGCGCTCCGGGCGTCTCGGACAAGACCCGCAACGTCGTCCTCGACGTGATCAAGGAGCTCGGGTACGTCGTCAATCCGGCCGCGCGCAGCCTGGTGACCGGCAACAGCAGCACGATCGGCGTGATCGTGGACTCGATCGCCGACCCGTTCTTCGCCTCGCTGGTGTCGTTGGTCGAGGTCACCGCGCTGGCCGCCGGGTTCAGCACCCAGGTGGCGTCGACCTGGCGCGACCCGCAGCGGGAACGGGACCAGCTGCTGCGGATGACCGGGGAGAACGTCCGCGGGCTGATGCTGGCGCCGACGATGGGCAACCACGGCTACTTCGACGTCACCGTCAAGGACGTGCCGGCGGTGCTGGTCGACCGCGGCTGGCCGGGATCGGGGCTGGACATGGTCGGGGTCAACGACCGGGCCGGCGCGCGGGTCGCGGTCGAGCAGCTGCTCTCCTTCGGGCACCGGCGGATCGCCTTCCTCGGCGACCACTCCGAGCTGACCACGACCGTGCACCGCCGCGAGGGATATCTGGCCGCCCTCGACGCGGCCGGCGTGCGGGTGGAGAAGGAACTCGACCGTGGGTCGCTGGCGATGGAAGATCCGGGGGGTACGGCGGTGAACGAGCTGCTGGCGCTGGACGATCCGCCGACCGCCCTGTTCTCGTCGAACGCCCGGACCAGCCTGGGGGCGGTGCGTGCGCTGCACCGGGCCGGGCGGACCGACGTAGCGCTGATCAGTTTCGGGGACTTCGATCTCGCCGACGCGCTGCAGCCGGGGATCACCGTGGTCGACCACGACCCGGCCCTGATCGCCGCCGCCGCAGTCGAGCGGTTGCTGGCCCGGATCGGGGGAACCGACCTGGTCCCGGCCGAAATCCTGTTGCCGACGCCGCTGGTGAAGCGGGGATCCGGAGAGTTGCCATGCCGCCGGTAGACATGCGACCGGTCTTGCTGCCGCCGAACATCATCGACCACTTCTATCGGGGTGGCGACCGGCTGGCCGCGCTCCGGGGCGTGACGTTAGCGAGCGAGCGGTGCCCGGAGGAGTGGCTGGCGGCGACCGTGCATCGGGCCGGTGAGCCGGATGTCGGCCTGAGCCGGCTCGAGGACGGCACGCTGTTCGCGAAGCTGGTCGAGGCGGATCCGGTCGGGTGGACGGGCTTTCCACAGGGCGCGCCGGGGGCGGGACCGGCCGATGTCGGGTTGCTGGTGAAGTTTCTGGACGCGGGGCAGCGACTGCCGGTCCACGTACATCCGACTCGGCCCTTTGCCGAAGCACATCTGCATTCCTGCTACGGCAAGACCGAGGCCTGGCACATCCTGGATGTGCGCGGCGACGATCCCGCCGTCTGGGTCGGGTTCCGGGCCGACGTCGATCCGGCGGAGCTGGCCGCGCGGGTGGACGCGCAGGACTCGGAGTGGCTGCTCGGGCACATGAACAAGATCTCGGTGCGGCCGGGCGACGGTGTGCTGGTGCCGGCCGGGCAGCCGCATGCGACGGGTGCGGGGATCTTCCTGGTCGAGGTGCAGGAACCCACCGACTTCTCGATTCTGCTGGAGTGGTCGGTCACCACCGCGACCCGCGACGAGTCGCATCTGGACCTCGGTTTCGACACTGCGCTGCGCGGGGTCAGCCACCGGGCGGTCGGCCCGGACGAGTTGGCCACGCTGCGGCACCACGTCGATCCGGCGACGCGTGACGGTGCGCTCCAGCGTGGGCTGCCGCCGGCCGCGGACTCGTTCTTCCGGGTCGACATCGCGGCACCGGGCGATGGCCCGGAGCCGGGCGAGGTGGTCGTTCCGCGCGGCTTCGCCGTCGCGATCGTGCTGGGCGGTTCCGGTGAGCTGGGCTGGTCCGGCGGGCGTGCGGCGATCAACCAGGGTCAGGCGTACGCGGTGCCGGCCGGCCTCGGCGACTGGACCGTGACCGGCGCGGCCCGGGTGGCGATCTGCCGCCCGGGCGTCGGATGGCCCGAGCTGACCTGATGCGTGAGTAGTTCCCCCCGACGGAGGTGCAACATATGACAGCGGTTCTCAGAGCGGAGGGTCTGTCCCGGTCCTTCGGGCACGTGATGGCCCTCAACGGCGCTGACTTCGATATCGACCCGGGCGAGGTGGTCGCGCTGATCGGGGACAACGGCGCGGGCAAGTCGACACTGGTCAAGGCCCTCACCGGCAACCTCGCGCTGGACTCGGGAGTGATCGAGTTCGAGGGGCGGCGGGTGACGCTGGACTCGCCGACCGGCGCCAGCCGGCTCGGGATCGAGGTGGTGCACCAGGACCTGGCGCTGGCACCGCACCTCAACCCGGCGCAGAACATGTTCCTCGGGCGGGAGATCCCGGCCCGGGGGCTGCTCGGCCGGTTGGGCTTCATGGACAACAAGGCGATGCGGGACCAGACCCGGGAGCGGCTGGCCGACCTCGGCGGCACGGTACGCGCGCTGAACTCGCCGGTCGGCTCGATGTCCGGTGGGCAGCGGCAGCAGATCGCCATCGCCCGGGCCATCGCCTGGGCCGACAAGGTGGTGTTCCTGGACGAGCCGACCGCCGCGCTGGGCGTCGTGCAGACCAAGAACGTCCTCGAGTCAATCAAGCGGGTCCGGGACCGCGGCATCGCCGTGGTGCTGATCTCGCACTCGATGCCCGAGGTGCTGGAAATCGCCGACCGCGTGCAGGTGATGCGGCTCGGCCGGCGGGTGGCCACCTATCAGGGGCAGGACACCAACGTGGAGGAACTGGTCGGGGCCATGACCGGTGCGTTGGACTTCAAGGAGGCGGCGTGACCACCACGAGTACGGCGACGCCGGCGGTCGAGCGGGACGACGACGAGTCCGGGACGCTGCTCCAGCGGCTGGCCGGCACGCAGGCGGTGTGGATTCTCGGCGTACTCGTCGTGATCATCGCCTTCTTCGCGATCTCCGGCGGCGACCGCTTCCTCTCGGCCGACAACTTCTCGCTGATCACCCAGAACCTGGCCGTACTGGCGGTGCTCGGGGCCGGGATGACCTTCGTCATCATCACCTCCGGCATCGACCTGTCGATCGGCTCGGTGCTGGTCTTCGCCTCGGTCATCTCGGCCAAACTGATGGCCTCGATGGGCGGGGACGGTGCCGGGGTGGTCATCGCCGGCATCCTCGCCGCGGTCGTCGCCGGCGCGGCGTGGGGCTGGCTCAACGGCTTTCTCATCGCGTACGCCAAGATCCCGGCCTTGATCGTCACCCTCGGGACCCTGTCGGCCGCCCTGGGCCTGGCCTACGTGCTCAGCAAGGGCGTCAACATCACCGTGGACGCGACGTCGCTGACCGACTTCGGCATCTACACACGATTCGCGGGGCTCCCCGCGCTGCCACTGCTGGCGCTGGTCATCGTCGTGATCTTCGGGATCGCGTTGCACCGCACCCGGTTCGGCCGGCACACCTACGCGATCGGCTCCAACCAGGAAGCCGCCCGCCGGGTCGGCATCCGGGTCGACCGGCACCTGATGCTCGTCTACCTGATCACCGGCGTGCTCGGCGGCATCGGCGCGGTGATGTACCTGGCCCAGTTCGGCACCACCACGATCGGCGGCCAGTCGCTGACCAACCTCAACGTGATCGCCGCCGTGGTGATCGGGGGCACCTCGATCTTCGGCGGCTACGGCTCGATGTTCGGCACGATGGTCGGCCTGTTCATCCCGGCCATCCTGCAGTCCGGCTTCGTGATCATCGGCGTCGACCCGTTCTGGCAGGGCGTCGCCGTCGGGGCCGTACTCATCGCCGCCGTCTATGTCGACCAGACCCGCCGTGCTGCCGCGCAGCGCGGTGCCCCCCGTGGAAAGCAATCGAAAGAAGGAACCAAAGCATGAGAAGAGGGAACGTTCTCGGCGCCATCACCTTGAGTGCGGCCGTCGTGATCTCGGCGTCGGCCTGCTCCTCGACCAAGGACGAGTCGACCGGGGGCGGAAGTGGCGTCGTCACCCAGCCGTCGTCGTCCGCGTCGTCGGCCACCCCCGAGATCCCGCTGCCGACCAAGGCCGGCAAGAACTACAACGTCACGTTCATCCAGGGCGTCCAGGGTGACGCCTTCTACATCACCATGCAGTGCGGCATTCAGGAGGAGGCGGCCAAGCTCGGCGTCACCGTCAACACCCAGGGGCCGCAGAAGTTCGACCCGACCCTGCAGAAGCCGATCCTCGACTCGGCCGTGAACGCCAAGCCGGACGCGATCCTGATCGCCCCGACCGACGTCAAGGCCATGCAGGCGCCGCTGGCCGCCGCTGCGGCCGCCGGCACCAAGGTGGTGCTGGTGGACACCACGACCGAGGACCCGTCGTACGCGGTGTCGGCGATCGCCTCGGACAACGAGGGTGGTGGCAAGGCCGCCTTCGACGCGATCAAGCAGCTCGCCCCGCAGGGCGGCAAGGTGCTGGCGATCTCGGTCGACCCCGGCATCTCGACCACCGACGCCCGGGTCAAGGGCTTCTCCGAGGCGGCCGCCGCGGACGGCAAGTACCCGTACGTCGGCGTGCAGTACTCGCACAACGACCCGGCCACCGCGGCCCAGCTGGTGACCGCGGCACTGCAGAAGGACCCGGACATCGTCGGTGTCTTCGCGGCCAACCTGTTCGCCGCCCAGGGCTCGGCCACCGGCATCCAGCAGGCCGGCAAGAAGGGCAAGGTCAACGTGATCGGCTTCGACGCCGGCCCCGACCAGGTCAAGGCCCTGCAGGCGGGCACGGTGCAGGCACTGATCGCGCAGCAGCCCGGCTACATCGGCCAGGTCGGACTGGGCGAGGCGGTGGCGGCGCTGGACGGTGGCCAGGTCACCAAGGAGGTACAGACCGGATTCTCGATCATCACGCAGCAGAACCTGTCCGGCGACCAGAAGGACGCGGTGTACAAGGCCAGCTGCTGAGCGAGCGAACGCCCGGGGTCAGCGGTCGCGGTTGCCGCGGCTGGTGATCCCGGGCTCCCGGTCGGACGGGCGACGCGCGCCGAGCCGGCCCCGGCCCGAGTTGGCGGCCATCCGGGCGGCGGTCTTGCGCAGGGATTCGGCGCGGGCCGCGAGGTTGGCGGTGGGTACGTCGTCGGCCCGGCGCGGGTCGGTGTAGCGCGGCTCGGAGTGCCGGGGCTCGGGGATCCGCGGTTCGGCCGGACGCTTGGACATCCGGAGCGGGAACTCGATGATCACGGCCGACTCGCCGGAGGGCTCCGGCTTTTCTTCCAGCCGTACCTCCGGCTTTTCTTCCGGAACCGAGGCGTTGACCAGGTCGGCGACGCGGGCGGCCAGGTCGGCGGCGCGAGAGGCGACCGCGGGCTCGGACTGCTGCGTCTCCTGCTCGGCCCGGGCGGCCATGATGGCGCGGGCGGCGTCGGCGGCCCGGCCCGGACGGTAGCTGATCGGGCGGGTGCCCTCGGCCCGGTCCAGGAACGAAGCATGATCGTCGTTCGTCGGCGAGGACTCGGGCGCGGGGGCGGAATCGGACACCGGTGCGAAGCCGGGCGCCGGGGCGGCGGCCGCGGACGGGCGGTTGACCAGCAGAGCGCCGATGACCGAGACCGTCTGGCCGGCGCCGCCCTGATGGTTGCGGAACTCCGGGCCGATCAGCGCACGCGACAGCATCCGGGTCTGGTGCGGGTCGAGGTCGAGCCGGGCCGCGTTGTCGATGCGGAAGCGCGCGATCGCCTGCCGGATCGTGTTGGCCACCCGGTCGGCGTCACCGGCCGTGGCCAGGTCGCCGCCGGCGAAGACCAGGGCCGGGAACGTGCCGTCGGCGCCGCCGCAGACCAGCTGGATCTGGGTGGCCGCCGCGCCCCGGTTGTCGCTGCGGGCGCCCGGCTGCACCCGGATGTGCTGCGGCCAGAGCCACTGCAACTCGCCGGACCGGACCCGCTCGCCGTCCTTGGGCGTGTGTGCGTAGATAACCCGGCGGTCGGTGACCAGGACGTCGGTTGACTCGGGCAGCGTCCACCGCGGCATCGAGGCGGCCTGGTCGAATGCGTACTCGGCGACGCCGCAGCGACCCCGCCACATCACCCGCTCGCCGCCCTGCAGCGGGCCGAAGACCGCGGGATCGGCGGTGTCCGGGGACAGGAAGTGCTGTTCGAACATCCGCGCGCCTCCCGTCGGCACCACGATCCGTCGCGTCGTGGCCGCATCGATTACATCGGGACCGCATCGACAACGACAAGTCCGCGCGCCGGGAATTCGCGAGTTGGCGGATAGTCGACACTTGAGGGCTGGCGAACCGGCACTTTCGGACGATAAGGTCCGCGACCCCCGGTGGTGTTCTTGTGGATCGGCCGAGTGCGAAGCGCGCCCTGGACCACGCCGCAGCCCCGGCCGATCCGAGACTCCACCCGGGTCAGGGGCGGGCGCTGAAGAGACCCGGGGGCGGCTCGGGGGAGGGGACCGCGTCGGCGTCGTGGGCGGGGGCGGCGCCGCCGGAGAATCGGTCCAGGTCGGACTCGACGCGGCCGGGGAACCAGTCGCCCGCGGCCCGGCGGGTGAGCTCGGCCACCGGCGGCGGGGTGCGACCGGCCACCACGACCAGGTTGCCGAACCGGCGGCCGCGCAGGACCGCGGCGTCGGCGATCAGGCAGGCCTCGGGCAGCGCGGTGCGGATCGTGGCGACCTGGGTGCGGGCGTACCGCAGAGGTGGTCCGTCGGCGATGTTGGCGAGCAGGAAACCGCCGGCCGCCAGCACCCGGGCCACCTCGGCGAAGAACTCGGCCGAGGCCAGGTGGGCCGGGGTCCGGGCACCGGCGAAGACATCCAGCACGATCACGTCGTACCCGCCGCCGGTGGCACCACTGACGACCTCGCGCGCGTCGGCGACGCGTACCCGGATCTTGGCCTTGGGGTTGATCGGGAGCTCGCGCCGCACCAGCTCGACCAGCTCGCCGTCGATCTCCACCACCCGCTGCGGCGAACCGGGCCGGGTCGCGGCCAGGTAGCGCGGCAGGGTCAGCGCCCCACCGCCCAGATGCAGCACGCGCAGCGGTTGCCCGGCCGGCGTGAGCAGGTCGAGCGCGGTGGCCATCCGGCGGACGTACTCGAACTCGAGGTGGGTCGGGTCGGCCAGATCGACGTACGACTGCGGGGTGCCGTCGATGCGCAGGGTCCACGAGGCGGCGCGGTCCGGGTCGGGTACGAGCTCGGCCCGGCCCGCCGAGATCACCTGTTGTCGTCGGGGCACGCGGGTAAGTATCCGTCAGTAATAACGTGATCTCATGCTGACCCGGGCCCGTGTGGCCACCTCGACCATGTTCGCCGTGCACGGCGCGGTGACCGGCACGTTCGCGGCGCGGCTGCCGTGGATCGCCGACCACGTGGGTGTCACGGTCGGTGGGCTCGGGGTGGCGTTGCTGATGCCGGGGGTCGGCGCGCTGCTGGCCATGCCGCTGTCCGGGCGGCTGGTGCACCGCTACGACCTGCGCGCCCTGACCCGGGTGCTGATGCTGCTGTGGTGCGCGGCGCTGGTGCTGCCGGCCGTCCCGGCCTCGCTGCCGCTGCTGTGCGCGGTGCTGATCGTGTACGGCGCCACGGCCGGCGTGGCCGATGTGGCGATGAACGCGCACGCCGTGGTGATCGAGGAGCGGCTCGGCAAGTCGGTGATGTCGGGCTTCCACGGGTTCTGGAGCCTGGGCGGCCTGGCCGGCTCGTCGGTGGCCGCGCTGGCGGCCAAGCTCGGGCTGGACGCGCGGGTGCACTTCGCCGCCACGGCCGTCGTGCTCGGTCTGATCACCCTGGTCGGCGCGGCGTGGCTGCTGCCGCACCGGCCCGAGCCGGACGCCGACGAGCCGCCGGCCTTCGCGTTGCCGTCCCGGCTGGTGCTGCCGATCGGGCTGGTCGGGTTGTGCGCGGTGTTCGCCGAGGCGTCCGGGCTGGACTGGTCGGCGGTGTACGTGCGCAACATGCTCGGCGGCACGGCCAGCACCGCCGCGCTGACCGTGTCGATCTTCTCGGTGGCGATGGCGCTGACCCGGTTCGCCGGGGACGCGGTGGTGCGGCGGCTCGGCGCGGCGCTGACCGTGCGCATCGCGGCGGTGTGCGCGCTGGCCGGGGCGATGATCGTCGTCCTGGGGCGGTCGGTGCCCTTGGCGGTGCTCGGGTTCGGGCTGATCGGGGTGGGCATCGCGGTGGTGGTGCCGCTGGTCTTCGCGGCGGCCGGGCGACTGGACGGCCCACCCGGCCGCAACATCGCCGGGGTGGCCGGCATCGCGTACGGAAGCGGTTTGATCGCGCCCGGCGTGCTCGGCGGCATCGGCCACGTCTGGTCCCTGACCGTCTCCTTTGTCTTGGTGGCGGTGCTGCTGGGGGCCATGGGCGCAGCCGCGGGCGCGCTGAGGGCAAAGAGCGCTTAGGACCCTTCTCAAACTCGCTTTCGGGGCGCCTTAACTGGGACTGAATTTGAGAAAGGTCCTAGGGCGCATCTGACGGATCACCCAGGGCTCTGGACCTCGCCTCGCACTTGGGTGATCCGTCAGATGCGCCCTAGGGTGGGGTGGGTGAGCGTGAAGAGCCTGACCCAGACCGAGGCCGAGGAGCGCGCGGCGCTGCTGGCCGTCGAACGGTACGACATCGCGGTTGACCTCACCGATCTGCCCACCGGGCCACGGGTCCGCAGCACATCGACTATCACGTTCACCTGCACGAATCCGGGCGCCGAGTCCTTCGTGGACGCCGCCGCGACAGTGCTGCGCGCCACCCTGAACGGCCGTGAGCTGGGCCCGGCCGCCGACGGCCGGCTGACCCTGCCCGACCTCGCCGCGAGCAACACGCTGGTGGTCGAGTGCGAGCAGCCGAACACCCAGGACGGCGCGGGCGTGCACAAGGCGGTCGACCCGGCCGACGGCGAGGTCTACCTGTGGATGTCGTTCGAGCCGGACGAGGCCCGCTGGGTGTGGGCCTGCTTCGACCAGCCCGATCTCAAGGCGCCGCACGTCTTCACCGTGACCGCGCCGGCCGGCTGGACGGTGACCAGCAATTCCGGCAACGCCAGGGTCACCTCGTCGGGGTCGTCGGAGGTGTGGGCGTTCCCGGCCACGCCGCCGCTGTCGCCGTACAACACCGTGATCAACGCCGGGCCGTTCTACCAGCTGCGGCGGCAGATCGACGGGTACGACCTGGGCCTGTACTGCCGGCGGTCGCTGGCCGCCGTGCTCGACCGGGACGCCGGCAAGCTGTTCACCCTGACCGAGCAGGGCCTTGGCTTCTACGGCGAGCAGTTCGGCATGCCGTTCCCGCAGCCGCGCTACGACCAGGTGTTCATGCCCGAGTACGGCGGCGCGATGGAGAACTACGGCTGCGTCACCTGGGCCGACACGTTCCTGCGGCGGGCCGCGCCGACGCACGCCGAGGACGAGCTGTTCGCCAAGGTGCTGCTGCACGAGATGGCCCACATGTGGTTCGGCAACATCGTGACCATGCGCTGGTGGGACGACCTGTGGCTGAACGAGGCGTTCGCCGAGTTCGCCTGCAACTGGGCGGCGTCGCTGGCCACCGAGTACACCGACGCCTGGGCCGGGCACCTGGCCGACGACAAGCTGGACGCGTACCTGGCCGATCAGGGCCCCACCTCGCACCCGATCCACCAGCGGATCGACAACGTGGCCGAGGCCGCTTCGATCTTCGACTCGATCACCTACCCCAAGGGCGCTTCGGTGCTGCGCCAGCTGCAGGTCTATGTCGGCGAGGACGCGTTCCGGGCCGGCATGACCGCGTACTTCGCCAAGTTCGCCTGGCAGAACACCGTGCTGCAGGACCTGATCGACGAGCTCGCGGCGGTCAGCGGCAAGGACCTCGACGCGTGGCGCGACGGCTGGCTGTCCACCGCCGGCACCGACCGCCTGACCCTCGAGACCGCCGGCGACGAGCTGGTGCTGGTGGGTCGCGGTCCGGCCGGTCCGCCCCGGCCGCAGGTGCTCGCGGTCAGCGCCTACCAAAATCAAGATCAGGGTTTGGTACGCACGGAGCGCGCGATCGTCGACGTCCAGTCCGAGCGGACCACCGTCCCGCTGCCCGTCGGCGCCGACTTCTACCTGGTCAACGACGAGGACCTGACGTTCGCGACGTCCCGCCCGGCGGCACCGGCGGTGGCCGCGAAGCTGCCCACCCCGATCGCCCGCGGCGTGGCCGTCGCCACCGTGTGGGACGCCCTGGTCACCGGCGAGGCGACCGCCGCCGAGACCGCGTCCAGCCTGGTCTCGGTGCTCGGCGTGGAGACCGCCCCCGCGGTCATCGAACCGTACCTGTTCCTGGCCGGCAACGTGGCCGACTATTACGCCCCGCCCGCCGCCCGCGAGGCCATCGCGGCCGAGGTGGCCGACATGTGCCGCCGCCTGGCCGGGGCGCCCGCCCGCCGGCAGATCGCCCTGCGGGCCCTGGCCCGGGTCACCACCGACGTCGACGCCCTGCTCGAGGCGGCCGGCGACGACGTCGACCTGACCTGGCGGGCCCTGGTCCGCAAGTCCGAGCTCGGTGGCGACACCGACGCCGAGGTGGCGGCCCTGCTGGCCCGCGACCCCGACCCGGACGCGAGGTACCGGGCCATGACCGTGCGGGCGGCCGCCCCCGACCCGGCCGCCAAAGCCGAGATCTGGCAGGCCCTGGCCATCGACCGCATCGTGTCGATCGGTGCCACGAACGCGGTGACCACGGCGTTCTGGCGCCCCGGCCAGGACGAGGCGTTGGCCGGCTTCGGCGACCAGTACCTGACTTTGCTGCCCACCCTGCACCGCAGCGGCATGATCGTGGCGATGCACTACACCCGCCGCCTGTTCCCGGTCTTCACGAGCGACGAGGCCTACCTGGCCCGGGCGGTCGAGGCCGCCACCGGCGACGTGGCCCCGGTGGTCGGCAAGTCGCTGCGGGAGCGGGCCGACCAGGTCGCTCGCATGCTGCGTACCCGGTCCCTGACAAAGGCCTGACGGCACGAGCGCCGGTCGCTAGCCTGATTCGGGACGATATGTCCGGATGAAGGGCGGCCGGGTCATGGCGAACCTGCTGTATCGGCTGGGGCGGCTGGCCGTCCGGCGGCGGAGACGGATCGCCGCCCTGTGGGCGCTGTTGCTGGTGGTGCTCGGGGTCGGGGCGTTGACGCTCGGCGGGAAGACGGTCGACCAGTTCGACATCCCGGGCACCGAGTCCCAGCAGGCCCTCGATGACCTGCACAACGATCTGCCGGCCGCGGCGGGCGCCTCCCTGACCATCGTCGTGCGGGCGCCGGCCGGGGCCAAGCTGGCCGACGCGGCGGTCAAGAAGCAGGTCGTGGCGCTGGTGGCGCGGGCCGGGGAGCTGCCCGACGTGGTTGCCGTGGTTGATCCGTACGCGAGCGGCCGCATCGATCGGGCGGGGACCGTGGGGCTGGTGGCGGTGCAGTACGCCAAAGGCGAGGCCGACCTGACCGCCGACGACCGGGCCGCGTTCGACGCGCTGGCCGGCGGCGGCGGGACCACGCTGCGGGTGGTGCCGGGCGGGGTCAGCGGGGGAGCGCCCGAACTCGGCGCCCTCGACGCGGTCGGTGTGGTCATCGCGGCCGCTGTGCTCGTGCTGACCTTCGGGTCGCTCGTGGCCGCCGGCATGACGTTGCTGAGCGCGCTGCTCGGCGTCGGGGTCGGGATGTGCGGGCTGCTCCTGGTCACCGCGACCGTCGACGTGTCGTCGTCGGCGCCGATCCTGGCCCTGATGCTCGGGCTGGCCGTGGGCATCGACTATTCACTGTTCATCACCTCGCGGCACCGGGCGCAGGTGCGCGACGGCATGGCCATCGACGAGTCGATCGCCCGGGCCACGGCCACGGCCGGGTCGGCGGTGCTGTTCGCCGGCGCCACCGTGGTGGTCGCGCTGGCCGGGCTCGGGCTGGTCGGGGTGCCGTTCCTGACGGCCATGGGGCTGGCCGCGGCCGGGACCGTTCTGACCGCCGTCGCGGTCGCGTTGACGCTACTGCCGGCCATGCTCGCGTTCGCCGGCGGGCGGATCGGGGTACGCCGGGCGTCACACCGCAGGCCCGAGCCGGGCTTCGGGTTCCGGTGGGCGCACGGGGTCGTGCGGTTCCGCGTACCCCTGCTGATCGTCGGGGTTGGGGTCCTCGCTGTGCTCACCATCCCCACCCACGACCTGCGGCTCGCCCTGCCGACCAACGGGACCGCACCCGACGGGTCCCATCAACGCGTCGCCTACGACCTGACCAGCGCCGCCTTCGGCGAGGGCGCGAACGGCCCGCTGCTCGTGGTGATCCGCGGCAGCCGGGGCGATGCGGTGTCGGCGCTGACCGCCCGGATCACCGCGGCCGCCCGCAAGCTGCCCGACGTGGCCGCCGTCTCGCCCGGCGGCGCCACCCCGGCCGGCACGACCAGCCTGCTCGTGGTCGTCCCGAAGAGCGGCCCGACCGCCGAGGCCACCTACGCCCTGGTCCGCACCATGCGCGACGCGCTGCCCCCGCTGGCCACCAACGGCAGCAGCGTACGCGTAACCGGCGCCACAGCGGTCGGCATCGACGTCTCGGAGAAGCTGACCGCCGCCCTGCCCGAATACCTGGGCGTGGTCATCGGGCTGTCGTTCCTGCTGCTCCTGCTCGCCTTCCGCTCGATCCTGGTCCCGTTGAAGGCGACGCTGGGCTTCCTGCTCACCGTCGGGGCCACGTTCGGCGTGGTGGTGGCCGTGTTCCAGTGGGGCTGGGGTTCGTCGTTGTTGGGGGTGGACCGGCCCGGCCCGCTGGTCAGCTTCCTGCCGATCATCATGCTGGGCATTCTGTTCGGCCTGGCCATGGACTACGAGGTGTTCATCGTGTCCCGGGTGCGCGAGGAGTTCGTGCACGGCCTGTCGCCTCGGGCCGCCACGATCGAGGGCGTCGGCCACGGTGCCCGGGTGGTGACCGCCGCGGCGCTGATCATGTCGGCCGTGTTCGGCGGCTTCGTGCTGGTCGAGGACCCGATCATCAAGACCATCGGCTTCGGGCTGGCGGTGGGCGTCCTGATCGACGCGTTCGTGGTCCGCATGACGCTGGTGCCGGCTGTCCTGACCCTGATGGGGCGGATGGCGTGGGCGTTCCCGCGCTGGCTCGACCGGGCCACCCCGCACGTCGACATCGAGGGCGCGGAGCTGCGTGTCCCGGAGAAGGAGCTCGCCGGCGTGTAGGCCTGGGCGGTGCGGCGGCCCCGGATCTAGGTTCGGGCGGGGACGAAGCAGTGGCCGGCGGCGACGCGCTCGTCGTGGGCCTGGTGGGCCTGGCGGAGGAGGTCCATCAGCTCGTCCTCCTCGCGGATGCGGCGGCGGTACTTCTCGGGGAGCTGTCTGAGGTTCTGCTCCTCGTCGAGGAGGCGGTGGTAGACCTCGTCGCAGTAGGCCGGGTCCTGCTCGATGTTCAGGAACTCGTGGGCGTGGCGGCGGGCGGCCGACACGTACGTCTGGGCCCGGCCCTTGGGGCTCAGCAGCGAGGCGGCCACGGTGATGACCAGGACGATGACGATGAAGGCCAGGGACATGCCGGTGCTGATCTCGACCACGTCGACCGGCTCGCCGCTGTTGATGAACGGGACGTTGTTCTCGTGCATGGCGTGCAGGACCAGCTTGACGCCGATGAAGGCCAGGATCGCGGCCAGCCCGTAGGACAGGAAGACCAGGCGGTCCAGCAGGCCCTCGAGCAGGAAGTAGAGCTGGCGCAGGCCCAGCAGGGAGAACGCGGTGGCGGTGAAGACCAGGTAGACGTGCTGGGTCAGCCCGAAGATGGCGGGGATCGAGTCCAGCGCGAACAGCAGGTCGGTGCCGCCGATGGCGACCATGACCAGCAGCATCGGGGTCATCACGCGCTTGCCGTCCTGGACGGTGAAGAGCTTGTCCCCGTCGTACGTCTCCGAGGTGCGCAGGAAGCGCCGGGCGACCCGGATGATCAGGTTGTCGGCCGACCGCTCTTCCCCGTCGTCGTTGTTGTCGCGCAGCAGGTTGCCCGCGGTGACCAGCAGGATCAGGCCGAACGCGTAGAACACCCAGGCGAACGAGTTGATCAGCGCCGCGCCCAGGAAGATGAACCCGGTCCGGGCGACCAGCGAGAACACGATGCCGAAGAGCAGCACCTTTTGCTGGTCGGCGCGGGGCACCTTGAAGCTGCCGAGCAGGATCAGGAAGACGAAGAGGTTGTCGACCGACAGCATCGCCTCGGTCACCCAGCCGGCGAAGTATTGCGCGCCGTTGTCGGTCCCGGCGAAGACGAGTATGCCGAGGCCGAAGAGGACGGCGATGCCGATATAGATCGACGACCAGATGGCCGCCTCTTTGATCGAGGGGATGTGCGCCCGCCGGACGTGGAAGAGGAAATCGAAGAGCATCAGCCCGGCGATCCCTGCCACGGTCAGCGCCCAGACCAGCCCGGACACCTGCATGCGCTCATGCTAGGGGTTATCGGTGGTCCGCGCCGAGCGCATCTGGGCCGCGGTCAGGAACAGTGCTCCGGTGAGATCGGCTTCCCGCAGGTCGGCGCCCCGAAGATCGGCTCCGGTGAAATCCGCCCGCCGCAGGTCGGCCTGGCGCAGATCGGCGCCGATCAGCCGGGCGCCCCGCAGGTTGGCGCCGCGCAGGTCGCGTCCGCGCAGCGTGCGCCCGATCAGGTCGGCGCCGCGGTGGTCGGGTCGCGGGCCGGCGCCGGCCCGGGCCAGTTCGCTGGCCCGTTGCAGCAGCGGGTTGACCCGGCGCCGGTGCTCGTCCAGGTCGATGGCGGCCAGCTCGTCCGGCGTACCCATGGTCATCTGTTCGGTGTGGTCGAGCGCTGCGCGCAGTTTGGGGTGTACGCGGGCCGCGGCGTCCAGGCGCAGGGCCTCGGTCAAGTACCACAGCAACTCGTGCAGCTGCCGCATCACCGGCAGGGTGGCGAACATCGTGGGCGCGAGCGCCGGCTCGGATCGCCAGTCGCGCCCGCCGAAGGTGTGCTGGGTCACCTGCTGACCGGCGCCGAAGCAGTCGAACACGACGCAGCCGGGGAAGCCGCGCTCGGGCAGATGCTCGTGGATGCCGCACCGGAAGTCGTCGGCCAGGTTGGGGCAGGGCCGGCCGGCCGGCTTGTCGATGGCGAAGTCGGAGGACCGCGCGAAGGCCGGAGCAACGCAGCAGAGCCCCGCACATCGGGCGCAATCGGCAGCTAGTTGTACCGGCTTTGAAGGCATGAGTCCAGGTTTAGCATTTAACGCTCCGTACTGTCGATCCGGTTGCAAGACCTAGTCCGACCAGCCAAAAGGCGCCGACGTTCCGGGTGATCAACACACAGAGTCATAGCTCATAGGCTCCGAGCATCGACTCGAGGAGACCTGTGATGCGTGTACGTTCACCGCGGCTGGCCGCCGCGACGGTGACCGCGGCCCTGGGCCTGGGCACCGCGCTGCTCGGCGCGAGCCCCGCGATGGCCGCCACCGTGCCCACCCTGACCGGCCCGGCCAGCGTGGTCGGCTGGAACTGGGCGACGCTGAAGGGCAAGGCCGACCCCGGCGCGACGATCCGGCTGCGCGAGGCGGCCTACGTGTACCGCACCGACATGGACTACGCGACGCAGTACTTCCCCGAGGACATCGTCGAGACGACCGCCGACAGCAGCGGCAACTTCACGCTGAAGCGCCGGCTGGACTCCGGCTTCACGTTCGTCGCCGAGGCCAACGGCAACGCGGCGCTGCGGTCGGCCCCGCTCAACGTCGGCATCGTGGTCAAGCCCAGCCTGGACCTGAGCGTCTCCGGCACCAGCGTGACCGTGAACGTGGTGTCCGAGCCGGGCCAGGCCTACCTGCCGGTGGAGATCCAGCGCCAGTCGGGCAGCTCGTGGGCGAAGGTGGCCGACGGCCAGACCGCGGAGAGCGGCGTCTACTCGACCGTGCTGACCGGTCAGAGCGGCGCGCAGAACTACCGCGCGCTGGTCGGCCCGGACCCGTCGAACCTGGTGCTGGTCGGCAGTTCGCCCGTGGTGGGCATCAACGGCGGCCTGCCCAACCCGCCGTCCGACCCGACCAAGCCGCCGACCACCACGCCGACCAAGCCGCCGGTGGTGACCCCGCCGAAGCCGGCGCCGATCACCCCGAAGGCCGGCGACATCCGCTTCTCGCTGATCGCCTACGACCCGGCCGGCACCGACACCGCGGCCAAGCTCAACCAGGAGTACGTCCGGATCACCAACTACACGACCACGACGTTCAACCTGAAGTACTGGACGATCAAGGACCGGGCCGGCCACACGTACCGCTTCACCACCGACGTGTACCTGCGCGGCTACAAGAACATCATCCTGCCGACGGGTAGGGGCACGAACGGCCGGCCGTCGTCGAACTACCGGTACTGGGGCCGCACCGGCTTCATCTGGGACAACGGTGGCGACACGGCCTACCTGCGCAGCGGCTCGGGCAAGACGATCGACACCTGCAAGTACGCCCGGACCAGCAAGGGCAAGACCTACTGCTGATCGGGTCGTACGCACCAGCACCGGCCTCTCGGGTTCCCCCACCCGAGGGGCCGGTTCTTCTGGGCGGTCGGCGGCTGTGGACGACGGCCCGAAAATGTCGGACCCGCGCGCTACATTCCTCCCCACCCACAGGGGTGGGGCAGCGCTCGCGGGCCGGTTCTTTCAGCGGCGCAGGGCGAACCGGGCCCGGGTGACGCCGTCCGCGGTGGTGACCGAGAGGGCGTCGCAGATCTGGCCGACCAGCCACAGGCCCATGCCGCCGACGATGCCGGGCACCGGGGGCAGATAGCCGGCCAGCGGGCCGGGCGGGTCGGGGCCGTCGTCGGTGACCTCGCACACCACCGCCTCCGGGTTGAGCCAGACGCGCAGGTCACGGTGGGCGCCGCCGTGCCGGATGCCGTTGGTGGCGAGCTCGCTCAGCGCCAGGATCAGCACCTCGACCCGGTCGGGCGGGAGCCAGCCCTCGGCGGTGGCCTGGTTGCGCAGGTGGGCGCGCAGGTCGGCGACCGAGTCGGCCACCGGGACCTCGACCAGCGGGCGACCGGCGGCCGGGTAGGGCGGTTCCTCGATGCCGGCCAGCAGGACGCGGGGCTCGACGAACTCGTCGCTGTCGCGCCAGCGGCCGTCGTACAGGTCGGGGTGGGTGCGGCGGGCGGCGGTGATCAGGTCGGGGGGCAGGGCGCCGCGGTCGTACGGACACAGCAGGTGCCCGTTGAGGCCGGCCAGGGAGACGTTGCTCGCGGACTCCGCGCGTACCCACGATGGAAGGTGATCTTGAAAGTCGATCTCGTTGATCAGCCGCGCCGACGGGCGCCCGGCCGTGGCCGCGGTCCGGAGCAGCCTCGACCAGACGCCGATCGAGCGGGCCGGCCGGATCTGCCAGTCCTCGGTCGGCTGGAAGCGCACCTGGGCGGCCTCGGGGCCGAGAGCCTCACGCAGCAACTCGACCCGGTCGGCCTGGATGGCCATGGCGATGGCGTCGCCGCGTTCCACCCCCTCGCGGATGAAGCGCACGAGGAAGTCGCGGTAGTCGTCGGGGGAGTCGTAGAGAAATGCCGAGTGCGTGAAGGGCACGGCGTCCTGCATCGTGTGAGGGTCAGCTTCGCCACCGTAGCACCGGTCAAGATGTGGATCACGGGTGAATACCCGCCCGTTTTCGCCAAAATGCTCATGTTGCCCGGATCGTCCCGCCACACTGGCCCCACGGGACCCGTCCGCCGTGGACGGGAAGGACGGAGGGCCGAGGTGTCGGGCTCGAGCAGTGTGCTGGCCGAGTTCACCGGGCGTCCGGCCGGGCCGCCACCGGCGAGCGCGATGGCCGAGATCCTGGCCGCGGCGGCGGCCGAGCACAGCCGGTCCCGTCCGGCGCTGCGCATCCGCCGCCACGAGTCGGACGAGGGGCCGGCCTACTGGCGGTGGGACTGCGTCCGCTGCGGCGAATACGGTGGCGGACGGCACCACCCGGACGCGGTCACCCGGGCGCTGCGGCACTGCGCCGAGCACCCGGAGCACCGTTCCTCGCTGCTGCCGCCGACCCGGTGCCGCGAGCGGACGTCGACGCCGGCCGCGGACCACCCGATGCTGTTCGCGGTGGACGACGACCCGCCGCCCGTGCCACTGGCCAGTTGAACCCTGTTTCACATTCGCTTTCGGGGCGCTTCTCCTGGCGGCGAATTCGGAACAGGTCTCAGGGTCGGGTGTCGCCGTCGCCGGTGCGCTTCTGCGCCTCGTCGACGCCACGGTCGATCTGCGAGCCGTACTTGTGGCCGGTCCGCTTGTCGACCTCGTCGCCGATCTTCTCCAGCACCTGGTCGACCTGCTCGTCGTGCTTGTCGGCGAACTCCTTCGCCTTGTCCAGGAAGCTCATTCCGCTCCTTTTCGTGCGTTCAGCACGCCGGCGATGCGGCGTACTCGGGGGTCTACCGCGATCTGCTCCAGGCTAGTCGTGATCGGCATCCGCCAGTTCGGGTACTCGTCCGTCGTGCCGGGCAGATTCGGCTGGTCGAGGACGCCCAGCACGTCGTAGAGCGAGGCGGTCACCAGGCGGCACGGCGTACGCGCGAGGAACTCGTGCATGGCCACCACGATCTCCTCGGGGGTGCTCGCACCGGTGATCAGGCCCTCCTCGGTCAGCGCGGCGAGCAGGGCGGCCCGGTCGGCGTCGGCCGTACGCCGCTCCTCCTCGACCGGGCCGGCCAGCTGCCCGAGCTCGGCCCGGACCCGGACCTGCTCGCCGGCCAGGAAGCCGGCGGCGGTCGGCAGGTCGTGGGTGGAGATGCTGGCCAGGGCGTTGCGCGGGTAGTCCTCGGCCGGGATGAAGACCTGATCCGGGTCGTCCCAGTCGCGGGTGAACCAGAGCACGGCCGAGCCGAGCATGTTCATCCGTTCGAGGCCCTCGGTGACCTCCGGGAGGACAGTGCCGAGGTCCTCGCCGATCACCACGGCACCGGCCCGCCGCGCCTCCAGGGCCAGGATGCCGAGCATCGCCTCGGGGTCGTAGTGCACGTACGTGCCCTCGGCCGGGCCCAGGCCGGGCGGGACCCACCACAGCCGCCACAGCCCGGCGACGTGGTCGACGCGCAGCCCGCCGGCGTGCCGGAAGATCCGCCGCAGCATGTCCCGGTAGGCCGCGTAGCCGGTCTCGATCAGCTGGTCCGGTCGCCACGCGGCCAGCCCCCAGTCCTGGCCGAGCTGGTTGAACGCGTCCGGTGGGGCCCCGATGTGTACGCCGGCGGCCAGCACGTCGCGCAGCAGTCGGCCGTCGGCGCCGCTCGGGTCGATGCCCACGGCCAGGTCGTGCACCACGCCGACGGCCATCCCGGCGGCCGCCTGGTTGGCCGCGGCCAGCTGCTCCTCGACGAGGTGCTGGATCCAGATGTGGAAGTCGACGCGGTCGTCGTCGGGCTGTCCCGGATCCGCGGGCCACGCCTGCCAGTTGGCGCCGTGCCTCTCGGCCAGGGCGCAGAACTCGGCGAAGCCGGTCAGCCCGGGATCGGCGTTCCGCTCGACCGGGCCGGCCAGCGGCCAGAGCAGTTCGAGGGCGGCGCGCTTGGCCTCCCAGACCGCGGTGTAGTCGATCAGGTCGGTCGGGGCCGGACGCAGCGCGTCGATCTTCGTGCGCAACGCGGGATCGGCGCGTTGGTATTCGGGAATGTCGGAAACGCGGAGGTAGAGGGGGTTGGCGAAACGGCGGCTGGAGGGCGAATACGGAGACGGCGGGACCGGCACCGTCGGGGTGATCGCGTGCAGGGGGTTGAGCAGGATCAGCCCGGCGCCGTGGCTGTTCTCGATGAACGTACGCAGGTCGCCCAGGTCGCCGATGCCCCACGACCCGGCCGAGCGCAGTGCGTACAGCTGCAGCATCCAGCCCCAGGTCTCCGGCGGCTCGGGCAGCGCCTCGGGCACCACCACCAGGGTCACCTCGCGGTCGCCGTGGCGCAGCCGGTGCCAGCCCAGCGGCAGGTCGGCCGGAATCTCGGTGACCTCGCGGCCGGTGCCGTCCTCGAGGGTGATCCGGGACACGCCGGGGAGCGGACGGGCGGTGCCCTCGCGGACCACCACGGTGCCCGGCAGGTCCTGCTTGGCCGGGACGGCGGCCAGCGCCGCGCGGACCGCCGCCGGGGTGCTCGCATCCACTCCGAGCAGGCCCAATACGCCGATCACGGACTCCGGGGCGACCTGTCGTTCGGCCCGGTGCCAGTCCTCGTACGACGTGGCCACCCCGTGCGCCGCCGCCAGCGCGGCCAGATCCCTGTCCATGACCCCAGCCTCTCAGTCGTTGCCTCGATGGGTCACGATGGGTCGCATGTCCGCAGCAGTGAAGTGGTGGTCGCGAGCTTCCGCAGCCGTGACCGGCATGGTTCTTACCCTTGTGATC
Organism: Actinoplanes sp. NPDC049265; assembly: GCF_043197135.1. Classification (NCBI taxonomy): domain Bacteria; kingdom Bacillati; phylum Actinomycetota; class Actinomycetes; order Micromonosporales; family Micromonosporaceae; genus Actinoplanes; species Actinoplanes sp. NPDC049265. Next base: position 401,598 of record NZ_JBICSP010000001.1, on the reverse strand, counting down.
CCGGTACATGCGTGGGCGGCGAGCAACGGGACCGCCGACATCGCCATCGAGGCGGCCAAGTACCGCCGTCGTCGCAGTGGTGGCTTCCTTCCGATCTTCGGTGGCCTCTGCTGCCTGTTGGTGGTGGCCGGCATCATCCTCGCCGTCGTCCTGATCTCCCGGCGTCGCAAGCGCTGATTTCGCCGAATCGAACCGGCACCGGCTCCTCCCGCCCTAGCGTGGAAGGCGTGGGGATCAGAGCCGGCGCGGTGGCTTTCGGCACCGGCGTGGCCGCGCTGCTGACCGTCCCGCTGGTCGTGACGGTCACCGCGGACGCCGCCAGCGACGTGCTGCTCTCCCGCTCCCGTGCGGTGCTGGCCTCGGCGGCGCAGAACCCCGAGGTCAGTGCCACGGCGGCGGTCGACGGGGACCCGACCACCCGATGGGCGGCCCCGGCGGTGGCTGGTTCACAGTGGCTGCGGGTCGATCTGGGTGCGCCGGTGAAGATCGATCGGGTACGCCTGACCTGGGACAACGCTTACGCGACGACGTACCGGGTCCAGGTGTCGTCGAACGCCTCGGCCTGGACCGATCTGGCGTCGGTGCGGGCCGGTGACGGCGGAACCGACGACCTCAAGCGGCTCAACGGGACCGGCCGCTACGTGCGGGTGCTGGCCCTGCGGGGAACCGGCGCCGGCTACTCACTGGCCGAGGTGCAGGTGTACGGCCCCGGCCCGGCCCCCGAGAGCCGGACGATCGCCGACCCCGGCTGGACCGTGCCGGCCCAGGCTGCGCCGCTGACCGAGCCCCGGCCCAAGGAACTCGCCCAGCGGCTGGTCTCGTCGGCCGAGAACTCCAGCCTGAACTGGCGCGGGCAGTACGGCTACATCGAGGACATCGGCGACGGCCGCGGCTACACCGGCGGGCTGGTCGGCTTCACCTCCGGCACCTCCGACATGCTCGAGGTGGTCGAGGAATACTCCCGCCGCAAGCCCGGCAACCTGCTCGCCCGCTACCTGCCGGCGCTGCGTACGGTCGACGGCTCGGACTCGCACGCCGGCCTCGACCCGGGCTTCCCGGGGGCCTGGAAGAAGGCGGCCACCGACCCGGTCATGCAAAAGGTCCAGGAGGACGAGCGGGACCGGCTGTACTTCGATCCGGCGGTCACGCTGGCCCGGGCCGACGGGCTCCGCGCCCTGGGCCAGTTCGCCTACTACGACGCCGCGGTCATGCACGGGATGTCCGGGCTGCGGGGGATCCGCGAGGCGGCGATGCGTACGGCCCAGCCGCCGAAGCCGGGCGGCGACGAGATCACCTGGCTGAACGCGTTCCTCGACGCCCGGGTGCGGGCGATGAAGACCGAAGAGGCGCACAGCGACACCACCCGGGTGGATACCGCTCAGCGACTCTTTCTCAAGGCCGCCGACCTCGATCTGAACACGCCGCTGACCTGGCGGGTCTACGGCGACTCCTTCTCGATCCGGTGATCACACCGGGCCGGGAGCCGGTCAGATCTTCTTGAACAGCTCCGGTACGGCCGGGGGCTCCCACTCGGGCAACGACGTGTGGGTGGCCAGCACCTCATACGTCACGCCGTCGAAGGTGACCCGGTCGCCCGCGTTGAACTGCTGGAACGGCTCCCAGGCCTTGGCCGCGGGCGCGCTCGGCTCTTCCGACGGCGGTGCGCTGGGCTCCTCCGACGGCGGTGCGCTGGGCTCGTCGCTCGGCGGGGTGCTGGGCTCCTCGGAAGGCGGCGGCGTGGTGGGGTCCTCGGCGGGCGGCGGCGTGGTGGGGTCGTCCGCCGGGGGCGGCTGCTCCTCGTCCTCGCGGGCGGTGGAAACGCGCACGAAGTCGACCAGCATGCGCCGGGCCGTCGTGTCGCGGTCGACGGCGCCGGCGGTGACCTCGAGCGCCACCGCGAAGGACTGGTCCAGGTCGGTCTCGGTGCGGAGGAACTCGCGGTCGTCGACCGTCCAGACGACCTGGCCGGGCTGCCAGCGGACCGCGTACGTGTGGAAATCGGCCGCGAACGACTGCGGCGACTCGAGCTGCCCGGTGACGTCCCGGCCCAGGGCGCCGTGCAGGAACTTGGACCGGTTGCCCCGGTTGTCCATCACGTCGAGCCGGGAGTCGTCCGCCCCCAGCAACTGGAAGACCGACCGCACCGACTCGCCGTCGGCCACCCGTACCCTCGCCTCGACCTTGCCCGCCGCCGACCGGAACGTCGACCGGCTCTGCACGCCGGCGTCGGCCAGCTGCTCGCGCCGGTCGGCCCGGGCGAAGATGGCCACGTTGCCGTCGCCGTCCAGGCGCACGCCACGGCCGTCGACCGACCACTTGCCGGCGTCCGGGTTGTCGCCGCGGGCGCCGTCGAACTCGTCCGCGAAGACCTGGGTCAGCTCGGGCGACTGGGTGGTCGCCTCGGCCTGGTCGAAGCGGCCGGGCAGCCAGACGGCGGTCGCGAGGCCGGTGGCCGCGACAGCGAGCGTAATCACGGAGCGTGTGCGCACCGTGCGAGACGGAGCGGAGTGACGGGCGACGAAGCGGCGCTTGGGGGGCATGGACGAAGGTCCTCCTTTTCGGCGGCCTTCTGGAAAGGCAGAAGAACTTTCGGATATTGGCCGTCCCCCGCGCAAGCCAGCTTCGGAGACTTAAAGCTCCCTTAAGAAGACCGGGTCGAGATGCGAACTGTCGTCCCTTCAGGACTCGTGTTCAGCCGCAGGTCATCGGTCAGTTCGGCGGCCAGCCAAAGGCCCCAGCCGCCCGGTTCGCCGGCCTGTGGGCGATGCGGATGGTCAAGCGCCGGATCCACGATTCCGCGCCCGTGATCGGACACCTCGCACACCACCGACCCGGCCTCCCGCCACAACGCAACGTGACCGAGTCCGCCGCCATGGCGTACCGCGTTGGTCATCAGCTCGTTGGCCGCGACCACGAAGTCGTCCAGCCGCGACCCGGACAGGCCGGCCTGTCCGGCGCAGGACGCGACGGCGTGCCGCAGGCCGGTCACCCGGCCACGGTCGAAACTCTGGGAGAGAAGGACCTCGGCGCCGATGCGTCGACCGTAGTGCCGTGCTGATCATTCCGCAGCTCGCGGATGTGGCATGGTCGGCCCATGAGCGTCGCGGTGTCCCGGCCGAGCAGCCCGCTGACGCCGCTGTGGCGGGCCATCTCGGTGTTCCGGATCGCGGCGCTGATCTACGTCGCCGTCCTCGTGATCAACAACGTCTCCGGGTACGCGCGCCCGATGCTCGCCGGGCCGGTCCTGGCCGTGTCGACCACGTGGACGGTCGTCACCACCTACGCGTACGCCCGCCCGGCCAACCGTCGCCCGCCCCTGCTGCTCGCCGATCAGCTGGTCACCATGGCCGTGCTGGCCGTCAGCCTCTGGGTCGTCGGCCCGGAGGCCCTGCGGACCGGCACGTCCACGCTGGCCGTGGCCTGGCAGACCGCCCCGGTGCTGGCCTGGGCGGTGTCCGGTGGCCGCCGGGCCGGAATCGTCGCCGCGCTGGCCATGGGCGCCACCGACCTGCTCATCCGGGCCCGCAGCAACCAGGCGGTCACCGGCACCGTGCTGATGCTGCTGGCCGCGTTCGCCGTCGGTTACCTGGTGCGGATCACCGAGGAGGCGCACGCCCGGCTGCAGCGGGCGATCGAGCTGGAAGCGGCCACCCGGGAGCGGGAACGGCTGGCCCGGGACATCCACGACTCCGTGCTGCAGGTGCTGGCGCTGGTCCAGCGGCGCGGGGCGGGACTGGACGGCGAGGCCGGGGAACTGGCCCGGCTGGCCGGCGAGCAGGAGGTCGCCCTGCGGGCGCTGGTCACCGGTCCGGCGGCCGCTTCGGCCGGGAACCTCGACCTGGTGACGCTGCTGTCCGGGTACGCGTCGACGACCGTGTCGGTGGCCGCGCCGGCCGGCCCCGTGCCGCTGCCCGGACACGAGGCCCGCGAACTGGCCGCGGCGGTCGGCGCCGCGCTGGACAACGTGGCCCGGCACTGCCCGCCCGGCACCAAGGCGTGGGTGCTGGTCGAGGACGAACCCGGCGCGGTGACGGTCAGCGTGCGCGACGACGGGTGCGGGATCGCCCCGGACCGGCTGGCCGAGGCCGAGGCGCGGGGCCGGCTGGGCGTGGCCCAGTCGATCAGGGGCCGGGTCGCGGCCCTCGGCGGCCGGACGGCGCTGACCAGCGGCCCGGCGGGCACCGAGGTCGAGCTGGTCTTACCTAAGGTGGGCCGGTGAGCGAAGCGGTGCGCGTGATGGTGGTGGACGACCACCCGATGTGGCGGGAAGGGGTCAGCCGGGACCTGACCGCGGCCGGGTACGACGTGGTCGCCACGACCGGCGAGGGCCGGCAGGCGGTGCGCATCGCGGCGGCGGCGCGGCCCGACGTCGTCGTGCTCGACCTCCAGTTGCCCGACATCTCCGGGGTCGAGGTGGTCAACGGGTTGCGCGCGGCGGTGCCGGGCGTACGCGTGCTGATGCTGTCGGCGTCGGGCGAGCAGCAGAGCGTCCTCGACGCGGTCAAGGCCGGCGCCACCGGTTATCTGCTCAAGTCGGCCGCGCTCGAGGAGTTCCTGGACGCCGTCGGCCGGACCGCGGCCGGCGACACAGTCTTCACCCCCGGGCTGGCCGGCCTGGTGCTGGGCGAGTTCCGGCGACTGGCCGGGCAGCCGCCGTCCGCCGACACGGGCGCCCCCAGGCTGACCGAACGCGAGACCGAGGTGCTGCGTCTGGTGGCCAAGGGGCTCTCGTACCGGCAGATCGCCGAGCGGCTCGTGCTCAGCCATCGCACCGTGCAGAACCACGTGCAGAACACGCTGGGCAAGCTCCAGCTGCACAACCGGGTGGAGCTCACCCGCTATGCCATCGAGCAGGGCCTGGAGTGACCGGCTACTGGTAGTTGGGCGGGTTGGTCTCGTGGATGGCCAGCTCCTCGGCCGAGGCGCCGCCACCGGCGGACCCGGCGTCGTAGGCGACGCTGTCTTCCTCGTCGTCGAAGCCGCCACCCTCGTCCGGGGCGACCAGCCGGCCGACCGTGCCCGGGGTGTCGTCGTCGAGCTGCCCGTCGTCGTACAGGGAGATCTGCGAGTTCGGGTCGGACGTCGGGCTCGCACCCCACTCGTCGGCCAGCCGGCCGCGCTCCTCGGAGCTGTCGACGGTCTCGTCGTACGGATCCCGGGCCGGCGGGATCGGGTCCTCGGCGCCGAAGTCGGGCTCCTCCTGCCGCAGCCGCCGGTCGAGGCCCTCGCCCTGCCGGGCCTCCTCGGCCGTGTCACCGAAGCGGTTGGAGCCGCCCGGGCCCACACCGGCCAGCGCCGACGGGTCGGCCCCGTCGGCCCAGCGGGGGCTGTCGACCTCGTCGTAGGCGCTGGAATCGTCGTCCGCGGTGTCTGGCAACCCGGAGGCCTCCGGGTCGGTCACCTCGGCCGGGTAGTCGTTGTCACGCATGACCGAAACCTACCCCTGCGCGGGGTCAGGTATGCCGGTCGTGGCGTCGGACATCAGCGCCCAGACGATCTTTCCGCCGGGGACGGTCAGGCTGCCCCAGCGGTCGGCGACCGAGTCGATGAGCAGCAGACCGCGGCCGCCGTACGAGGTCGGTGCCACCGGCCCGGTGAAGCGCGGCGTGGTGCCGGAGTGGTCGCGGACCGCCACCCGCAGCGCGTCGCCCTGCCGGGACAGCAGCACGACCATCGGCGTCCGGGCGTGCGCCACCACGTTGTTGACCATCTCGGTGACCACGATGTGGGCCGAGCCGGTCAGGTCGGTCAGGTCCCACCGCTCGCACGCCGCGGTGACGAGTTCGCGGGCGCGGCGGGCCGCCCCAACCACCGGTTCCAGCAGCAGCTCGCGGCGGTCGTCCGGGTGGGCCGGGCCGAGCGCGTGCAGGGCGGCGTCCCGGTCGTCCCACATCGGCAGACCGCTGCCGGCCCAGCCGGTGGCGCCGGTGGCGGCCAGGACCATGCGGGTGGCCGGCCACTCGGCGTTCTCGGCGGCCACCTCGGCCAGCACGCCGGCCGAGGTGGCGTCGGCTGGGCGCAGGCCCGCGACGTCCACGATCAGGGCTTCGGGCTGGCCGGCGAGCACCTCGAGCAGCGCCGAGCGGACCGCCGGCGTCGCCGCGGGATCGAGCAACCCGGAGAGGCGGATCACCGGAAAGGTCTGATCGGTGTCCACCAGGTGTGCAACCTCGCTCGGCATGATCGCTCCATTGTGCATAGGGCAGCTCCTCCACGCATATTCGGAGCGGACGCACCACGACCATTTAGTCCCATTTGAGTGGTATGGGCTAATGGCGTGGTAAGCGCGGGATCGCCACGGTCAAGCGGTTACCCGCTCGACGTAACCTCATGCACGTACACCCGGAACAGTGCTCTTGGAGCTGCCCCGGGAGACCGGCCGAGCCGGGGCGGCCGAGGTGGCGTGGTGGTGCTGCGGCTCGGCGTACCGGGTCAAACCGATCACCGACGCCAGCGTGGCCACGAAGCCGACGCCGGCCAGCCACTCCCGCCCCGGCGAGATCTGGTCGCCCAGGAACAGCAGCCCGACGATCGCCGCCGGCACCGCACCGGCCGCGTCCATGGCCGCCACCGCCGCCGTCGTCGACCCGCGCTGCATGGCCAGGCCGAGCAGCAGCTGACCGATGATCGAATGTGCGATCAGGAGATAGAGCAGCGGGTTGGTGAAGAAACCGGCCACCGAATGTTCACCCGCGAGCGGACGGGCCGCGATCGCCGCGGCCGAGAACGCGATACCGGCCAGCGAACCGAGCACCACCGAGCCCAGGGCGCCGTGCAGGCGTACCGCGAAGAAGCCCAGCACCGCGAAGACCGCCACCGCGACGCCCAGCGCCACCAGCCCCGCCGTCCCGATCGGGCGCGAATGCGCGGGCTGGGCCGACAGGACCAGCGCGGTGATGCCGCCGAGCAGCAACCCGAGCAGCGCGACCTCGGCCCGCGGCAGACTCCACTTGAGGATCACCACCCCCAGCACCGCGGTCACCCCCAGCCCGGCCGCCACGCTGGCCTGCACCAGGAACAGCGGCAGGTCGCGGCGGGCCAGGAAGGCGAAGACGAAGCCGAGTACCTGGCAGGCGATGCCGAGCAGATAGGTGCGGTGACCGGCCAGCCGCAGCAGCAGCCCCGGATCGAAAGTGTGGTGCACGGTGGTGCGGGCGATCGCCTTCGACTGCAACAGGTTGGCCACCCCGTACCCCGCGATCATCGCAGCGAGGAAGAACCAGCCCGGAGTCACCACCTGAGCGAGGATAGACCAGCCTGGTAGCGGCTATCTGTCCTTCTCCGCCGTCAGGCGGCGCAGCAGTTCGTCGTGCAGCAGGCCGTTCGAGGCGATCGCGCTGCCCCCGCCCGGCCCCGGCACACCGTCCAGATCGGTGAAGCGGCCACCGGCCTCGGTGACGATCGGGATGAGCGCGGCGACGTCCCACAACGACAGCTCGGGCTCGACCATCGCGTCCAGGGCGCCCTCGGCCAGCAGCATGTAGCCGTAGAAGTCGCCGTAGGCCCGGCTGCGCCACACCTGCAGGATGATGTCGAGCATCGGCTCCAGGCGGCCGCTCTCGGCCCAGCCGGTCAGGCTGGAGTAGCAGAAGCTGGCGTCGGCCATCCGGTTCACCTTGGAGACGATGATCCGGCTGGCGGCGCGCTGGTGCCTTCCTGCGTACGCACCGTGACCGACCGCGCCCCACCACCGGCGGCCCAGCGCCGGGGCGGAGACCAGCCCGGCCACCGGCACATCGCCCTCCATCAGCGCGATCAGCGTCCCCCAGATCGGTACGCCGCGGACGAAGTTCTTGGTGCCGTCGATCGGGTCGATCACCCAGTGTCGCGTCCCCTTGGCCGGGGCGGACATGCCGTACTCCTCGCCGAGCACGCCGTCACGCGGCCGGGCCCGGGCCAGCGTGGCGCGGATCGCCTTCTCCACCGCGGTGTCGGCGTCGGAGACCGGGGTCAGGTCGGGCTTGGACTCCACCCGCAGGTCGAGCGCCCGGAACCGCGCCATCGAGATGGTGTCGGCCGTGTCCGCGAGCAGGTGGGCGAGCGCGAGATCGTCCGCGTAACCGGCCATTGTCAACCCTTCAAGATCAAGTTCAAGAGCGTGAAGTCGTAGCTCGGTGGGTGGTGCCGACCGTCGCTCCCGCCGAGGGTCGCTTCGCTCCACGTGCGGGAGTGGTCACTCTTTCTCAACCCTCGTCCCCCGAGCGGGAGGCCTCTTCGCCTGCGCTTTCGCTTTCGCCCGGGCGGGAGGCCTCTACGCCTTCGCCGGAGCGGGACGACTCTTCGCCGGAACGAGAGGCTTCCTCGCCGGCGCGGGAGGACAGAAGGCGGCGGTAGGAGGCCAGGCGGCGCGGGTCGGCCTTGCCCTCGGCGACCCACTTCTCCAAGGCGCAGTCCGGGGTCGTGTGATCACAGTTGGGCTGGTCGTCGAAAGTGCCCTCGACCAGGTCGGGGAAGCCGTGCAACAGACTGTCGGCGCTCACGTGGGCCAGACCGAAGCTGCGGATGCCCGGAGTGTCGATGATCCAGCCCGTGCGCCGGCCCACCACCGGCAACCGCAGCGCCACCGCACTGGTCGACGTGTGGCGGCCCTTGCCGATCGCGCTGACCACCCCGACCGCGCGCAAGGCCTCCGGCACCAGACGGTTGACCAGGGTGGACTTGCCCACACCGGAGTGGCCGACCAGCACCGACATCCGCCCCGCGAGCCGGGTACGCAGGTCGGCCAGATCGGCGTCCGGGCGCAACAGGACATAGGGCAGATCGAGCTCGGCGTAGTAGTCGAGCACCTGCTCCGGGCCGGCCAGGTCGGCCTTCGTCAGGCAGAGCAGCGGCTCGATGCCGGCGTCGTAGGCGGCCACCAGACACCGGTCGATGAACCCGGTCCGAGGCGGCGGATCGGCCAGCGCGCTCACAATGACCAGCTGGTCGGCGTTGGCCACGACGACCCGTTCGAGCCGGCCCTCCGGCGTGGTGTCGTCGTCGTCCGCCGTACGCCGAAGCACCGAGGTCCGCTCGGCGATCCGCACGATCCGGGCCAGCGCCCCCGCCGCCCCCGAAGTGTCACCGACCAGCGCCACCCGGTCACCCACGACCACCGACTTGCGGCCCAGCTCCCGTGCCCGCATGGCCACCAGGATGTCAACGTCGTCGTCGCGCACACAGCCGTAACGGCCGCGGTCCACGGTCACCACCAGGGCGTCCACCGCGTCCTCGTGCTTGGGCCGGGTCCGGGTACGCGGCCGGGACGACCGGCCTGGGCGGATCCGGACGTCATCCTCGTCGTACTCCCGCTTACGAGCCGGCAGTGGTCAGCTCCTCCCACAGCTCGGGGAACTCGGGCAGCGTCTTCGCGGTACACGCTACGTCGTCCAGGGTGATGCCCTCGACAGCGAGCCCGATCACCGCCGCCGCGTGCGCCATCCGGTGATCGTCGTAGGTCGCCCAGGTGGCCGCCCGCAGCGGCGCCGGCGTGATGTCCAGGCCGTCCCGGTGCTCGGTCACCCGTACCCCCGCCTTGCCCAGCTCGGTCGCCAAAGCGGCCAGCCGGTCGGTCTCGTGGCTGCGGATGTGCTCCACCCCGCGCAGCCGCGACGGCCCGTCAGCCAGCGCGGCCAGCGCCGCCAGCACCGGCGTGAGCTCGCCGACCTCCGACAGATCGGCGTCGAAGCCGTGCAGCGCACCTGTCCCGCGTACCGTCAGACCTTGATCGTCGACCACGGCCGACCCACCGATCAGCGCGACCAACTCGGCCAGCCGTTCCACCGGCTGCCAGCTCTCGGCCGGCCACCCAGCCAGCGTGACCGCCCCACCGGTGACCAGCGCCGCCGCGAAGAACGGCGCCGCCCCCGACAGATCCGGCTCGATCACCCACTCGCGCCCGCGCAGCACACCCGGCTCCACCGCCCACACATCCGGCACGCTCTCGTCCACCGAGGCCCCCGCCGCCCGCAACATGTGCGTGGTCATCCGCAGATGCGGCGCCGACGGAACCGGCGCCCCCTCATGCCGCAGCACCAGCCCCTTGCTGAACCGGGGCGCCGACAGCAGCAGCCCCGACACGAACTGACTCGACCCCGAGGCGTCGATCACCGCCTCGCCCCCCTCGACCCGCCCCGTCCCCCGGACAGTCAACGGCAGCCCGCCACTCACCTCATCGGCATCCAGATCGACCCCCAGCGCCCGCAACGTGTCGACAATGGGCTTCAACGGCCGCCGCCGGGCCTGCGCGCCCCCGTCGATCGTGACCGTCCCGTCGGCCAGAGCGGCGAGCGGAGTCCCGAACCGCATAACCGTCCCCGCCTGGCCCACATCGATCGTCGCCGGCCCCCGGAGCGGGCCCGGCGTGACCGTCCAGACCTCGTCGTCGGCGGTGTCCACCACCGCGCCCAGAGCGGTGAGGCCGGCGGCCATGCGGGTCGTGTCATTGGCGCGCAGCGGGCGGACGACCCGGGAAGGGGCGTCGGCCAGGGCGCTGAGGACCAGGGCGCGGGCGGTCATCGACTTGGAGCCGGGGAGCCGGAGGGAAGCGGTCACCGGGGCGGAAGCGTGCGGGGCGGTCCATGCGGTCACCCGGACATTCTGCCGGGTCCCCTGTCCGCAGGCGGCGGGGGCGGTGGGAAGCGCCAGGGGCGGCCGGTGTGGGGGTTCGGTGCCCCCATGGAAGGGCGGCGGAGGCGTACTGTCGCTCGTGTGTGCGGGCGGTATGCGACGACCAGGAGCGACGCCGACCTCACGCTGCTCTTCGAGGCCGAGGATGTGACCGACGGCTTCGACGCCAGCTGGAATGTGGCGCCTACGGATCCGGTGCCGGTGGTGCGGGTCGCGGAGCGACGGCGTGTGCTGGATCGGGCAAAGTGGGGGCTCATCCCCTCGTGGTCCGGTGATCCGCGGAGTGGATCGAGGATGATCAATGCGCGGGCGGAAACGGTGGCGAGTTCGCCGGCTTTTGGGCCCTCGTTCGCTCAGCGGCGTTGTCTGGTGCCGGCCGACGGCTGGTTCGAATGGGTGCGGGACGGGCAGCGGAAGCAGCCCTATTTCATGACTCCGGCCGACGGCTCGGTGCTGGCCTTCGCGGGGCTCTGGAGCATGTGGCGCGGGGATGTTCTGACCAGCACGATCATCACTACCGAGGCGGTCGGCGGGCTGGCCGGCGTACACCATCGAATGCCGTTGATCCTTCCGCCGGAGCGCTGGGGGGAATGGCTCGTGGGTGACGCGCCGAGTGTGCGCCCGATGGGTGCGGACGAGCTCGGCTTCATCGAGATTCGCCCGGTCGGGGCCGAAGTCGGGAACGTGCACAACAATGGCCCGCAATTGATTGCGCGGCACGTGCAAGAACCGGAAATCCCGACACTCTTCTGACTCCCGATTCGCGGGCATTGATCAGGATATGTCCTGCCCACTTACTGTGAAGTTTGTTTCGAGATCGACACGAACCCTTGCCTCGATCTTGGGTCTTGGGATACAAACCCGTGCCGGTTGTGGTGCCCTCTGCACGGGGTGGGGGGCCCGGGGTCTGTCCTGTCGACCGGCCGGGAGCGCGGTTGTCAAGCACTCGGCCGGTCGACAGAACAGACCCCACCACGGGTGGAACCGGTCCCACGGGGGAGGTGGGCTGATGACACGGGCACGTATGCCGCGTCCGCACGAGGTCGCCATTGCCAGGCGCGACCCGAGGCTGCTGGAGGCGATCGAGCAGCGCCGGTCCGATGAGGCCTGGCGGATCCGCGGCGCCTGCCGCGAGGTCGATCCGGAGACGTTCTTTCCGGCGCCGAACGAGCCGACCGAAGGCGCAGTCACGCTCTGTGGCAGCTGCGAGGTGCGGGGCGCCTGCCTGGCCTGGGCGCTGCAGGTGGGTGACTGTCACGGCGTCTGGGGCGGTACGACGCCGCGTGAACGCCGCGCCATGCTGGTCGCCTGGCGCGAGCGCGTCCAGCCCAACGGTGATCCGGTCGATGACGGGCCGGACGAGGAAGATCGCAAGCTGCTCACGCTGATTCCGCTGAACGGCTAGCAGAATGAGGCCGTGCGCATAGAAACGCCGCGTGGGCCGGCGGAGGTCGAGATCACCGACCCCGCCGGTCCGCCCGTCAGTCTGCTGGTCCTCGGTCACGGTGCCGGCGGTGGGGTGCACGCCCCGGATCTCACCCGCGTGCACGACGTCGCGGTCGCCGCGGGAGTGCGGGTCGCGCTGGTCACCCAGCCCTATCGGGTGGCCGGGCGTCGTGCGCCGGCGCCGGCCGGTCAGTTGGACGAGGCTTGGACGGCTTGTGTACGCGTCCTCTCTCAAGGTCTTCCGCTGGTGGTGGGCGGCCGGTCCAGCGGGGCCAGGGTCGCCTGTCGTACCGCGACGGAGCTCGGCGCGGTGGGCGTGCTCGGCCTGGCGTTCCCACTGCATCCGCCGGGCAAGCCCGACCGGTCGCGGGCCGGCGAGCTGCCCCAGGACCTCCCGACGTTGATCGTCAACGGGGATCGCGATCCGTTCGGCGTACCCACCGCATCGGGTTTGATCGAGGTCGCGGTGCGGCCCGGCGCCACCCATGACCTGCGCAAAGACCTGGCCGGCACGGGCGCGGTCGTGCTGCGGTGGCTGGTCGGGAAGGGCTGGGCCAAGTAAGGAATGCCGGCCGGTGCGCCGCCGTTACATCACCCGGAACGACCCTACGTCGGAAGGGGTGAACGCCAGTGCCAGCCGGAATGGTTGAGCTCGATCGGGACGGCCGGGAAGTGAACCGGGTGCGGACACTGTTGAGGTCCCCGGAATGGCCGGCCGCGGAAACGCAGACGGTGAGCGTCAGCACACCCGCGGTTTTCGAGCCGGTTCCCGGGGCACTAGCCGTATCCTCGGCGCAGCGGTCGAGGGGAGAGGAACGAGTGGCCCAGAGAGAACGTACGGACGAACGCCGCGCGCGCTTCGAGCGTGACGCGCTGCCGTTCGTGGACCAGCTCTACGCCGCCGGCCTGCGGATGACCCGCAACCCGGCCGATGCGGAAGACCTGGTGCAGGAGACGTTCCTGAAGGCATATGCGGCATTCCACCAGTTCGAAGAGGGTACGAACCTCAAGGCCTGGCTGTACCGCATTCTGACCAACACATACATCAACTCGTACCGGAAGAAGCAGCGTCAGCCCGTGCAGGCGCCGACCGAGGAGATCACCGACTGGCAGCTGGCCTCCAGCGAGTCGCACAGTTCGGTCGGTCTGCGCTCGGCCGAGACCGAGGCGCTCGACCGCCTGCCGGACAGCGACATCAAGTCGGCGCTGCAGTCGCTGCCGGAAGATTTCCGGCTCGCCGTCTATCTCGCCGATGTCGAGGGGTTTTCTTACAAGGAGATCGCCGACATCATGGGTACGCCGATCGGCACGGTGATGTCCCGTTTGCACCGTGGCCGGCGCAGCCTGCGCAGGCTGTTGGAGAACTACGCCGCCGACCGGGGCATCACCCGGGCCGCGACGGAACCCCAGGAGGCGTGAGCGAGATGGGTGACGAGGAGAAGAAGGCCGACTGCGGCACGGTTCTCTCCGAGGTGTACCTCTACCTCGACCTGGAGTGCAGCGAGACGCGGCGTGCGCTGATCAAGCAGCACATCGACGACTGCACCGACTGCTTCCACGAGTACGACATCGAGTACGAGGTGAAGGCCCTGGTCGGCCGGTGCTGCGGGGACGAGACCGCCCCGGCCGAGTTGCGCGCCCGCCTCCGCGCCAAGCTGCTCGAGGTCTCGAAAGAATACTGAGTTCGGGAAACCATCGAGCCCGGTCCAAGCAAGAGGACCGGGCTCGATCTGTATCTAGCTGTTCGGGCGCTTGCCGTGGTTCGCGCTGCTCTTCTTACGAGCCTTCTTCTTGCGGGCCTTCTTCGCCATGACTGACTCCTCTCGACCCGACGATGGTAGTCGCCCCATCCGGTCAGATCATGATGGGATGGACCGGACACCACGGATGAAGGAGAGCCATGGCTGAGGAAGTCCGCGCCGAGATGGTGGCCAACGTGTGGAAGGTCGTGGCCGCCGCCGGTCAGACCGTGGCCGAGGGCGACACGCTGGTGATCCTCGAGTCGATGAAAATGGAGATCCCGGTCGTGGCCGAATCGGACGGCACGGTGTCTCAACTCGCTGTGAACGAGGGTGACGTGGTCCAGGAGGGCGACCTGATCGCCGTCATCGAGGGTTAGCTCAGGTCAGCGGGTGAGCCAGCGGAGGAGCTGGCGGCGGGACTTCTTGGGCTTGCGGGGGCGCTGACGCGGGATGCGGGGGCGGTTGCGCTCCTCCTCGGCCTTCGCCACCGCGGCGGCCATCTCGCGGGTCTCGTCGGCCAGGTCGGGCGTGGCCAGCGCCAGCTGCGCCACCGACCAGGCGATCGGCGGGCGGTTCTTGCGGGACGGGCCGGCCAGGCTCATCAGCCGGCCGGTGATCAGGCCGGTCACGTCGGTGCGGGCGGCCGGGTCGACCCAGGCGTACGCGACCAGCGCGAACATCGCCGCCTCGGTGATCGCGTCGGCGCCGCCCACGGCCAGCTCGACCAGTCGGCGGCGGCGCGACGAGCCCATCCACCCCTCGTCGGTGTCGTGGTGCAGCAGCCCGAGGCAGGCCCAGACGAGGGCCGCGCGGCGATCGTTCTCGGTGTTGCCGGGCGGGTCGGCCAGGAGGGCCAGCAGCTGCTCGGGCTCGACCAGGACCAGGCCCAGCGCGGCGTCGTAGGCGGCCGGCGGATGCGGCCAGGCCGGCCGGGCGACGCGCAGCAGCCGCTCGACCGCGGCCGCGGTGGGCGGCTCGCTCGACGGGGCGCGGCGGCGCGGGTCGTCGGTGCCGCGGGCGGCCTCCGGCACGCCGCCCAGCCAGGGCTGGTTGACGCAGCACTCGGCCAGGTCGGTGTGCTCGTGCGTGTCGTCGGGGTGCTCGGCGGCGAAATCGGCCAGGTCGACCAGGTGGCTGAGCCGGCCGTCGGCGCGGAACCGGAGCCGATGAGCGGTGTGCACGGCGCAGTCGAAGGACGGGTCCTTGGCCAGCGCACGCTCCACCCAGGCTAGGGCGTCGTCCATGCGACCGGCGTCGGCCAGCGTGGCGGCGATGTCCGCGTACACGGACAGATCCTCGGGGTCGTGGGTGACGGCCCGGCGCAGCGCCGCCAAGGCCTCCCCGACGCGGCCGGCGCTGCGATAGGCGTAGCCGAGCCAGATCTCGGCCAGCTTGGACGGCCGGGCCCGGGCCCCGCGCTGGGCCCAGTCGACGGCGGTCTCGGGCTCGCCGACCCGGCGGGCCAGGGCCGAACCGGCGCCGAGCAGCAGAGCGTGCTCGGGATGCGCGGCGATGGCGTGCCGGACCACTGTCAGATAGGGGCGCAGCACCGAGCGGGCGGCCTCGGCGTCGGGGTCGCCGATCGCGGTGCACAGCTGCATGACGTTGCGGGCGAGCAGTCCGGGCTCGACCTTGACACCGAGCGACGGGTCGGTGACCCAGGGGACGCCGGCCCAGTCGCGACCCGGCGTGTGCCCGCTCGCGGCGAACAGCAGCGGCAATCCGTCTTCGGGGCGGCCGGCCGCGGCCAGCAGATGGGCCCGGGCGACGACGGTGCCGACGAACGCGTTCTGCTCCAGCGGGAAGAGCTCGAGGGCGCCACCGGACCGGGCGGCCAGCCGGCTGAGCAGCTCATGGGTCTCGGGCAGGGTCGGCGCCTGCGCGATCGCCCCGGCCAGATGGTCCGCGGCATGGCGCATTTCACCGCGCTCGATCGCCGCCCGCGCCTGCGCCAGGTCGCGGTCGGCCGACTGCCGGGACTCCTCCATGCCCTCTCTCCGGAACTTTGTGCCAAGTCGTGCAAGTTGCGCGCGAGCGCGCCACGGTGCGAAGCCTAGGCGACGATCCTCGATATGTCAGTCCCTTGTCAGTGCGTGCAGCTGCGCGAAACGTTGCGATGAAGCCCTGTTCCGTGCAACATTGCGCATAGAGCAAGCAGATCTTGCGTTCTTCGGAACGCTCGGCGGTGGTGGGAGGACGTTGTGGCGGAACGTGGCGCGGGCATGGCCGCGGACATCGCGGAGCAGCCCGAGGGGTACGCCCGGCTGCTCGAGGGCGAGCACGCGGCGGCGATCGCCGAGGTCGCACGGCAGGTGGCCGAACGCCGGCCGCGGCAGGTCGTCTTCGTCGGCCGCGGGACATCCGACCACGCCGCGCTCTACGGCGCCTATCTGACCGAGATCCGGCTGGGAATTCCGGTCGGGCTCGCCTCGCCGAGCACCATCACGCTCTACGGGGCCCGGCCCGACCTCTCCGACGCGCTCGTGGTCGGGGTCAGCCAGAGCGGCGGCTCACCCGACCTGACCGGGGTGCTCAAGGTGGCACGGGAGACCGGCGCCCTGACCCTGGCGGTCACCAACAACCCCGGGTCGGTGCTGGCTACCACGGCCGAGCTGTCCCTCGACGTGAGCGCCGGGCACGAGCGGGCGGTCGCCGCCACCAAGACGTACACGGCCGAACTCCTCGCCCTGCTGCTGCTGGTCGAGGGCGTCCGCAACGGCGACGGCACGCTGCCGGCCGACGAACGCGAGGCCATCGGCGAACTGCCCGCGCTGGCCGAGCAGGTGCTGGCCGACCGCACCGTCGACGACCTGGCCCAGCGCTACCGGTTCGCCTCCCGGATGGTCACAACCGGTCGCGGGTACGCGTACCCGACCGCCCGCGAGACGGCGCTGAAGCTGATGGAGACGTCCTACCTGCCGGCGCTCGCCTTCTCCGGGGCCGACCTGCTGCACGGGCCGCTGGCGATGACCGACCCCGACGTGCCGGTGCTGGCCGTGGTCGGTGGCGGGCCGGGCGGGCAGGCGATGAGCGACGTGGTGAACCGGCTCGGCGAGCGACGCGCCGACGTGGTGACCATCGGGCCGGTCGACGTGACCGGCGCATCGGGGCGGCTGGCGGTGCCGCCGGTGGACGAGCGCTATGCGCCGCTGCTCGACATCCTGCCGCTGCAGCGCCTCGCGTTGTCCCTGGCCCTGGCCCGTGGCGGCGATCCTGACGCGCCTCGCGGCCTCAAGAAGGTCACCTCGACGCTGTAGCCCGTCCGCCGCCCCCCGCGTTGCTGCGGCGCGGGTGGTGGGTGGGGCGGCAGAGGTGGGACTTGGCCGAAACATGGACGTGGCAGGCTGGACGGGTGTCCACCCTGCGTGATCTGGCCGAGGAGCACACCGGCCTGGGCCCGGCCGACATCGATCAGCTGCACCGGCTGGCCGGCGATTGGCAGTTGCTGTCCGATCTGTCGTTCGCCGACCTTCTGCTCTGGGTGCCGGTGCGCGGCGACCACGGGCCCCGGTCGTTCCTCTGCGTGGCCCAGGTGCGGCCGGTCACCGCGCCGACCGCCTACCAGGACGACCAGGTCGGCAAGATCGTGGGCGGGCCGGAGGTCGCGCACCTGGACGTGGCGTTCTCGCAGGGGCGGATCTGGCGCGAGGGCGACCCGGTCTGGTATGGCGACACCCCGGCCCGGCACGAGGCCATCCCGGTGCGCCGGCACGAGGAGGTCGCGCCGGACGCGTACCCGGAAGTCATCGCGGTGATCGGGCGGGACACCAACCTGTCCACCGCGCGTACCCCGAGCCAATTGGAGCTCAACTACCTGACCACGGCCGACGACCTGGCCCAGATGGTGGCCGACGGCACGTTCCCGCCGCCGCGGGTGCCGGGCGAGACGACGTCGGCGCCGCGGGTCGGTGACGGGCTGATCCGGCTCGACGCCGCGGGCAAGGTCACCTACGCCAGCCCGAACGCTCAATCCGCGTACCGCCGCCTGGGTTTCAACGCGCACCTGGTCGGCGAGGAACTGGCGGTTCTGTTCAGCCGGGTGGCGGCCGACCCGCTGGAGGGCAACGACGCGTCCGAGCGGATCCTGGCCGCCCTGCGCGGGGAGTCGCCGCCCCGGCAGGAGGTGGAGGCGCGCGGCGCGACAGTGCTGATGCGGGCGCTGCCGCTGCTGCCGGCCGGCGTACCCATCGGGGCATTGGTCCTGGTCCGGGACGTGACCGAGGTGCGCCGGCGGGACCGCGCCCTGATGACCAAGGACGCCACCATCCGGGAGATCCACCATCGGGTGAAGAACAACCTGCAGACCGTGGCCGCCCTGCTGCGCCTGCAGGCCCGCCGGGTGGACGTGCCGGAGGCGAAGAACGCGCTGGAGGAGTCGGTCCGTCGGGTCGCGTCGATCGCCCTGGTCCACGAGACGCTGTCGATGTCCAGTGACGAGGCGGTCGAGTTCGACGGCATCGTCGACCGGGTGGCCACCGCGGCCATGGAGGTGGCGTCGACCGAGGTGTCGGTCAAGATGCGCCGGGAGGGCAACTTCGGTGTGCTGCCGGCCGAGATCGCCACCTCGCTGGTGATGGTGCTGAACGAGCTGCTGATCAACGCGGTCGAGCACGGCTTCAACGAGATGGGCGACGGGACGCCGCCGGAGACGGCCGAGGTGGTGGTCACCGCGCACCGGTTCCGCAAGCAGCTGCACGTGACAGTGGCCGACAACGGGCGGGGTCTGCCGGACGACTTCCGGGCCGACGCCGGCGGGCGGCTGGGTCTTCAGATCGTGCGGGCTCTGGCCACCGGAGAACTACGGGGAACGATCGAACTTCGTAACCGGGCCGGCGGTGGAACGGAAGCGGTGCTGGTGGTGCCGTTGGGTAAACGGTGAGTGATTGTGCCGCGACGCACACTCCCGCAATCTGGACTGCTCTGGCCGAGAATCGATCCTCGTGGCAGGCTAGCCCTCATGACCGCTGCAGTTGACCGCCGCTTCGTGGCTCGCCGCCACGTCGACTACGGCCGCGTCCGCAGCGCGATCTGTCCGGCTTCCTGACGCCCCGACCTTTCTCGTCGGGCGCGGATGACGCGCCGGCCTTCTCCTGACACTGATGTCACGAGCCTCCGCCTGAGAGTGGCCGTGCAGCGTTCCTCCGTGCCCACCCTTAGCAGGAGGAACGCCAAGCATGGCGATCGACAGCACCCCGGCACGACCCGCCGCCCGGCCGCGCAAGGCCCGGGGCGAGGGGCAGTGGGCGCTGGGTCACCGCGAGCCGTTGAACCCCAACGAGCGCAGCAAGAAGGACGACAACCCGCTGAACGTGCGGGCCCGCATCGAGAACATCTACGCCCACGGCGGTTTCGCCTCGATCGACCCGGCCGACCTGCGCGGCCGATTCCGCTGGTGGGGGCTCTACACCCAGCGCAAGGCCGGGATCGACGGCGGACGCACCGCCGTCCTGGAGCCCGAGGAGCTCGAGGACGAGTACTTCATGCTGCGGGTACGCATCGACGGCGGCGCCCTCAACCTGGAGCAGCTGCGGGTGATCGGCGGGATCGCCACCGAATTCGCCCGCGATTCGGCCGACATCACCGACCGCCAGAACATCCAGCTGCACTGGATCCGGGTCGAGGACGTGCCGGAGATCTGGCGCCGGCTCGAGGCGGTCGGGCTGGAGACCACCGAGGCCTGCGGTGACTGCCCCCGGGTGGTGCTGGGCAGCCCGGTCGCCGGTGTCTCGGCCGACGAGGTGCTGGACGGCACCCCGGCCATCGACGAGATCGTCAAGCGGTACGTCGGCGACCCTCGGTACTCGAACCTGCCGCGCAAGTTCAAGACGTCGATCGGCTGGCTGGCCGACACGCCGTACGAGTCGAACGACATCTCGCTGATCGGCGTGGAGCACCCGCAGCACGGTCCCGGCTTCGACGTGTGGGTCGGCGGTGGCCTGTCGACCAACCCGCGGCTGGCCGAGCGGCTCGGCGTGTGGGTGCCGCTGGAAGAGATCCCGGACGTCTGGGAGGGCGTGGTCGGGATCTTCCGCGACTACGGCTACCGGCGGCTGCGGCACCGCGCCCGGCTGAAGTTCCTGCTGGCCGACTGGGGTGTGGCCAAGTTCCGTGAGGTCCTGGAGAAGGAATACCTGGGCCGGGCGCTGATCGACGGACCGCCGCCGGAGCTGCCGGCCAAGCCGATCGACCACATCGGCGTGCACAAGCAGCGGGACGGGCTCAACTATGTCGGCGCGGCGCCGGTCGTCGGCCGCTCCTCGGGCGCGCAGCTGACCCGGCTGGCCGACCTGGTGCAGGCCGCGGGCTCGGAGCGGGTACGGCTCACTCCGTACCAGAAGCTCCTGGTCCTCGACGTGGCCGACGAGAACGTCGAGGGGCTGATCCGCGGGCTGCGCGACATCGGCCTGGAGGCGCGGCCCTCGTCGTGGCGGCGCGGCACCATGGCCTGCACCGGCATCGAGTACTGCAAGCTGGCCATCGTCGAGACCAAGGCGCGCGGCGAGGAGCTGGTCCAGCGGCTGGAGGAGCAGCTGGCCGACTTCGACGCCGACATCTCGATCCACATCAACGGCTGCCCCAACGCCTGCGCCCGAACCCAGGTCGCCGACATCGGCCTCAAGGGTCAGCTGGTCATGAACGCGCGGGGCGAGCAGGTCGAGGGCTTCCAGGTCCACCTCGGCGGCGGCCTCGGTATGGCGCAGGGTCAGACCGCCGGCTTCGGCCGCAAGGTGCGCGGCCTCAAGACAACCGCCGAGGAGCTTCCGGGGTACGTCGAACGGCTGGCCCGCCACTACCTGGCCGACCGTGACTCGGCCGACGAGTCGTTCGCCACCTGGGTCGTCCGCGCCGACGAGGGGTTGCTGGCATGAGCGACGCACGCTCCGCCCCGCTGTACTGCCCGTACTGCGGCGAAGAGGATCTGCGGCCCAACGAGGCGTCGCACGGTGCGTGGGAGTGCCACTCCTGCGCGCGAGTTTTCACGGTCAAGTTCAACGGGTTGCTATCTAAGGGTGTGAACCGATGACGGTCGTGACCGCCACCTCGCTCGGCCTGGTGTCCCTGGGGGCGCCGGCCGCGCCCTCGCTGGAGAAGCTGGCCGTGGACGCTGCGGCTCGCCTGGAGGGGGCGCCGGCCGAGGAGATCGCCAAGTGGGCCACCGACACCTTCGGCGCCCGCTTCTGTGTGACCAGCTCGATGGCCGACGCCGTGGTGGCGCACCTGTTCTCGCGGGTCGCGCCGGGCGTGGACGTGGTGTTCCTGGACACCGGCCTGCACTTCCCGGAGACGCTGAAGGTGCGCGACACGGTCGCCCGCACGATGAACGTGAACGTGCGGTCGATCCGCCCGAACATGACCGTCGGCCAGCAGGACGGTGAGTACGGGCCGCGGCTGTTCGCCCGCAACCCCGACGAGTGCTGCTTCATGCGCAAGGTGGAGCCGCTGGAGCGGGCCCTGACCGACTACGACGCGTGGGCCACCGGGCTGCGCCGCGACGAGTCGCCGACCCGGGCCAACACGCCGGTCGTGGTGTTCGACGCGAAGAAGGGCAAGGTCAAGGTCAATCCGATCGCCGCCTGGACCCAGGCCGACGTCGACCAGTACATCGCGCGCTGGAACGTGCCGGTCAACGAGCTCTTCAAGAAGGGGTACGGGTCGATCGGCTGCTGGCCGTGCACCCGCCGCACGAAGGCCGGCGAGGACCCGCGGGCCGGCCGCTGGGCGATGTTCGAGAAGACCGAATGCGGACTCCACGTCTAGGGCGCCCGCCTTCGAGTTCGCTCGGTCCCACGCCGGACCGTGCGGCGAGTTCGCTCGGCGCGACGCCCGCCCGTGCGGCGAGTTCGAGAGTGGGCGTGGTCCTGGTCGCGCACGGGTCCCGGGATCCACGCGCGGCCGCTGCCACCTCCGCCCTCGCCACGGCCGTCGCTGAGGCGCATCCGGAGTGGGAGGTGCATGCCTCCTACCTGGACCACGCCGGGCCGCGGCCGCTGGACGTGCTGCGCTGGTTGTCGGTCTCGGGCTGCCGCCGCGCGGTCGTGGTGCCACTGCTGCTGACCGCGGCGTACCACGGCAAGGTGGACATTCCCGCCGTGGTGCGGGAGGCTTCGTCGCTGGATCTGGACATCACGCTCGCCGACGTGCTGGGCACGGTGTCCGAATTGCTCGTTGATGGTCTGGTCCGGCGGTTGCCGACGACGGAACTGGACGCGGTAGTGCTGGCGGCGGCGGGAACACGTGACGCCGCCGCCCGCACGACCGTCGCCGCGGCGGCCGAGGCCCTGGGCGCCCGGCTCGGCCTGCCGTGCACGGTGGCGTACGCCTCGGCCGCACCGCCGACCGCCGACGTCGCGGTGGCCTCCCTGCCGGGGCGGGTCGGGGTCGCGGCCTACTTCCTCGCGCCCGGTCGGCTCTACGACAAGGCGGTCGAGGCGGCCCGGGCGGCCGGTGCGGTGGCCGTGGCGCCGCCCCTGGAGGACGCACCCGAACTGGTGACGCTGGTCGGCCTGAAGGTCGCCGGTGCGCTGAATCAAGGGTTGGTGGCGGCTTAGCCACCGGGCGGCACGTCGCGAGCATCCGGACGTGGTGCCGCCGCCTGATCCAGGCCGAGTTCTCCAGACCGAGGCCCGGTCGGCCAGGGGTCGATGTGGGACAACAGATCGGTGCGCTCTCAGTAGCGGAGCGTGTCGATGCGGAAACCGGTCCTCTCGGCGACTTCTCCGGGCGCGTCGGTCATGCTTTCAACTTCTTCTCAGGATCCACTGCGGACGGTGCGCAACTCGAAACTAAACGCGTTGGCGAGCATTTTCGAGATCATTTCGCGAACCTATAAGTGATCGATATTCTCCGCAGTCGTGCTGTCACACTCAGCACCGGTCCCTAAACAGCAAGACGCCCCGAACCGATCGGCTCGGGGCGCAAATGCTGTGAAGTTGGGGAATCAGGCGGTGGGAGCGCCGACCCGAAGGCCACCGCGACGCTTCACTGCGCGCCGCTCGTCCTCGCTCATACCGCCCCAAACGCCGGCGTCCTGACCGGACTCGAGGGCCCAAGCAAGGCAAGCCTCGGTCACGGTGCACCGCCGGCAGACGGCCTTGGCCTGCTCGACCTGCAGGAGCGCGGGGCCAGACGTCCCGATCGGGAAGAACAGCTCCGGGTCCTCGTCGCGGCAGATCGCATGGTGACGCCAGTCCATGGCGGCAACACTCCTTGTTTCGGATGGGTGGAAAACAATGCGGTTCGGTCTTACTCAAATGCGTACGCGTTTGGCGACCCGACGGACTGCATCCGTCCCATCACCCATGCGTTAGCAAGCTTTGGTTCGGCTACCGTTGCTGCGCTTCTGGATTAGGAACGCGCGCGAGCGGCCACCGGTTACTTCTTATCGCTTGTGAATGCTTTCACGAACTCTCGCGATGTCAAGGGTAGCGCCGGAAGTTTCTCCGGCCGGGTGAGCTGAGCCACAACCCCTATGTCCGGTTCTGCGAATTTTCCGCAGGACCGGATGACCACCGCCTCCATCAATGTAGTACGGTCCGGGCCCCAAAGCCGAGTGTTCGACCGAATTTCTGTAACGGATCGTGATGATCGGCCGATCTCGTTACCGGCTGGTACCCCGAACTCAGCAGATCACACGCAGAGCTTCGGGGACGGACACGAAGTGCACCTTCTGGCGCTCGCCCAGGTAGTCGCCGTCCAGCTGGAACGGCTGGGGCCGGGCGGAGAGCACAGTGAACTGGTCCTGGTCGTGCAGCTTGAGCACCTGTTTGCCGTGCGGGTCACCCTTACGAGAGGCCATCTGCGTCACTGTCCGTATGGTGCTAGGGACATAGAGCTGCCGAACCGCGAGCGCGTCAAGCCCCCGGTCGAAGGACGCGTCCGGGTTGGGGTTGATCGGACGGTCGCCGAGGTAGGTCCACGGTGCGGTGTTCTGAACGATGACCATGCTCAGTTCGGACTGCGTCTGCTCGCCCGGGCGCTCCAGGGACAACGGCGGCGCGGTGCGGTCCTCACCACTGAGGAACTGCGCGACCATCGAGCGGATGTAGAGCCCGTGCGTCGACGTGCGGCCGCGGCGGCGGGCCTGCTCGACCCGCCGGACCACGGCGGCGTCCAGCCCGATGCCGGCGCAGAAGGTGAAATAGCGGTCGTCGGCCTTGCCCAGACCGATCACCCGGTGCCGGCCGTCGCGCAGGCCGTCGAGGATCACGCTGGTGCCGTCGGCCCAATCGTGCGGCAGGCCCAGGGCGCGGGCGAAGACATTGGTCGAGCCGCCCGGCACCACGCCGAGCGCGGGCAGCCGGTAACAGGACGCCGCGTCCGGGTCGCCCAGCGCCGGTGCGGCCGTCATCAGCCCGTTGACCGCCTCGTTGACCGTGCCGTCGCCGCCCAGGGTGACCACCACGTCGACGCCGCTCTCGGCGGCCGCGCGGGCCAGCGCGGCGGCGTGGCCCCGGCGCAGCGTGTACTCCACCTGGAGGTCGACCGCGCTGCGCAGGGCCCGCACCAGAACGTCGCGGCTGCGCTCACTGGTCGTGGTGGCTTTGGGGTTAACCACCAGTAACGCTCGCATGCGCGGCACTGTACATCGCGAACGCCTACGGAGCTGTCGGTATGGTGCTCCGGTGACCGGTGCGGAATCCGACAATCCCGGGACGTTGACCTGGACCATCCGGCTGCTCTATGTGCAGGCGGCCGGGCTCGCCGTGCTCACCGCGTACCTCATCGTGCGGCTCTTGACGACCGATGGCGTGCACCTGGGTGTGGCGATCTCACTCATCGTGCTCGCCGCTCTGGGGTCCGCGGCGATCGTCGCGGTGGCCCGTGCGCTGGGCCGACGTACGCAGGGCGCGCGTGGTCCGGCCATCGTGGTGCAACTCTTCGTGATCGCATCGGGCGGCTTCCTGGTGCAGACCGGTCCGGCCTGGGCCGGCTGGCTGCTGATCGTCTGGGGCGTCCTGATCGGCGCGCTGGTCATCATGCCCGCCACCACGCGCGCGCTCGGCGTCGACTGATCCGGGCGGCTTCCCGACTTGGCCTGCGTTAAACCCATCCGAACTGCTGGTTTCGTCCTACCCTGAGCCTGTGACCGGATCTACGGTGCGCCCGCCCGCTTACCAGGTGCTGGCGGACGAGCTGCGTGACGAGATCACGTCGGGCCGCCTGCAGCCCGGCGAACGGCTCCCCCCGGAGCCGGAGTTGTGCGTGCGCAGCGGCGTCAGTCGCAGCACCGTCCGTGAGGCGCTGCGCCTGCTGGCCAGCCAGCACCTGATCGTGACCACCCGCGGGGTGACCGGCGGCAGTTTCGTCGCGCACCCGGACGCGGCCCAGATCTCCGAATCGCTCAGCACCGGGCTGACGCTGCTCAGCAACGCCGCCGAGATCGGCCTGGCCGACCTGCTGGAGTTGCGCCGCGCGCTGGAGGTGCCGGCCGCCGGGCTGGCCGCCGCCCGCCGCACCGACCAGCATTTGTGCGAGATCCGGTCCGCCCTCTTCGACCCCGACCTGGACGAACCGCCGGTGATGGTGCGGGCGCACGCCGAATTTCACGCGGCCGTCGCCAAGGCCACCGCCAACCCGCTCTTCGAACTGGTCACCCGGCCGCTCTACCAGGTCACCTTCGGCAGCGAGCTGATCGAGACGGCACCGGCCAACTATTGGCAGCGGATCGACGCCGACCATCGGGAGCTGCTCGGCCTGATCGAGGCGCGCGACATGGAGGGAGCCACCGGCGCGGCGCGGCGGCACCTGGACTTCGTCGCCTCGCTTTGAAAGCCTAGTTCTCGGTACGCCGGGTGAGCAGCCGGATCGTCGCCGTCTGCCCGTTCGTCTCGGCCTCGGCCGACGTGGTCAGGGCGGTCAGCACCTTCCACGCGAAGGACGACTCGGACGGCAGCCGCGCACCGCGGACCGTGCTCACCGCCACCTCGACCGTCAACGCGTCGTCGGTGACCGCGAACCGGCACTCCAGCTCGGCGCCGCGGGTGGCAATGGCCAGCAGCATGGCGCAGGCCTCGTCCACCGCGATGCGGAGGTCCTCGATCTCGTCCAGGGCGAAATGCAGGCGCGCGGCCAGACCGGCCGTCGCCGTCCGGAGCACCCCGAGATAGCCCCCGTCGGCCGGCACCGTCAGCAGAACGACGTCGTCCCCGATCGTCGGCTCCTGATGCGCCTGAGTCGCTTGCGTCACCGTACCCATCCTCCCGATGGACGAGACTCTAGCCGCTGAACGGCCGATGCGGGGAGGCCCACACAGGTGGGCGCGCCCCACCGGGAGGCGCGCCCACCTTTGGTGACTCTTCGTCCGATTCCGGACTCAGGCCTGCTTGGTCTCCCAGAAGATCTTGGAAATCTCCTCGATCTTGGCGAGCAGCTGGTCGGCCACGGCCGGGTCCAGCGAGCCCTTCACGCCCGAGGCGCCGGCCAGCTTGGTGGCCTCGTTGAAGAGCTGGTTGAGGTTCGGGTACTTCTCGAAGTGCGGCGCCTTGAAGTAGTCGGTCCAGAGGACCCACAGGTGGTGCTTGACCAGCTCGGCGCGCTGCTCCTTGATGAAGATGGCCCGGGTCCGGAACTCCGGGTCGGTGTTGGCCTGGTACTTCTCGGCGATCGCCTTGACCGACTCGGCCTCGATCCGGGCCTGGGCCGGGTCATAGACGCCGCACGGCAGGTCGCAGTGGGCACTGACCACGGTGCGAGGCATGAGGAAACGCGGAAGTCGCATCAGGACCCCTCCATTGGAATTTGCGATGATCCGTGGACGACACTACCCCTTACCGAACGGGCGTAACGCCATGCGACCGCGACTCTTCGCCGCCCTCGTGCGCGGCCCCTCGATGACGCCTGTCCTGCACGACGGCGACGCTCTGCTGGTGTGGCGCGGCGGTCGCATAAACGCTGGTGATGTGGTCGTTGCCACGTTTCGTGCACGTCCTGGACTGCTGGTCGTCAAGCGGGCCGTGCGCGAACAGGACGGCGGCTGGTGGGTAAGGGGCGACAACGAATTCGTGACCGATGACTCACGGGCGTACGGAGTGGCAGATGTCATCGGGAGGGTTTTGTGGCGTTACTGGCCGCGACCGCGACGTCTCCGATAGGGTCCTCTGCATTCGGGTGACCCCCGCATCGCATGCCGCCGCCGCGCAGACTCGCGCCGCCGACCGGCTGCCTTCTTCCACAGATGCCTTTTCTGGGAGTCACCGTGTCTTACTTCAGTTTCGAGCTCGACCCCGCCCTGGCCGCCGATCCCGTCTTCGACCTGCACCAGCACGGCAAGATGGAGATCGCCGCGACCGTCCCGCTGGCCAGCCGTGACGACCTGTCGCTGGCCTACACGCCCGGCGTCGCGCGGGTGTGCGAGGCGATCGCCGCCGACCCCGCCCTGGCCGCCGACTACACCTGGACCGGCAACACCGTCGCGGTCGTTACCGACGGCTCGGCCGTGCTCGGCCTCGGCAACATCGGCCCGCGCGCCGCGATGCCCGTCATGGAAGGCAAAGCGGTGCTGTTCAAGCAGTTCGGCGGCGTCGACGCGGTGCCGGTCTGCCTGGACACCCAGAACGTCGACGAGCTGATCGCCATCGTCAAGGCGATGGCACCGTCGTTCGGCGGCATCAACCTCGAGGACATCAGCGCTCCCCGCTGCTTCGAGATCGAGCGGCGGCTGGACGCCGAGCTGGACATCCCGGTCTTCCACGACGACCAGCACGGCACCGCGGTGGTGGTGCTGGCCGCGCTGCGCAACGCCACCAAGCTGCTCGAGCGGCGCTTCGGCGACCTGCGCGTGGTGATCAGCGGGGCCGGCGCGGCGGGCGTCGCGATCGCCAAGGTGCTGGTCGCGGCCGGAGTGCCTGGGGCCAACATGATCGTCTGCGACTCGCGCGGCATCGTGCACGCGGAGCGTACCGACCTCAACCCGGCCAAGGCCCAGCTAGCCGCCCTGACCAACTTCTCCGGCCGCTCCGGCGGCATCGCCGAAGCCCTGATCGGCGCCGACGTCCTGATCGGCGTGTCCGGCGGCACGATCGAGGAGGACGCCCTGGCCGGCATGGCCCCCGGAGCGATCATCTTCGGCCTGGCCAACCCCACGCCCGAGGTGATGCCGCAGATCGCCCACCGGTACGCCGCGGTCGTCGCCACCGGGCGCAGCGACTTCCCCAACCAGATCAACAACGTGCTCGCCTTCCCCGGCATCTTCCGCGGCGCGCTGGACGCCCGGGCGACCACCGTCACCGAGGGCATGAAGGTGGCCGCGGCCGAGGCCATCGCCGAGGTCGTCGCCGACGACCTGCGGGCCGACGCGATCGTGCCGTCGCCGCTCGACCCGCGGGTGGCGCCGGCGGTGGCGGCCGCGGTGGCCGCGGCGGCCGAGCGGGACGGCGTGGCCCGGCGGTTGTCCACAGGCACTCCGGCCGTCGCGGCCCAACCGGTCTAAGTTCAAGGGCATGCGAGCTGCGTACGCCACGAAGGCGAATTCCGAGGACCCGCTGTCCGCGCTGACGGTCGGCGACCTGCCCGAGGCCACGCCACCCGACGGCTGGGTGACCGTCGACGTGCGGGCCAGCTCGCTCAACCACCACGACATCTGGTCGCTCCGCGGCGTCGGCCTGCCCGCCGACCGCCTCCCGATGGTCCTGGGCTGCGACGCCGCAGGGGTCGACCCGGCCGGCAACGAGGTCATCGTCTACTCCGTGGTCCCCGACGACGGCGACCCGCGCGGCCTGTCGCTGCTGTCCGAGCGCTACCCCGGCGCACTGGCCGAGCGGGTCTCGGTGCCCGCGGCCAACCTCATCCCGAAACCGGCCGGCCTGACCTTCGCCGAGGCGGCCTGCCTGCCGACCGCGTGGCTCACCGCGTGGAACATGCTGACCACCCGCGGCCGGGTCGCCGAGGCCGACGCGGTGCTGGTGCAGGGGGCCGGCGGCGGGGTGGCGACCGCCGCGGTGGTGCTCGCGGTGGCGATGGGCAAGCGGGTCTACGCGACCAGCCGCGAGGAATGGAAACGTGAGCGGGTGACCGCGCTCGGCGCCACGGCGGTCGAGCCCGGTGCCCGGCTGCCCGAGCGGGTCGACGTGGTGATCGAGTCGGTCGGCGCACCGACGTTCGACCACTCGATGAAAAGCTCCAAGCCCGAGGCGCGCATCGTGGTCTGCGGGGCGACCGGCGGCCACCAGGCCACAGTCGACCTGCGCCGGGTCTTCGCCATGCGCCTCGAGATCCTGGGCGCGACCATGGGGACGGCCGACGAGCTGCGGTCGCTGGTCGGCTTCCTGGCCGAGCGGGAGGTGCGACCGATCATCGACTCGACATTCGCGTTCGCCGAGGTGGCGGAGGCCTTCGAGCATCTGCACTCGGGCACGGTGTTCGGCAAGGTGGTCCTCGACCACTCGCGCTGACGCGGCTTCGGCTTCCGGGGTCAGGGGCTCAGAGGTCGTCGGTCAGGGTGGCGAGGCCGCCCCTGGTGGCGTCCTTCTTCAGGCGCTTGCGAGCGGACGCGTCGCCATAGAGGGCGTAACGCAGGAAGTCGGTGGTCGTGGCGATCACCGGTGCGAAGTCCTTGGTCAGCGCCACGTGGCCGCCCTCGGTCACGGTGAGCAGGGCTTTTGGCCAGCGTACGGCGTCGAATGTGGCCTTGCCGTCGGCGTAGGGCACGGTCTTGTCGAGCTTGCCGTGTACGAACAGCATCGGGGCCGGCGCGCCCTGGAACGGGACCGGCAGCACCTGGCGGCCGGAAAGGACCACGCCGGCGGTGAGGCGCTTGTCGCGGGTGCCGCTGAAGAGGCCGACCGTCGTGATGCCGCCCGCGGAGTGCCCGGCCGCGGCGATGCGGCTCGGGTCGATCAGGCCGTCGTGCTCTCGGCCATAGGCGAGCATCCGGGTGATCACCTCGCTGACATCGGCCGGCTGATTGATCACGTCGAGTGGGTCGTAGTCCTCGGCCCGGTACTTCGTGTGGGGGAACTTGGGCGCGGCGACGACGAAGCCGGCCCGCGCCCACGCCTCGAGGATCGTCGCGTAGGCCTCGGGCTCGGAGGTCAGGCCGTGGCTGAAGACGATGAGAGGGAACGGCTTCGGGCCGGCGGTGGGATACCAGACGGTGGTCGGCAGGGGGCGGTCCTGGCCGCGCTGGAGGTCGAGCTCGCGGCTGGCGATGGGCAGGTCGTCGGCGGGGGCGGCTCGCGTGGCCAGGCCGGAGGACCCGGCCGGCGCCCGAGAGGACCCTGGCGGTGTGGCGAGGGACGTGGGCGCTGAGGCGGAGGACGCGGGTGCTCCGGCGGCGGGTGCCGAGGGGTTCGGGGCGGGTGTGGCGGTGGGTGAGCAGCCCGCGGTCAGGGTCAGAACCAGGGTCAAGATCAGTGGGGTACGCCTCGGCACGCGGCCAATTGTGCCTGCCCGCGACCGCTGGCCGCCGTAGTCCGGCCGCGCTGAGCTTCTGTGACGGCCGCGCCGGCGTTGGAGTGCGGGCGGCGCCGCGGTCAGGCGGCGGGTCGGGAGTGGGCGGCGGTGCGGTGGCGGGTCGGGAGTGGGCGGCGGTGCGGTGGCGGGTCGGGAGTGGGCGGCGGTGCGGTGGCGGGGCGGGAGTGGGCGGCGGTGAGGCGGCGGGGCGGGAGTGGGCGGCGGTGAGGCGGCGGGGCGGGAGTGGGGCGGGCGGTCAGGCGGCGGGGCGGGAGTGGGCGGCGGTCAGGCGGCGTTCGACGCGTTCGACGGCGGCGCGTAGGAGAGGGGAACGCTTGGTGTGGGCGGCCGCGTTGGGGGAGTGGGGGCCGTGGCGTTCGAGCATGTCGGCCAGGCGCTGGTCGAAGTTCATGAACCTGCCGTTCGGGCCCACGGTCTGGTCGGCGTAGGTCAGGGCGTCGCTGACCGGGGAGACCTCGTGCGGGAAACGGGCCAGCTCGGCGGCCAGGCCGCGGACCTCGGCGACGCAGAAGGCGGCGGAATGGTGCCCGACCAGGCCGGCGATGCGGTCGGACCAGCCGGTGGCGGCCAGGTGGCGGGCGCCGTCGAGTGGGTGGAAGCCGGAATCGCGCAGCTCGGGCGCGTACCCGATGTCGTGCAACCAGGCCGCGGCCTCCAGCACCTCGCTCTCGGCGGGGTCGACCGTCGCGCCGGCGTGTTCCGCGCGGCGGGCCACGCCGATCGTGTGCCGCCAGCGCTCGGGGAGGCCGGCCAGCAGGATCTGGGCGACGTCGCGAGCCTTGTGAACCAGTCGCGTCGGGCCGTGGGTGGCGCTCATGCCTAGGATGATGCCGCGTTCGTGGTAAACGCGGAATGTCCACCGAGTGTCTGACGGAGAAAAGCGGTCACTGTCCGGTCCATGGCGGTATAACCGGGCTCGCCGGGGTGCATGAACGCGGCGTGGGTCGCCCCGGGCAGCACCACGAACTTCTTCGGCCACGGCGCCTGGGCGTACGCCGCCCGCCCGTCCGCGATGGGAATGACCTTGTCGTTGTCGGCGTGCACGAACAGCAGCCGGGCCGGCGCCCCGCCGAACTTTCCGGGCGCCATCCAGCCGGCGATCACCACGCCGGCGACCAGGCGCCGGTCGTGGCCGGCACGGAACAGCCCGGTGGTGGTGAAGCCGCCCGCCGAGTGGCCGACCGCGGCGACGCGTGTCGTGTCGATGTGGCCGTACAGCGGATCTCCGGGGTCGGCGGCCACGGCGATCAGCTTGCGTAGCAGGTAGGCGGCGTCGGCGGGCTGGTTGACCATGTCCCTGCGGCGGTACGGGTCGGCGCTGTGGTTCGTGTATGGATAGGCCGGCAGCGCCACCACGAAGCCGGCCGCGGCCCAGCTTGCCGCCGCGGCCGAGTAGCCCTCGGGCGAGCCGTGCAGGCCGTGGCTGAACAGCACGAGGGGGTAGCTGCCGGTGCGCGGCGGGGCGGCCCGCCGGATGGGGACGGCGGCCGGTGCCGGTGCCGGGCCCGGGTTGTCGGCGGTGGTCGCGGCGGGGAAGAGCAGCAGCGTACGCAAGGGTCGATCGGCGCCGCGGGACCAGGCGACCTGCCGCGACCCGACCGGAAACCGGGCCGGCTCGACCGGTGGCGAAGCCGACGGCGACGGCGACGCCGGAGGGGGTGGGGGAGGAGGGGGCGACGCGCACGACGCCAGCCCCAGGACTGCGCAGAGTGCAGCGGCGATCACTTTCCGTCCCATGAGTAGACCGTAGGCTCGACACGCCCACGAAAGAGGGAAAATGCCCATCACCGAGTACGCCGTGACGACAGATGCGCAGCTTCGCTAGGGTGTCGCGCATGTCTGACGTTGATCCCAGTGGTAACACCGAGGCGTTCCGCGCCTTCACGAACACGCCGGCGGAGTCCGAGCCGGCCGCGAGCAAGCTCCCGCTGATCGTCGGCGGCATCGTGGTGGCCGTCATTGTGGTCGCTTTGGTCCTGTGGCTGGCCCTCTGACCGTTATGTTTACTTGATCTACTGGGTGACAGCTGCCACAGTGGGCGCGTCGCCCGCCGTCACCGGCCGCAATGAGGTCAAGTGCTCTTACGTAACCTGCTCCCCCTGCTCGAGAACGTCTCCCGCGTCGTGGACGCGTCCCCGGGTAAGGAAGATCTGCGCCGGCATCTGATGGTGCCGGACGACCTGCCCTTCTCGGCCGATATCGCCGACGCCGCACCGGACGCCCTGCTGCTCTGCATGCTGGGCCCGCAGGACGGCACCCACACCCCGCCCGCCGAACTGGGCTCGATGCTGAGCGCGGTGCCGGCCGGTGTGACGGTGCTGATCATCGCCGGCTGGCCGGCCGAGACGTTCCCCGCCGACCTGGTGCTGGGCACGCTGGCCGACGCGCGGTGCCAGCTGACCGACGCCGTCCCGCTCACCGCCACCGGCCGGTACGGGATGCACGTCGCCCTGCTCGCCGATCGGGTCGAACGGGTCCAGCCCCGCCGGTCGCAGCTGTCCACGGTCCCGGAGCCCGGGCCGGCCGCCCTTCCCGACGCGGCCCTGCCGATGCTGCTGTGGCTGGTCAACCAGCCGGTGCTGGGTGAGATGGTGGTCAACCCGCTGCGCCGGCAGGCCGAGGTGCTGACCGACCGGGTCGCCCAGCTGACCGCCGACCTGGCCGAGGCGCGCAAGGAGCTGGCCGGGACCGAGGCCGAGGCCGGCAAGACGGCGAAGGACCTGGCCCGGGCCAAGGAGAAGGTGACCACACTGCAGACGTCGCTGTCGTTCCGGCTGGGCCGCACACTGATCGACGGCGCCCGCCATCCGGGTCGCGGCGTGGTCGACGTGCCGAGGACGATGGCGAGCATGTGGCGGGACCGCCGCGCCCGGGTCAGCGCCGTTCCCGAGCCCCGGCCCGAGCCGGTCGCGGCTCCGGTCCAACCGGCCGAGCGCACGGTGCCGATCCCGGTGCCCGGCTCGCCGGGACGGGTCGTGACGCTGACCGCCCCGGCCGAGCTGCTGGTGCCGCGCAAGCTGGCCGAGGACGGGCTGGCCGGCTACGAGTCGTCCGCCCTGCCGTGTTTCCTGGCGGCGATCCGGGGCGCACGGCCGGGTGCGGTGTTCGACATCGGCGCCAACGTCGGCCTCTACGGCGCGGTGGCCGCGTCCGCTTCCGATCGGGAGGTGGTGGCCTTCGAGCCGTTCCCGGCGCTGGCCGAGGTGGCCGAACGGCTCGCCGCCGACAACGACCTGCGGATCCGGGTCGAGCGGATCGCGTTGAGCGATCACAGCGGCACGGCCACCTTCTACCTGTCGGACACGTCGGACAGCTCCAACTCGCTGGCCGCCGGGTTCCGGAAGTCGTCCCGGCAGATCGACGTCGCGGTCGAGACGCTGGACGGGTACGTGCGGCGGACCGGCGTCGTCCCGGCCGTACTCAAGATCGACACCGAGAGCACCGAGCCGGATGTGCTCCTCGGCGCCGCCGAGACCCTGCACGCGCATCGGCCCTGGGTGCTGTGCGAGGTGCTGCGCGGCCGGGGTGAGGACCGGCTGATGGAGGTCATGGCCCCGCACGGCTACCGCTGGTACCACATCACCGACGAGGTGCCGTACAGCGAGGCGCAGGCCATCGCCGGTGATTCCACCTACCGTGACCTGATGTGGCTGTTCGCGCCGGAGCCGCCGGACGAGTCGTTCTGGTCGGCGGTGAACGCGGAACGGGCGTCCATCGAGGCGGCTTGAGCCAGGGCGGACTGGGCCTGGGTGGCGATCTCGCGCTCCTCGTCGGTGGCAACCACGCAGATCGCGGTACGCGACGAGTCGGTCGAGATGACCGCCGCCCGGCCGTCGTCCCGGCCGGGGTCGCGGGTTTCACCGGGCTCGAGGTCGCGGATGCCCGGGTCGACGTCGCGGGTATGGGCCGGGTCGGGGTCGCGGGTGTGGCCCGGGTCGAGGTTGCGGGCGTCGTCGAGGTCGAGTCCGAGCGTGGTCAGGCCACTGACCGCGGCGGCGCGGACAGCCGGGCTGTTCTCGCCGACGCCGCCGGTGAAGGTCACCGCGTCGACCCGGCCGAGGACGGCCGCGTAGGCGCCCACGTACTCGCGGATCCGCCGGGCGTAGGTGGCGAAGGCCAGGGTGGCGGCCTCGTCTCCCTCGTCGCGGCGGCGCTCGATCGCGCGCATGTCGTTGTCGCCGGTGAGGCCGAGCATCCCGGCGCCGCGGGTCAGTGACCGTTCGATCTCGTCCAGCGGCAGGCCGGCCACCCGGTGCAGATGGAATACGACAGTGGGGTCGATGTCGCCGCTGCGCGTACCCATCACCAGGCCGCCCTGCGGCGACATGCCCATCGACGTGGCGACGCTGCGGCCGGCCTCGACGGCACAGGCGCTGGCGCCGTTCCCGAGGTGCAGGGTGATGACGTTGACCTGGTCGGGACGCTTCCCGAGCAGGCCGGCGGTACGCCGCGACACGTACGCGTGGGAGGTGCCGTGGAACCCGTACCGCCGAATCTGCCATCGCGCGGCCAGCGTCGCGTCGATCGCCCAGGTCACGCCCTCCGGCGGGATCGTCGCGTGGAACGCGGTGTCGAAGACCGCGACCTGCGGTACGCCGGGCAGCAGCTTGCGCGCCACGGCGATCCCGGCCAGCGCCGGCGGGTTGTGCAGCGGCGCGAGCGGCACCAGGCGTTCGATCGTGGCGATCACGTCGTCGTCCAGCACGGTGGCGGCGGAGAACTCCGGCCCGCCGTGCACGACCCGGTGCCCGACCGCGGTCAGACCGTCCAGATCCAGCTCGGACATGATCCGCCGCAGCGCCGACTCGTGGTCGGGCGCGTCGCCGCCGTCCTCACCGACCCGCTCGACCAGGCCCTTGGCGACAGTGGCGAAGGACGACGAGAACAGCCGGTACTTGACCGACGACGAGCCGGTGTTCAGCACGAGGATCATGACGCTGCCTGGATCGCGGTGATGGCCACGGTGTTGATGATGTCCTTCACTGTCGCGCCGCGCGAGAGGTCGTTGACCGGCCGGCGCAGGCCCTGCATGACCGGGCCGACCGCGACGGCGTTGGCCGACCGCTGCACCGCCTTGTAGGTGTTGTTGCCGGTGTTCAGGTCGGGGAAGACGAACACGGTCGCCTGCCCGGCCACGGCGCTGCCGGGCAGCTTGGTCGCCGCCACCGCGGGGTCGATGGCCGCGTCGTACTGGATCGGGCCCTCCACCGGCAGGTCGGGCCGACGTTTCCGCACCAGCTCGGTCGCCGCCGCGACCTTCTCCACGTCGGCGCCCGCGCCCGAGCTGCCGGTCGAGTAGGACAGCATCGCCACCCGGGGCTCGATGCCGAACGCGGCCGCCGTCCGGGCCGAGGAGAGGGCGATGTCGGCCAGCTGGGCGGCGTCCGGGTCGGGGTTGACCGCGCAGTCGCCGTAGACCAGCACCCGGTCGGCCAGCAGCATGAAGAACACACTGGAGGCCACCGTCACGTCGGGCACGGTCTTGATGATCTCGAAGGCGGGCCGGATCGTCGCGGCGGTGGTGTGGGTGGCCCCGGACACCATTCCGTCGGCCAGCCCGGCGGCCACCATCATCGTCCCGAAGTAGTTCACGTCCCGCACCACGTCGTAGGCCAGATCGAGCGTGACCGCCCTGTGTTTGCGCAGTTCGGCGTACCGGGCGGCGAAGTCGTCCCGCCACTCGGCGGTCGCCGGGTCGACCAGCCGGGCCGCCCCGATCTCCACCCCCAGCTCGCGGGCCCGCCGGGTGATCTCGTCGGGATGACCGAGCAGGGTCAGGTCGGCCACCCCGCGGCGCAGCAGGCTCTCGGCGGCGCGCAGGATCCGTTCCTCGGTGCCTTCGGGCAGCACCAGGTGGCGGCGGTCGGCGCGGGCCCGGTCGATCAGGTCGTTCTCGAACATCAGCGGCGTCACCCGGGCCGACCGGGACACCTCCAGCAGGTCGGCCAGCGCGACCGTGTCCACGTGCCGCTCGAAGGCGCCGAGCGCGGCGTCGATCTTGCGCGGGGTGGTCACGCTCAGCCGCGCCTCGATCCGGCCGGCCGCGGCGATCGTGTGGTAGCTGTCGGTCGGCGCGACCAGCATGGCCAGCCCGGTGTTGAGCCGCTCGATCACCCGGACGGCCCGCGGGTCGGGGCGCTCGCCGATGGTCAGGACCAGGCCGGACAGCGTGACGACGCCGGCCGCGTGCGCCGCGCTGACCGCCACCAGCACGTCGGCCCGGTCGCCGGGGGTGATCACCAGCGCGCCGTCGACCAGATGGTCGAGCACGGCCGGCACGTGCGCGCCGCCGACCACGTAGTCGAGCACGTCCCGGTCCATCGCGCTGTCGCCGCCGCTGACCACTGTCGCGTCGAGCGCGGCGGCCACCTCGGCCACGGTCGGCGCGGCCACGGCCGGCACCTCGGGCACGGCCCACACCGGGACCGGCAGGCCGTCCGGCGCCGGCCCGTCGCCGGTGACGCGGTTGGCGATCACGGCGATGACCGTCGCGCTCAGATCGGCCAGCGAGTGGTACGCGCTCCGCGCCGCCGCCGCCAGCGCCTCGGCCGACCGGTGCTCGCCGCTGATCACCGGCACCACCACGCTGCCGAACTCGGTGGCCAGCCGCGCGTTGAAGGCCAGCTCCCGGGGCAGTTCGTCGCGCCCGTCGTCGTGCTGCCCGTCGGTGAAGTCGCTGCCGATCACCACCACCGTGGCACACCGCCGTTCGACCTCGCGGTAACGCTCGACGATCCGGCTGATCAGTTCTTCCCGCCGGCCGTCGGCGACCAGCGCGGCCGCCTCGGCGTACGTGACGCCGTAGGCCTCCGCGTACGGTGCGACCAGCGGATAGCGTTCGGTCAGGAGGGTGAGCAGCGGATCGTCGGCGCCGGCGACCAGCGGCCGGAAGACGCCGATCCGGGCCACCTGCCGGGACAGCAACTCGACCAGCCCGAGGGCGACAGTGCCCTTGCCGACGCCGGGTCCGAGCCCGGCCACGTACACGCTTCGCGCCACACCCTCACCGTAGAAGGTCGCGCAGGTAGCCGTCGGGCCGGGACAGGAATGATCGCCAATGCGTGACCAGTTCCAGCTCGTCGTAGGAGGTGCGGCGGATGCCGTGGGCGCCGAGTTCGAGGATGGTCGCACCGGGCAGGGCGGTCAGCACCGGCGAGTGCGTCGCGATCACGACCTGCGCGCCGCCGGCCCGGAGCAGGTCGAGGTGCGCGAGCAGCCGCAGGGTCGAGGTGAAGGACAGCGGCGCCTCAGGCTCGTCCATCAGGTAGAAGCCGTACCCCCGGAACTTGCGTTCCAGCAGCTCCAGGAAGCCTTCGCCGTGGCTCCGGTCATGCAGATCGGTGTCGGTGGGGCGGGGCAGATTCTCCAGGTACGTATACAGCCCGTGCATGGTCTCGGCCCGCAGGAAGTACGAGTTGACCCGCCGTCCCGGCGTCCGGACGACCTTCAGCAGCCCACCGAGCGGCGACTCGGTGACCCGGCTCTCGTGCATGGCCCCGCGCGAGCCGCCCTCGGCGTTCAGCCCCTGCGCCTGAGCCAGCGCCTCCACCAGCGTCGACTTGCCCGACCCGTTCTCGCCGACCAGAAACGTGACCCCGGCCGGAATGTTCAGCCCGCTCTCGAGGATTGCCGCGACCGCCGGGATCTTGGCCCACCAGGCCGCACGATCGACCTCGGCGGCGGCGTCGAGCTCGACCCGCCGAACCGGCCGGTCAGTCCTCATCGTCCTCGTCGCCGCGGGCCAGGAAGGTGGCGAACCGCTCGATCGCGGTCTCGAATTCCGGGTGCGTGTCGACGAAGACCTGAAGCTGCGATCCGAGCCACTCGAGGGTGACGCTCTCCTCGCCGCGCCGCTCGACCAGCTCTTCAATCCCACGATCGGTGAAGTACATGGCCGAAATGCTAGTGGTAGCCCTGAGCGGCATCGGCACCGCCGATGCCGCCCTGGGCTACCACTTTGTTCGGGGAGCGCGAGCGCCTACGGCCGGGGGAGCGCCGCCTCGACCAGCGCCGACTGCTCGGCCTCGTGCATCTTGGCCGAACCCACGGCCGGCGCCGCCGCGGCCGGGCGGGAGATCCGGCGCAACCGGACACCCTCCAGGTGCTCCAGCAGGTTGAGCGCCACGAACGACCAGGCACCCTGGTTGGCCGGCTCCTCCTGCACCCAGGCGAAGTCCTCCGCGTTCGGGTACTGGTTGAGGACGGCCTTGAGCTCGTCGACCGGCAGCGGGTAGATCTGCTCCATCCGGATCAGCGCCGTGTCGGTGATGCCGCGCTCGGCCCGTGCCTGGAGCAGGTCGTAGTAGACCTTGCCCGAGCAGAGCAGCACCCGCCGCACGTCACCGGCATTGAGCGGCGATCCCTTGATGCCCGCGTCCGGCATCACCGGCTGGAACGTGCCCGTGGTGAAGTCGGCGACCGAGGACACCGCGAGCTTGTGCCGGAGCAGCGACTTGGGCGAGAAGACGACCAGCGGCTTGCGCTTCGGCGACAGGGCCTGGCGGCGCAGCAGGTGGAAGTAGTTCGCCGGGGTGGTCGGGTTGGCCACCCGCATGTTGTCCTGCGCGCACATCTGCAGGAACCGCTCGGGCCGGCCGGACGAGTGGTCGGGGCCCTGACCCTCCTGGCCGTGCGGGAGGAGCAGCACCAGCGACGACTGCTGGCCCCACTTGACCTCGCCCGAGCTGATGAACTCGTCCACGATCGACTGGGCGCCGTTGACGAAGTCGCCGAACTGCGCCTCCCACAGGACCAGCGCGTCCGGGTTCTCGACCGAGTAGCCGTACTCGAAGCCCATCGCCGCGTATTCGCTGAGCAGCGAGTCGTGCACGAAGAAGCGGGCGTTGCCGGTGGTCAGCGTGCTCAGCGGCAGGAAGTCCTTGCCGGTCTTGTTGTCGACCAGGGAGGCGTGGCGGGACACGAACGTGCCGCGGCGCGAGTCCTGGCCGGCCAGGCGTACGGTCACGCCCTGCGCCAGCAGCGAGCCGAACGCGACCAACTCGCCGAAGGCCCAGTCGATGCCACCCTCGGCGGCCATCTTGGCCCGCCGTTCGAGCAGCTGCTGGACGCGCTTGTGCGGGGTGAAGCCCTCGGGCAGGTCGACGTGGGCCTGGCCGACCGACTGCACGGTGGCCGCGTCGACCGCGGTCTCGACGTCGGGCTCGGGCTCGTCGCCGGCCGGGCGGCGCCGCTCGGGGGCCGAACCGGCCGCGTCGCGGGTCGCCTTGAACACCTGCTCCAGCTGCTGCTGGTAGTCGCGCAGCTGCTCCTGGGCGTCGTCCACGGTGATGTCGCCGCGGCCGATCAGCTCCTCGGTGTACAGCTTGCGGACGCTGCGCTTGGTGTCGATGATCTCGTACATCCGCGGGTTGGTCATCGACGGGTCGTCGCCCTCGTTGTGCCCGCGGCGGCGGTAGCAGACCAGGTCGATCACGACGTCCTTGTTGAACGCCTGGCGGTATTCGAACGCGAGCCGGGCGACCCGGACGACGGCCTCGGGGTCGTCGCCGTTCACGTGGAAGATCGGCGCCTGGATCATCCGGGCGACGTCGGTCGAGTAGAGCGACGAGCGGCTGTACTCCGGGGCGGTAGTGAAGCCGACCTGGTTGTTGACGACCACGTGCACGGTGCCGCCGGTGCGGTAGCCGCGCAGCTGGGAGAGGTTGAGCGTCTCGGCCACCACGCCCTGGCCGGCGAACGCGGCGTCGCCGTGGACCAGGACCGGGAGCACGGTGTACCCGTGCAGGCCGAGGTCGAGGCGGTCCTGCTTGGCCCGGACGATGCCCTCGAGCACCGGGTCGACCGCCTCCAGGTGCGACGGGTTGGCCACAACGCTGACCGTGGTGGCGTGCTCGCCGTCGGGCGTGGTGTATTTGCCGGTCTGACCCAGGTGGTACTTGACGTCGCCGGAGCCGTGTGACGACTTCGGGTCCATCTGGCCCTCGAACTCGTTGAAGACCTTCTCGTACGGCTTGCCGACGATGTTGACCAGCACGTTCAGCCGGCCGCGGTGGGCCATGCCGATGACCATCTCGTCCAGCCCGCTTTCGGCCGAGGCCTTGAGCACCTCGTCGAGCAGTGGGATCAGCGACTCGCCACCCTCCAGCGAGAACCGCTTCTGACCGACGTACTTGGTCTGCAGGAAGGTCTCGAACGCCTCGGCCGCGTTCAGCCGGTTGAGCACGTGCTTCTGCTCGTCGGTGTCCGGCTTGGCGTACTTGATCTCGATGCGGTCCTGGATCCAGCGCCGCTCCTCGGGGCCCTGGATGTGCATGTACTCGATGCCGATCCGCCGGCAGTAGGTGTCGCGCAGCACGCCGAGCACGTCGCGCAGCTTCATGCGCTGTTTGCCGGCGAAGCCGCCGACCGGGAACACCCGGTCGAGATCCCACAGGGTCAGCCCGTGTTGCAGCACGTCCAGGTCGGGGTGCCGGCGGATCTCGAACTCGAGCGGGTCGGTGTCGGCCATCAGGTGACCGCGGACGCGATACGCGTGGATCAGCTCGACCACCCGCGCGGCTTTGTCGATCTGGCCCTCGGAGGTGCGGGCGACGTCGCGCACCCAGCGCACCGGCTCGTACGGGATCCGCAGCGAGGTGAAGATCTCGTCGTAGAAGTTGTGCTCGCCCAGCAGCAGCTCGTGCATCACCTTGAGGAACTCGCCGGACTGCGCGCCCTGGATCACCCGGTGGTCGTACGTGCTGGTCAGCGTGGTGACCTTGCTGACCGCGTGATCGGTCAGCGTCTCGTCGGACATGCCGGAGTAGGGGGCGGGGTATTCCATCGCGCCGACGCCGACGATCGCGCTCTGCCCGGCCATCAGCCGCGGGATCGAGTGCACGGTGCCGATGCCGCCGGGGTTGGTCAGCGAGATCGTCGTGCCGGCGTAGTCGTCCATGGTCAGCTCGTTGCGCCGGGCCCGCCGCACGACGTCCTCGTAGGCCTGCCAGAACTTGCGGAAGTCGAGCTGCTCGCAGTTCTTGATCGACGGCACCACCAGCGTGCGGGAACCGTCCTTCTTCTTCATGTCGATCGCGATGCCGAGGTTGATGTGCTCGGGCTGCACCAGGGCGGGCTTGCCGTCGACCTCGGCGAACGAGTTGTTCATCTCCGGGTGGTCGCGGACCGCGCGGACCAGCGCCCAGCCGATCAGGTGGGTGAAGCTGACCTTGCCACCCCGGCCGCGGGCCAGGTGGTTGTTGATCACGATGCGGTTGTCGACCATCAGCTTGGCCGGGACCGCGCGCACCGACGTGGCCGTGGGGACCTCGAGCGAGGCGTCCATGTTTTGCACGATGCGGGCGGCGACGCCGCGCAGCGTGGTGACCGTCGCTCCCTCGGGCGCCTTGCCGTTGGCGGAGGCCTTCGGCGTGGGCGCGGCCTTTTCGGCCGGTGCCGGCTTGGGCTGCGGTGCGGGTGCGGGCTTCGCGGGTACGGTCGGCTTGGCCGGCGCCATCGTCTTCGCGGCCGGCGCATCCGTGCCGGCCTTGGCCGCCGTGGCGGTGGCGTTGGCGGCGGTCGCTTCGTCCGGTGAGACGATCGAGCCCGTGGCGGTGGCCGGCTTGTAGTCGGCGAAGAAATCGTGCCAGGCGGGGTCGACGCTGGAGGGATCGGCGAGGTAGCGCTGGTACATCTCGTCGACGATCCACTCATTGGGACCGAAATCGGCGAGCGGGTTGTCCTGCGAAGTCTGCTGGGTCGACACTTGCGTGTTCGCCTCTTTCACCGTTTGTCAGCACGCGCGGCGGCGTTCGTCGCGCGGACGGAATGAACGATGTCAAGGTTACGCTGCGAGGGAAGTCACAGGGTCTTGGCCTGTGGACAGCGTCAGCTCACGTCGCGGCGGCGCATGATCAGTGTCCCGATCAGGCCGGTGATCAGCGCGTACCCGATCAGGACGAGCGCGCCCACCCACCTCGGTGGGTTACCGGGGAGTTCGGTGCCAGAGATCATCAATTGTGACGCGGTGGTCGGCTCCAGCACGGTGAGCTTCTCGAAGACCTTCGTGACGTACTGGCTGAGCAGGAAGAAGACCGCCTGCGCGCCGAGCGGGCCGACCAGGTAGCCGATGGACAGGGTCAGCGTGGCACCGATCTGGCTGCGGATCAGCACGCCGGCACCGACCCCGACGATCGCCCACAGCGCGAAGGCCAGCGCGTTCAACCCGACCGCCCGCCACACCCCGCCCGCGCCGAGCTGCACCGGCAGCCCCAGCTGCCGCAGCAGGAACGGGGCCACGGCCAGGTTGAGCAGGGTGGTGACCAGCCAGAAGCCCAGGCTCAGAAGCACCGCGGCGGCCAGCTTGGCCAGGATCACCCGTTCGCGGTGCGGGGTCACCAGGAAGGTCGTGGTCGCGGTCAGGTGGAAGAACTCGTTGGTCACCAGGATCGCGCTGAGCAGCAGAATCAGCAGGACACCGAAGAACTGCCCGCTGGTGTAGAGGTTGCTGGCGATGTTGATCGGCTGGCCGGTGGCGGCGATCACATCGGCCTGGTCGGCCGGCACCTGACTGGCGTCGACCTGGCTGGTGACGTTGGCCGTGCCCCAGTTGAACAGGATCGACAACGCCCACAGCGGGATCAGGATCAGCGCGAACACCCACCACAGGGCGGTCGTGAAGATCTTGGTCAACTCGGCGCCGACCAGCCTCATCGGATGCCCGCCCTTCCGGCCGTCAGCTGCAGGAACACCTGTTCGAGGTCGGCTCGCTCGCTGGTCAGCTCGTGCAGCTCGATCTGCGCGGTGAAAGCCGCGTGACCGATCTGCGCGGCGTCCAGGCCGCCGACCATCAGCGCGCCGTCCGGCAGGGGTGTGATGACCGGGTCGATGGCCGGGCTGAAGGAGGCCAGCACGGTGGTCAGCTTGGCCGGGTCGGGGGTACGCACCCGGACCTGGCTCGCCGCCCCCATCGAGCCGAGCACCTCCTCGACCGGGCCCTGCCGGACCAGCCGGCCGGCCGCCACGATCACCACGTCGTCGGCGAGCTGCTGCATCTCGCTCAGCAGGTGGCTGGAGACGAGCACCGTACGGCCCTCGGCGGCGAGCGCCTTGAGCAGGTCACGCATCCACCGGATGCCCTCCGGGTCGAGCCCGTTGGCCGGCTCGTCCAGGATCAGCACCCGCGGGTCGCCGACCATGGCCGCGGCGATGCCCAGCCGTTGTCGCATGCCCAGCGAATAGCCCTTGAACTTGCGCTTGGCCGCCGGGGTCAGCCCGACCAGGGCCAGCGCCTCGTCGGCCCGGGCGACCGGCAGGCCCGCGGCCCGGCAGATCACCCGTAAGTGGTTGCGCCCGGTCCGGCCGCGGTGGGCGCTGGACGCCTCGAGCACCGCGCCGACATGCCGGATCGGGTCGGGCAGGTCGAGGTAGCGCTGCCCGCCGATGGTGGCCGTGCCGGCCGAGGGGGTGACCAGGCCGAGCAGCATGCGCAGCGTGGTGG
This sequence comes from Actinoplanes sp. NPDC049265, assembly GCF_043197135.1. Taxonomy (NCBI): domain Bacteria; kingdom Bacillati; phylum Actinomycetota; class Actinomycetes; order Micromonosporales; family Micromonosporaceae; genus Actinoplanes; species Actinoplanes sp. NPDC049265. The sequence continues at coordinate 357,954 of NZ_JBICSP010000001.1, read as the reverse complement.
TCTTGCCGGCGCCGTTGGGGCCGAGGAAGCCGGTGACCCGCCCGGATCGCACGCTGAAGCTCAGGTCGTCGACCGCTCGCAGCGTCTTGTACTGCTTCGACAACCCCTGGACTTGGATCTCCGCGCCCCCGGTCACGCAGACAATCTATACCGCCCCTCCACGTGTTCACTTTGTGGACACATCAGACCACCGGCGAGGTCATTCCACCGGCAGTTATGGCCCTTACACAAAGGGGTATGACAGTACTTCTGACCGCCGACGCATCTACCGGGACCAGTGGCTACACCCTGCTGATCGCGGACAGCGCGGATCAGGTGGAGGCGGCACAACGCCTCCGGCACGACGTCTTCGCCGGCGAACTCGGTGCCACCCTCCACGGTGCGGTGGACGGACGCGACATCGACGAGTTCGACGACTACTGCGACCACCTGATCGTCCGCGAGGACGAGACCGGCACCGTGGTCGGCACCTATCGGATGCTGCCCCCGGCGGCGGCCGAGCGGGCCGGGCGCCGGTACGCCGACGGCGAGTTCGAGATGAGCCGGCTCTCGGTGCTGCGCGACCAACTGGTCGAGACCGGCCGCTCGTGCGTGCACCCGGACCACCGGGGCGGCGCGGTGGTCAACCTGATGTGGGCCGGCATCGCCCGCTACCTGCACCTGAAGAACCTGCGCTGGCTCGGTGGCTGCGCCTCGCTCCCGCTGGACGACGGCGGCGCGCTGGCCGCCGGGGTCTGGGCCCGGGTGTCGGCCAAGCACATGTCCCCGCCCGCGCTGCGGGTCGAGCCGCGCAACCCGTGGCTCTCGCCCGAGAAGCCGGCCGGCGACAAGAGCGTCCCGGTGCCGCCGCTGCTGCGTGGCTACCTGCGGCTGGGCAGCTGGGTGTGCGGCGAGCCGGCCTACGACCCGGACTTCAACTGCGCCGACCTGTACGTGCTGTTCTCCATGGACCGGATGGACCCGCGCTACCGGCGGCACTTCCTGGGGGTGGCCCGATGACCTTCTGGCAGCCGATCTCGACCTGCGGCGACGACTGCCGGGTGGGCGGCGACGACCGGGTCGCCGGCGTCCGCGCCGTGCTCCGGATGACCGCCCTGTTCGGTGTGCTCCTGGCCGCGCTCGTGGTGGTGCCGATACGCCGCGGCCACGGCATCCGGGTGATCGCCCGGGGCATGCTCGGCGCCCTCGGCGTACGGATGAAGTGGCGCGGCCCGGCCCACCGCCCCGGCAGCCTGCTCGTCTCCAACCACGTCTCGTGGCTGGACATCCTGGTGCTGCTGGCCCTCGAACCGGTGCGCCTCGTGGCCAAGCACGACGTCGAGGCGTGGCCCGGCATCGGTCACCTGGCCTCGGTGCTCGGCGCGATCTTCGTGGACCGGACCCGGCCCAAACGGCTGCCGGGCGCGGTGGCCGAGGTCACCGGCGCGCTGCGCGAGGGGCGGTCGGTCGCGGTCTTTCCCGAGGGTACGACGTTCTGCGGCCCCGAACGCGGCCGGTTCCGCCCGGCGATGTTCCAGGCCGCGGTGAACGCCGGCGCTCCGGTCGTACCCATCTCGATCGACTACGGCACGACGGCGGCCGCCTTCATCGGCGACGAGACGCTGTTCACCTCGGTGTGCCGGGTGGCCGGGCTGCGAGGGCTGACCGCCACCGTGGTCGGCGCGCCCGCCCTGCGGCCCGAGGCCGGGGCCGACCGTCGTACGCTGGCCCGCGCCGCCCAGGCGTCGGTCGGCACCTCGCCGATCACCTCGCCCATCGCCCTCGAACTGGCTGCTTAGATCTTCGGGGAATCACGCGGCTCACAGAAAACTTTCAGCGTCCATGCAGGCGCGACGCAGTCGCTGGGAGAAAGATGGGTGGCATGGCCACCCAGACCCAGCCCAAGCCGAGCGAGGCGAAGCTGCTCGTCGTCGAGGACGATGCCAACATCCTCGAGCTGCTCTCCGCCAGCCTGCGGTTCGCCGGGTTCGACGTGAGCACGGCGACCAGCGGCAGTGCCGCGGTCACGGCCGCCAAGAGCGCGAACCCCGACCTGGTCGTCCTCGACGTGATGCTGCCCGACCTGGACGGCTTCGAAGTGATCCGGCTGATGCGAGAGGGCGGCGCGCGGACCCCGGTGGTGTTCCTGACCGCTCGCGACGGCACCGACGACAAGATCCGCGGCCTCACGCTGGGCGGCGACGACTACGTCACCAAGCCGTTCAGCCTGGAGGAGCTCACCGCCCGGATCCGCGCGGTGCTGCGGCGCACCACGGCCGGCGACGAGACGCCGTCCCGGCTCACCTTCGCCGACCTCGAACTCGACGAGGAGACGCACGAGGTGTACCGCGCCGGCCAGCGGGTGCAGCTGTCACCGACCGAGTTCAAGCTCCTGCGCTACCTGATGCTCAACGCCAACCGGGTGCTGTCCAAGGCGCAGATCCTCGACCACGTGTGGAAGTACGACTTCCGGGGCGACGACAACATCGTCGAGTCGTACATCTCATACCTGCGCCGCAAGGTCGACAACGTCCAGCCCCGGCTGATCCACACGCTCCGGGGGGTGGGCTACGTCCTCCGCAAACCGGCCGTCTGACGATCCCGCGGTGTCCGTCACCGTCCTGCCGCCGACACCCGAGCCACCCGCGACGCACCGGACCACCACGCGGCTGCGCACCACGCCACTGCGACTCAAGCTGATCGCCTCGGTGCTCGTGCTGGTGTTCACCGCGCTCACCCTGATCAGCGTGTCCAGCACGTTCGCGCTGCGGACGTACCTGATCGACCGGATCGACGACGAGCTCGCCACTGTCACCGACCAGGTGTCCGATTCGATCCGGGCCAACTCGCTCGGCCTGAACGTGCAGACCTACCTGGTCAGTGAGTACGCCGTCTCGGTACGCACCACGTCCGGGGTCGGCGTCTGGATGTACAGCCCCAAGTTCTCGGTCAGCGACCTGCCGCCGGTCTCCACCGGCGCGGAAGAGGTCGAGACCTGGATGGCGAAGAAGAAGTTCACCGTCACGTCGCCCAACAAACGGCAGCACTGGCGGATGAACGTCACCCTGACCGACTCCGGTCAGGTGCTCTACGTCGCCCGCAACATGGGCGAGATCGACTTCGCGATGACCCGGCTGGTCTGGATCGACTCGCTGGTCGGGCTGGGCGTGCTGATCGCGCTGGCGGCGGTGGGCGCGGCGATCGTACGCACCAGCCTGCGCCCGCTGGTCGAGATCGAGCAAACCGCCGGGGCGATCGCGGCCGGCGACCTGACCCGGCGGGTCCCCGACCCGGAACCGGACAGCGTCGAGCCGATGACCGAGCTGGGCCGGCTGTCCCGGGCGCTGAACGCGATGCTGACCCAGATCGAGGCCGCGTTCACCGCCCGCGCCCAGTCCGAGACCGCGGCCCGGGCGGCCGAGTCGGCCGCGCGCGACGCCGCCGACGCCGCCCAGGTGTCCGAGGCGCGGGCGCTGCGCTCGGAGACCAAGATGCGGCAGTTCGTGGCCGACGCCTCGCACGAGTTGCGTACGCCGCTGACCACCATCCGCGGCTTCGCCGAGCTGTACCGGCAGGGCGCGGTGCCGGCCGGCGACGACGTGAACCGGCTGATGCGCCGGATCGAGGACGAGGCCGCGCGGATGGGCCTGCTCGTCGAGGACCTGCTGCTGCTCGCCCGCCTGGACCGGGAACGGCCGCTCACCCTGGCCCCGGTCGAGCTGCCGGTGCTGGCCATGGACGCGGTCCAGGCGGCGCAGGCGATCGACCCGGAGCGGCGGATCGACCTCGAGGTACGCGACGAGCCCGAGCAACTGGTGGCGTACGGCGACGACGCCCGGCTGCGGCAGGTCATCGGCAACCTGATGACCAACGCGCTGGTGCACACGCCACCGGACGCACAGGTGACACTCAGACTCCACGCCGAGGACGGCAACCAGGCCGTGATCGAGGTGGCGGACACCGGGCCCGGGCTGGCGGCCGAGCAGCGTGAGCACGTGTTCGAGCGGTTCTTCCGGGTGGACGAGGCGCGGACCAGGCGTACCGATCAGGCGGCCACCGGCACCGGCCTGGGGCTGGCCATCGTCGCGGCGATCGTGCGGGCTCACCACGGGACGGTGGACGTGATCAGCACGCCCGGCCAGGGGGCCACCTTCCGGGTCACTTTGCCCGCGGTCGCCCGGGAAAGTACCGCCGTCGGCTGAGTGTCGCCATTCACAGAAAACATCCAGCCGTAACACAGTCTCGTCGGAGACCCGATGGGCAAGGTTGAACCCATGAACGAGCACGAGACCAACCCGCAGCGGCACGAGACTCCGGCTACTCCGGAGCCGTCGCACCGGCCCGCGGACGCCTCGCCCGCGGATGCTCCCGTCACCGGCGCTCCCGTTACCGGCGCACCTGTGCCCGGCGCTGGCCCGGAGCGGGAAGGGACCGAGCCGACCGCCGCCCAGCCGACCATCCAGCAGCCCGTGGTGCCGCCGTCCTCGGGCTTCCCGGCCCCGGGCGCGCCGCAGCCCCCGGCTTCCGGCGTCCCACACCCGCCCGCCCCCGGTGTCCCTCACCCGCCGGGGCCCGGTGTACCGCAGCCGCCTGCCTCTGGTGTCCCGCAGCCGCCGGTGCCTGGTGTACCGCAGCCGCCTGCCTCTGGTGTCCCGCAGCCGCCGGTGCCTGGTGTACCGCAGCCGCCTGCCTCTGGTGTTCCGCAGCCGCCGGCTCCGGGTGCGCCGCAGCCGGCCGCCTCGCCTTGGGCCGGGCCCCCGAACCACGGGCCGGCCGGTCACCCGGGTTACCCGGCTCAGTCGCCCTACGGGCAGCCGACCTGGTCCGGCGGGCCGTCGCAGCAGCCGGGGCAGCCAGGTGAGGCCCATTCGACGTTTGCCGGGCAGCCGTCCTACCCCGGTGGGTACCAACCGCCGACCTGGATGCAGCCGGTGGCCACCGACGAGCGGCCGGCCTCGACCGGCCGCGGGCGGAGGATCTTCGTCGCCGGCGCCGCGGCCGTGCTGATCGCGCTGGCCGGCGGCGGCATCGGCGCGGCGACCGTGCTGGCCATGGACGACCGCGACGGCGGCTCGACCGTGCGGACCGGCAACTCCTCGGTGACCCGGGTGGTCGACCGGTCCTCGCTGGCCCAGATCGCCTCCCAGGTGCAGGACAGCGTCGTCTCGATCACCACCGGCAGCGGCGAGGGCTCGGGCGTCGTCCTCAACGCCAACGGCGACATCGTGACCAACAACCACGTGGTGTCGACCGCGCAGGGCAACACGGTCAACGTGATCTTCGCCGACGGCAAGAAGGCGACGGCCCAGATCATCGGCACCGACCCGCGTACCGACCTGGCCGTGATCCGCGCGAGCGGGGTCTCCGACCTCAAACCGGCCACGCTCGGCGACAGCGCCCAGATGCAGGTCGGTGACACCGTGCTGGCGCTGGGCAGCCCGCTCGGCCTGGAGGGCTCGGTGACCGCCGGCATCATCAGCGCCAAGGACCGGACGATCCGGTCCGAGAGTGAGCAGCCCAACCCGCAGGACCAGCAGCCGAACCCGTTCGGTGGCGGCCAGCAGCAACAGCAGCAACAGCAACAGCAGTCGGGCTCGCAGTCGATGTCCGGCCTGCTGCAGACCGACGCCCCGATCAACCCCGGCAACTCGGGCGGCGCGCTGGTCAACACCAACGGCCAGGTGATCGGCATCAACTCGGCGATCTACACCTCGGGCGGCAGCCAGGGCAACATCGGCCTGGGCTTCGCCATCCCGTCGAACAAGGTCAAGCAGGTCGTCGACTCGCTCATCGCCGGCAAGAAGGTCAGCCACCCGGCGCTCGGCGTCAGCGTCACCGAGGGTGAGAACGGCGGGGCTCTGGTGCGTACTGTCACCGAGGGCAGTGCCGCCGCCAAGGCCGGCATCCAGCAGGGCGACGTCATCACCTCGGTCAACGGCAAGTCGGTGAACGACTCCGACGACCTGGTCGGCGTGATCCAGGGCGGCGCGGTCGGCGACAAGGTGACGATCGCCTTCACCCGCGACGGTGCACAGAAGACCGTTACCGCGACCCTCGCGGAAGCAGGCTGAGAGGGACCACCTGCGATCGCCCCGTCGGTGGGATGGCGAGTCATCCCACCGGCATCAGGGGGCGAGCGGCCTGCGGACGAAGGGGAGCCGTCAAACTCGGTGGGTGATCCTGGCCAAGGGGGTTGGCCGGGGTCGCCCACCGTTCTGTCTTGTGGGCGCTTTGTAGGCCTATCGGTACCTGTTCTTTCCACGAGGGCTCGCTTTGCCACCGCCCGAACGCATACCCTCGCCAGCGGCGTGAGCGCACCGGCGCAGCGCGGAGTGAGGGGCAAGCAACGTGACGTACGTCGAGACCCGGATGAACATCTGGGAGGCGTTGGCGGGCCGGCCCCCGGGCGAGCCGATCGGACCGGCCGACCCCGGGTTGTGGGCGGCGATCGTCGACCGGCTCAACCCGGCCCGGGCCCGTCCGGTGCTGCGGGCCGGGGTCGAGGCGGTCGAACTGGCCAGCGTGCGCGGTCCGGCGTACATCATGGTGCGCTCGCCCGACGACGGCTCGCGCGCGTGCTACCTGCGGCTGACCCCGGAAGAGTGGGAGCTCGCCCAGATCCTGGACGGGTCGCTCTCGGTGGCCCGGCTGGTCGCCGAGTTCGCCCGGATCGCCGGTCGGCTCGCCCCGGACCAGGTCAAGCGGGTGGTCGCCGACCTGGCCGGCAACCGGATGCTGGAGGAGTTGCCGCTCGACGCGTTCCGGCCGCTCGAAGCGGTGGTTCGCAAGCCTCTGCCCGTACGCGTGGGTCGCGGCCTGCTCAACGCCGCACGCGGCCGGCGCCTGCTGATCACCGACATCGACGGTTTCGTCTCCGGTCTCTACCGCTTCGGCGCCCGGTTCCTGTTCACCAAGGTCGCCGCCGTCGTGCTCGGCCTGATCGCGCTGACCGGGCTGGGCATCTTCGGCTGGACCTGGGTCAGCGGCACCGAGGCGCTGTTCCTGACCAACGGCTCCTATCTGCTCGGCGCGGTCATCCTGCTGCTGCTCAACGTGGTCGCGCTGGCCTGCCACGAACTGGGCCACGCGCTCGCCACCAAACACGCCGGGCGGGAGGTGCCCGCGGCCGGCCTGCTGGTCTATTTCGGCATCCCGTCGGTCTTCGTCGACACCACCGACGTGTGGATGGCCGGGCGACGTGCGCGGCTGCTGGTCACCGCGGTCGGCCCGCTGACCGGGCTGGTGCTGGCCGGCGGCATGCAGACGGTCGGGCTGTTCGTGCCGGCGGTCGCCGGGCTGGCCTTCAAGCTGGCCTTCGCCTGGTACGTGAACGTGCTGTTCAACCTCAACCCGTTCATCGCCCTGGACGGCTACTACCTGCTGATGGACTGGCTCGAGATCCCCAACCTGCGTACGCGCGGGCTGTCCTGGGTGTCGAGCCGGCTGCGCGGCCGTCCGCCCCGCTGGTCGACGCTCGACCGTGAGGGCAGGATCATCGCGCTGTACGGGGTACTCGCCGTCCTCTGGCTCGCGGTGGCGGCCAACCTGGCCTACCGGATGTGGTCCGACCGGGTCAGCGGGGTGGCGACCGGGCTCTGGCACAGCGGACCGGCCGCCCAGCTGCTGCTGGTGCTCATCGTGCTCGGCCTGTGCGCTCCGCTCGTGCACCTCGGCCTGCGCCGGCTGTCCCGCTGGTGGCGCAAGTCCCGGGCCCGGGCGGCCGAGAAGCAGCGTGAAGCCGACCTGCCCCGCCGCATCGAGGCACTGCGCAACTCCGACCTGGGCGGGTTGCCCGAGCACGCGCTGCACGGGCTGGCCGCGCGGGCCCGCTGGGAGCGCCCGGCGCCGGGCCGGCAGATCGTCCTGGCCGGCGGACCCCAGACCGCGGTGTACGTGGTGGTGGACGGTGCGCTGCAGGGCCGCCGGCCGGGCGACCCGGGCGGCACCATCCGGCACCACGTCGGGCCCGGTGGCGTCGTCGGCCTCGGCAACGCGCTGACCGGCCGGGCCACCGCGCTCGACTGGCACACGGCCGGCACCACGCTGCTCAGCGTCCCGACCGCGACCGTGGCGACCGTGATCGGCCCGCTGCCCGGGCCGCCGCCGCTGGACCGGGACGAGGCCGAGACGCTGTTCGCGGACACCCCGGCGCTGGCCGCGCTGGCCGGTGACGAACAGCTGGCCCTGATCGCCTCGGCCCACCCGGTCGATCTGGAACCGGGCGCGCCGGTGATGCTGGTCAGCCCCACCCAGGCGGTGGTGGTCGAGTCCGGTGTGATCGCGATGGCCGACGGCACCGAGTTGCGCCGGGGCACACTGGTCGGCCCGGTCGGTGACGGCAGTCCGGGGATGGTCGCTCAGTCGCGTACCCCCGTGCGGTTGTGGGTCATGCCGGACGCCTCGAGCCTGCCGCCCCTGGTCGGTGGCAACGGGGTCACCGCAGCGCCGGTGGTCGAGGGGCGCGGCGCGCCGAGGTTCGGCAAGAACCCGGACGACTACCCGCCGCTGATCGTCCCGCCCGGCCCGCCCGACGGCACCGAGGACCCTGAGGTCGACAAGCGGTTCCTGCGCCGGATGTGGTGGCTCGTCCTGCTCGTGCTGCTGCTGGCCCTGCTGCTCACGGCGGCGAACATCGCTCCCGGGCCGGCCTGGGCCGAGATGCCGGCCAACCGGGCGGTGCTCACCTCGGAGCGCGGCCGGCTGACGGTCAAGGACGGCGAGCGGGTGACCGTGTTGGCCCAGGGTGACCGCCGGTTCGTGACCGCGGGCGCCACGATCGAGGTGGCCGACAACTCGTCCGCCCTGCTGACGTTCTCCGGTGGCTCGGCCGCGCTGCTCTGCGGCGGATCCACCACCGAGGTCGGTGCGCTGGCCACCGGGACCGGCCGCGGCCGGCAGCCGAGCGGCGAGCTGACCCTGGACAGCGGTCGCCTGTTGGCCGACACGACCAGCACCAGCGGGGCGTACCGGCCGCTCGACCTGAGGGTCAACCGGCCGTTGGGTGCGGTCACCAGCACCGGCAAGGCGTGGTATTCGATCGACACCGCCGCGGTGACCGTGTCCGCCGGACGGGTGGAAGTCGACGGGCAGCGGGCGGCGCCGACCAACCGCGCCCTGTCCTGTGGCGACGGGGTGGCCGTCGAGCCGCCGGCCGCCGGGCCGAGCTCGGAGCCGCCGTCCGAGCTGCCGAGCGAGCCGTCGGCGACGCCGTCGGTGGAGGAGTCGTCGGCCCCGCCGCCGACCGAGGAACCGGACCCGATCCCGCGGCCGAACGGTAATCCGCGCAACAACAACGACAACGACAACCCGCCGGCCACCAACCCGCGGCCGACCACGCCCCGGCCCCGGCCGACGACCACCACCCCGCCGTCTCAGCCCGACCCGCCGGACGAGCCCGACCCCGAGCCCGACCCCGACCCGACGTCGGACCAGCCCGACCCGCCGGACAACCCGACCCCGTCGGGGAGCGGCCGTGGGCCGGTCGTCGGCATGGGGCCGACCGGCGCGGCGGCGGTTCCGATTATCGTGATCCCGGACATCGCGTGATCATGATGGGGGACTGCTGACGTGCTCTGCTGGTTCTGCGCCAAGCCGGCCCGGGCGACCTGCCGATTCTGCGGCCGGGGCGTGTGCGAGGATCACGCGCGCTTCGGGCCGTACCTGCTGCAGGTGACCCGCTCGGAGACCCGGCAACGGGCCGAGGCGTTGGTGGTCGAGGACGCCGTGCAGTGCGGCACCTGCCGGCCGCGGCCGCAGCCGGTCGCGATGCCCGAGATGGACTGACCGGGCGATTTCGGCCCTCGACCGGCGCGTCTATCTTGAGGTCATGAGCGACTTCGACGACGTGCTCGAACGGCTGCTCACCGACCCGTCGTTCGCGGCCGCCCTGGCCGCGGACCCGGATGCGGCGCTGGCCGGCTACCGGCTCGACGCCGGCGAGATCGACCTGTTGCGCAGCCAGGTGTCCGGCGACGCCGGGCGGGCGGCCGCGGCGGTCGAGGGGCGCACCACCAAGTCGAGCACGTTCGGGTTGTTCTCGTCGCTGGGGGACTTCTCGGCCTTCGGGTCGGCCGCCGGCGCCGCCGCGCACCACATCGGCGAGGTCGCCGCGCCGACCGGCAGCGCGTTGGGGGCCGCCTCGGCCGATGGCGCCTTGGGTGTGGCTCCGGCCAGTGGGGCGTTCGGCGCCGCGTCGGCTCACGGTGTGCTGGGTGATGCGCCGGTCGGTGGCTCTGGTGGGGCGTTGGGTGTCGCTTCGGCTCACGGTGTGCTGGGTGATGCGCCGGTCGGTGGCTCTGGTGGGGCGTTGGGTGCCGCTTCGGCTCACGGTGTGCTGGGTGATGCGCCGGGTCACGGGCTGGACGATCTGCCGGCTCGGGCCGGCTTCGGTGACGCGCCCCGGGCCGGTCTCGGCGACGCGGCGCCGCCGGCCCACGCCGAGCCGCTGCACCGGGCGACCGCTCCGATGCAGGGCGGCGGGTCGGCTAAGGGCGTCGGCGACTACCACAACCGGGTGGACGCGGACGGCGACGGCCACTGGGACAAGGCCACCTATTCCGCCCGCGAGGACGGCGGTGTGGACATCATGGTCGACGTCAACCACGACGGGAAGGTCGACTTCATCGGGCGCGACCTCGACCGCGACTGGAAGGTCGACGAGGCCACCATCGACCGCGACCGCGACGGCGTGTTCGAGAAGACGATGTACGACGACAACAACGACGGCTGGCTCGACCGCACCGTGTGGCACAAGGACTGATCAAGCCGCACCATGTGGTGATGGTCGCGGTACGTCTCGAGGCGCTCACCAAGGTCTTCGACCCCGGCACGGTGGCGGTCGACGACGTCACGCTGGAGATACCGTCCGGCGAGTTCCTGGTCCTGCTCGGTGAACCGGGCAGCGGCAAGACCACGCTGCTGCGGCTGATCGCCGGGCTGGAGGCGGCCACCGGCGGCACCATCGAGGTCGGTGACGAACCGGACGCCGTGGTCGCCGTCTTCCAGAGTTACTCGGTCTATCAGCACCTGACCGTGGCCCAGAACATCGGTTTCCCGTTGCGCGGCAGCACGCCCGACGTCGGTGAGCGGGTGGCCGAGGCGGCCCGGCACCTGGGCATCGACGATCTGCTCGGGCGGCTGCCCGCTCACCTGTCCCGGGGGCAGCGGCAGCGGGTGGCGATGGCGCGGGCGATCGTACGCCGGCCTCAGGTCTTGCTTCTGGACGAGCCGTTGTCCAACGTCGAGCCGCGGGTGTGGGCCGAGTTACGAGGCGACATCGTGGCGCTGACCAAGCGGCTGGGAATGACGACCATCTATGTCACGCATGACCGTGCGGAGGCCGTCGAGATGGCCGACCGCATCGTCGTGATCGATCACGGCAAGCTCGTCTGGCAAGGATTTTCGCCGTTCACAGGTCTGGACAGAATCGGTTAACAATCCTAATAATTAGCCATGCGTCGATCCCTTGTGATGGCTTCGGCCGCTCTGCTGGCGGCGGCCGGGTCGGTGGTCTATCTGGCGTCCAGCGCCGGCGCGGCGGCCGCCTGCGCGGCATCGTGGAGTGCGACCCAGGTCTACACCAGCGGCAACACCGCCTCCCAGTCCGGCCACAACTACCGGGCCAAATGGTGGACCCAGAACGAGAGCCCCTCCTCGCACAGCGGGCAGTGGGACGTCTGGGCCGACGAAGGTGCCTGCGGCGGCACCACGCCGCCGACCGATCCACCCACCGACCCACCCACCGATCCGCCGACCGACCCGCCCACCGACCCACCGCCGGTCGGCGGGCTGCCGAAGCACGCGCTGATCGGCTACCTGCACGCCAGCTTCCTCAACGGCTCCGGCTACCTGCGGATGGCCGACGTGCCGGCCGACTGGGACATCATCAACCTGGCCTTCGGCGAGCCGACCAACCCGACCTCAGGTGACATCCGGTTCAGCCTGTGCAAGGTGTCCGAATGCGCCAACGTCGAGCCGGAGGCCGACTTCATCGCCGCGATCCGGGCCAAGCGGCAGGCCGGCAAGAAGGTGCTGCTGTCCATCGGGGGTCAGAACGGGCAGGTGCAGCTGACCACCACGGCGGCACGGGACAAGTTCGTGCAATCGGTCAGCGCGATCATCGACCGGTACGGGCTGGACGGCGTCGACATCGACTTCGAAGGCCACTCGCTGTCCCTGAACACCGGCGACACCGACTTCAAGAACCCGACCACCCCGGTGATCGTCAACCTGATCTCGGCGCTGCGCTCGCTCAAGGCCCGCTACGGCGCCGGGTTCGTGCTGACCATGGCCCCTGAGACGTTCTTCGTGCAGCTGGGCTACCAGTACTACGGCTCCGGGCCGTGGGGCGGACAGGACCCGCGGGCCGGTTCCTACCTGCCGGTCATCTACGCGATGCGCAACGACCTGACCGTGCTGCACGTTCAGGACTACAACTCCGGGCCGATCATGGGGCTGGACAACCAGTACCACAACATGGGCGGCGCGGACTTCCACATCGCGATGACCGACATGCTGATGGCCGGCTTCCCGGTGGCCGGCAACACCGCCAACACGTTCCCGGCGCTGCGCGAGGACCAGATCGCGTTCGGTGCGCCGTCATCGGTCAGCGCCGGCAACGGGTACGTGGCGCCGGCCGGAGTCCAGCAAGCCGTGACCTGCCTGGTCCGGGGACAGAACTGTGGAGGGTATGCGCCCCGCAGCGGCACCAACCCCAACTTCCGGGGCCTGATGACCTGGTCGATCAACTGGGACCGGTACTACAGCTGGGAGTTCCGTACCAGTCATGAACCGTTCTTGAACGCCCTGCCCTGAGCCGGGTCAGACGGCCGAGGCGATGGCGTCGGCCACGGCGACCCGGTGCACGTCCGGGTTCGACCAGCTCCAGTTCGGATGCGCGCGGTTGGTCAGCAGCACCACGACCAGCCGCCGCTCCGGTTTCACCAGCAGCGACGTGCCGGTGAAACCGGTGTGCCCGAAGGTCCGCGGCGACGCCAGCTTTCCCATGAACCACGGCTGGCCGATCTCCACACCCAGCCCATGGTCGGCCGACCGGTTCGGGCGGTCCGGGTCGACCGCCGGTTTGCCCTTGTTCACGTTGGTCAGGGCGCGGTCCACGATCTCGGCCGACAGGATCCGCTTCCCCCGATACGTACCCCGATCGAGGAGCAACTGACCGATCGCCGCGACGTCGGCGGCCGTACCGAAGATCCCCGCATGCCCCGCCACCCCGCCGAGCCGGGCGCAGACATCGTCGTGCACCTCGCCCCGCAGCAGCCCCCGCGACGTCCGAGCGTCGGTCGCCACCAGCCGTTCCTTCTTCGCCCAGCCCAGCGGCTTGAACCCGGTGTCGCGCAGCCCGAGCGGCCCGGTCAGCTGATCCTTCACCGCCTTGTCGAGGGACAACCCGGTGCGCTTCTCGACCATCATCCCGAGGACCATGAGCCCGACACTCGAATATCGGAACGTCTTACCCGGCACCGCACCCTTGACCAGCGGAATTTTCGGCACCTGGGCCCAGCTCGCCTGACCCGCCCCGACCGGCAGCCCACCGGTGTGCGCCAGCAGCATCGCCACCGTCACGTCATCCTTACCGGTGAACTCCGGCAGATAGTCACGAACCGGCGCGTCGAGCTCCACGTCGTTCCGGTCGGCCAGCCGCAACACCAGCAGAGCGGTGTACACCTTGGTGATCGAGGCAAGATCAAAGATCGCGTCGGTACGCATCACCACGCGCTTGTTCTTCGGCAACTCGACCGGCCCGGCGCCATACCGAACCGCGTCCCCGGCCGCCACCTCGAGCCGCTTCACCCCGTCCTCCAGCACGAGGGCGACGGCCCCGGCGTAACCCGGGTGTTTCGGGTTGTCCTTGGTCGGCTGCAGGTATTTGTGCAGCACCACCTCGACGTCGCCGGTGTAGGGCGCCCGGCTCTTGGGGAGGGGCTTGGGCGCGGCTGAAGCCGTGGCCGGCCTGGTGGCCGCGGGGGCGGCGACCCACCGCGTGGCGGCGGGGTCGGACGCGGGGCGGGCGCAACCGGTCAGCGCGGCGGCGCCTGTGGTCAAGCCGGCTGCGATCACGGAACGTCTGCCTAAGGACACGGCGACGATCCTGGCATCTTCGGCGTCTCGCGCGAAACCCCGCGGCCCGGACGGAGGCGTTTCCCGGACCGCGAACGCCTCCGCCGGTGGACAGCGCGCTGAAGTGATGGGTTTTATGCCCAGAGCGGACTTCGCCCAGAGACGAATCGCTGGGCCGGGTGGCCAGGGGCAGGGGAAGGTGGAGGAGATCCGAATAGGTGAGAGGGTTGGTCCATGAACGTTGACGAGATTTCCATGCGGGCGGGCGGCGCCTCCTTCGACGACCAGGTCTTCGAGCGGCTGCTCCGGGAGCGGATCATCTTCCTCGGCTCCGAGGTGAACGACGAGGTCACCAACCGCATCTGTGCCCAGCTCCTGCTGCTGGCCTCGGCCGACAGCGAGAAGGACATCGCGCTGTACATCAACTCGCCGGGTGGGTCGATCAGCGCGGGCATGGCCGTCTACGACACCATGCAGTACGTCAAGAACGACGTCGCGACGATCGCGATGGGCATGGCCGCTTCGATGGGGCAGTTCCTGCTGTGCGCGGGTACGCCGGGTAAGCGTTACGCGCTGCCGCACGCCCGGGTGATGATGCACCAGCTGTCCGGTGGCATCGGCGGCACCGCGGCCGACATCGCCATCCAGGCCGAGAGCATGCTGCACATCAAGACCGTGATGAACGAGCGCATCGCCTTCCACTCGGGGCACACCCCGGAGGAGATCGAGCGCGACTCGGACCGGGACCGCTGGTTCACGGCTCAGGAGGCCAAGGAATACGGCCTGATCGACCACGTGATCCGCAGCGCCAGCGACGTCGGGGCGACGAACGCGCCGACGCCGGCCTGATCGGGGCGTCGTTTTGTCCTCAGCGGTTCGGGGTAGAGATCTCGGCATCCCCGAATCGCTGAGGAGGTGTGCTGACGATGAGGCTCCCTACGTTCTCTCGCCAGTCCGCTACCGATACTCCGACCGAAGAGCGCCCGGCCGCCGGCATGAGCACTGTCGCCCGGCCCGATGAGACGACCACCCGCCACTTCAGTTCCCCGGGCGGGCCGGCGGCGCACGACCGCAAGGATCGCGTTCCGGTCACCCCGCGTGACACCGACACCGACCCGACGCTGGAGCAGCAGCCGGTCCGGGACGCCAAGCCGGCCCCGGTCGACAAGAAGCCGCGGGCCAGCCTGCTTGCCACGCTCGGCCTGATCCTCGGCGTGGTCGCCGCCATGCTGGTGCTGTCCGGCCCGCTGATGGGCTACGGCATCGGTGTCGCGGGGCTCGCGCTGGTGCTGTCGCTGGGCGGCGTCCTCGCCACCCGCCGCCGGCATGTGGCCGGCAAGTCCGACGCCCTGCTCGGCATGGTGCTTTCGCTCGCCGCGATCGTCGTCGGCGTGCTCGCGCTGACCGGCTCACTCAGCTGGCTCGGCACCGACATGCAGCCGGTAAACACGGCGCGCGAGTGGCTCGACGCACAGTTTGCGAACCGTTTCTGACGGGTATCACACTGTTACGGAACCGGGACGGCTATCGCCGGACCCGCCCCGAAATGTTCCGGCGGTGCGCTGGAGGCAATGGACAGGGCCGACACCCGATGCGGGTGCCGGCCCTTCCGCTTGCAACGATTCGTTGTGAGAAGCCCCAACCGCGCAATGATCCGATCGTGGCGAGCAAGGTTGATCTGCGGCGCGAACAGGGGTTTCCCGCATAGCGTGGCCATCATGACCACCGTGGACTCGCGTACGCCGGACGCGCTCGCCGACGCCGAGCGCTGGACGGCCCACAACTACCACCCGCTCCCGGTGGTGATCACCGACGCCGAGGGCGCCTGGGTCACCGACGTGGACGGCCGCCGCTACCTCGACTTCCTGGCCGGCTATTCGGCGCTGAACTTCGGCCACCGGCATCCGGGGCTGATCGCGGCCGCGCACGCCCAGCTCGACCGGCTCACGCTGACCAGCCGCGCCTTCGTGCACGACCAGTTCGCCGACTTCTGCCGCGGCCTGGCCCAGCTCTGCGACAAGGACCTGGTGCTGCCGATGAACACCGGGGCCGAGGCGGTCGAGACCGCGATCAAGGTCGCCCGCAAGTGGGGCTACCAGGTAAAGGGTGTGCCGGACGGCCAGGCCACCATCATCGTGGCCGAGAACAACTTCCACGGGCGGACGACCACGATCGTCAGCTTCTCCACCGACCCGGACGCGCGGAACGACTTCGGGCCGTACACGCCGGGCTTCACGATCGTGCCCTATGGCGACCTGGACGCGCTGACCGCGGCGATCGACGAGAACACGGTGGCGGTGCTGCTGGAGCCGATTCAGGGCGAGGCGGGGGTGCTGGTGCCGCCGGCCGGTTACCTGCAGGGGGTGCGCGCGGCCTGCACCGAGAACAACGTGCTGATGATCGCCGACGAGATCCAGTCGGGGCTGGGGCGCACCGGCCGCACCTTCGCGATCGAGCACGAGGGTGTCGTACCGGACATGTACGTGCTGGGCAAGGCGCTGGGTGGCGGGATCGTACCGGTGTCGGCGGTGACCGCGGACCGGGACGTGCTCGGGGTGCTCAAGCCCGGCGAACACGGGTCGACGTTCGGTGGCAATCCGCTCGCCTGCGCTGTCGGCGCCGAGGTCGTCCGGCTGCTGCAAACCGGCGAGTTTCAGGAAAAGTCCGAAAAACTCGGGCACAGCCTTCACGAGGGCCTTCGAGCCATGCCTGGTGTCAAGGCGGTTCGCGGCCGTGGCCTCTGGGCCGGCGTGGACATCGATCCGGCTCTGATGACCGGCCGCGAGGCATGCGAGCGGCTGGCCGAGAACGGCGTGCTGGTCAAGGACACACACGGCTCGACGATCCGCCTGGCGCCCCCGCTCGTGGTCAGCGAAGCGGATCTCGAGCTCGCGCTCGGAAAAATCCGGAAAGTCTTGTCTTAACGCTCGAACTTGCGGATGGCCATGGTCGGGGCGTCGGACATGACGGACGACGGCTGGCTTACGCCACCGTTGGCCCACAGCCGCGCCCGCCCGACGTTGACCCCGGCGTAGAGCTCGACGACATCCTCCCCGGCCAGCACCCGGGTCTCGTCGCGGGCCAGCGTGATCCGCTCGTCGTCGTCGGCCGAACCACCCGGCCGGATGCCGGTGCCGTTGGTCGAGACGTCCTGGACGGTGAGCTCCTCGCCGTCCAGGGCGAACTTCGCGTGCCCGCGGCTGATCCACTTGCGCGCGTCCTCGCTCAGCCACTGGCCGAGCATGATGCCGCCGCCACCGTCGGGAGCCCGGCCGACCACGACCGGCGCCCCGGCCGCGACCACGAACCGCTGCCGGTTGATCTCGTCGATGCGTACCGAGAGAACCTCGACCTTGGGCCGGGGACCGGCGTCGCTGAGCCGGGTGCCGTGCCGCGGGCAGGTCGGCGCGCCCGCCTTGATCGTCGGCGGCGGCTGGGCCACCGGGCTGGTCGACTTGCGCATGTCGGCGAACGGGCTGTCCGAGTCGCCGCCGCCGAAGTTCGAGCAGTTCGACTCCGCGCAGCGCCACACCCGGGCCAGCAGCTTGGCCCCCATCGGGGACGGCTCACCGACGGCCGGGATCTCGCCCCGGCCGACCCGGGCCACCAGCACCGGCCCGCCGGCGCCGGGCACCGCGGCCAGCAGCCGGCCCGGCTCGTCGACCCAGGACCGGCGGTCGCGGAACTGCTCGGCGCGGTTGCGGGTCAGCACCGGCAGGCCGATCAACTCGGCCACCTCGAGCACCCGGTCGCCCAGCTCGGGAACGACCTCGATGACGCCGTCGTCGGCCCAGCGGCGGATCACCATGCGCTCGTTGGAGGTGAGGTCGGCGTCGGAGAGCAGGCCGCGTGGCGCCACCGCGTACACCGGGACGCTCTCCTCGGCCACGTGCCGGCCGAGCGCGTCGATGACCAGGCCCAGGCGCAGCATGCTGGCCGGGCGGCCACCGTCCAGGTCGGCGTAGCGAACCACCTCGGACAGGTCGACCACGGCGCGGGCCAGCGCCGGGTCGGTGGTGAGCCGGGCCTCGATGGCGTCGAGGACCTTGCTGACCTCGAATCTCACTGATGACTCCCAGGGCGCGCACGGTTACCTCGGGCCATCATGCCGTCTGAGGGCGCGCAGGTGAAACGCGGGCTCGTTTGCGCACGCATCGAATGGGGCACATCCGTGCCGCGCCGGTGTCAATCGGACGCCGGCGGAGTCTGGGAGGAACCCACTATGCGGACCCGATCCGTGCTGGCCCTGGTGGCCGCGACCGCACTCGTGGCCGGGTGTGATCCGGCGAGCCCGGCGGATCCGGGCGCTCCGTCCGATGCGCCAGCTCCGTCCAGCAGCGCCACCGGCGCGGCCGCTGACCCCGCCGCCACGCAGTCGCTCGGCCAGGCCGCCGCCGCGCTCGGCAACACCAGCTTCAAGGTGACCATGACGTCGGGTCCGGGCTTCCGTCTCACCGGGCAGATGGACGCGCCCGGCGGCAAGGGCTCGGCCGAGATGAAGGCGACCGGCACCAACACCGAGATCACGGTGCAGACCCGGCTGGTCGGGCAGGACCTGTACGTACAGGTGCCGGGCGTGACCAAGGCCGGCACCTGGACCCGGATCGACATGTCCCGGCTGCCCGAGGGGGCCAACCTGGGCCTCAAGCCGGGCCAGATCGACCCGGCCAACACCGCCCAGCTGCTCTCCTCGACCACCGACGTGCGGCAGACCGACCCGCGCAAGTTCGAAGGCAACCTCGACCTGACCAAGGCGGTCGGGCTGACCGGCGTCGACCAGGCGACGGTCCAGAAGTACGGCACCAACGCGCAGAAGGTGCCGTTCACCGCCGGGCTGGACGAGCAGGGCCGGCTGTCCGCGCTGACCATCCAGCTGCCCGCGGTCAACGGCCAGCAGGCGCAGCCGCTCGAGGTGCTCTACACCGACTACGGCGTCTCGGTCCCCGACCTGAAGCCGGCCGCCAACGAGGTCGTCGAGGCCCCGGCCGACCTCTACTCGACCCTGGGCGGCAAGTAGCGGAATCGCAGGGGCGTGGGCTGATTCGCACCGATCCACTCGTCGATCCGCGCCCACCAGTCGTACAGCCAGGTGATGCGCTCCTGCTCGGTCGCCGGGATCTCCTCCGGCGACACGCTCCAGAAGCGCATCACCAGCTGTTTGTCCATGGGCAGCTCACGCCAGACGTCGCCGACGGTCAGCATCCGGTCGAGGCCGGTGTGCGCGACGAAGACCACGCCGGAGTCCGGGGCCGCGTCGATCGCGGCGAGCAGCCCGCCCGGCTTCGGTGGCAGCAGGTGCTCCAGATCCTCGGCCCGCTCGGCCAGGTCGCGCAGGCCCCGGGCACGCAGCCGTTCGATCGCCCGGATCCGCCGCCGGGGCGTGAAGTTGCCGCCCTCCGGAAAGATCACGAACGCGTCGTTGTCGTCGAGCCCGACGGCCAACTCGCCGACCTCCCGCTCCAGCGTCTCCGAGGAGACCTGGCCGGGCAGGATGAAACGGCTGGGCAGGCGGTTGAGCAGCACGTCGACGGCCGGGTCCCACTGCAGGGTGGCCTTCAGCACGATCCGCGGCTCCCGGGCGAACCAGTTGACCAGCGCGTGGATCAGGATGAAGGAGTCGCCGGGGCCGGCGTGCCGGCTGACCACGATCTCGGGCCGGCCGGGGAGCGCGGTGTCCGGGTCGGTGCCGACCACGTCCACCTTGAGGTGCAGCGACCAGCGGGCGATCCAGAACAGGAAGCGCAGGAAGGCGCCGGTCACCGCGTAGTGGGCGCGCTGGAAGCCGGGCGAGCGGATGGTCAGGCCGAAGCCGGACGCCACCCAGAGCACGAAGAGCACGACGAGCGCGGCCGCGTCCCAGACGACGTAGACGATGGCCAGCCCGACCAGCCGCGGCACCCGCAGGTGGCCGGGCATGACCGGGGACAGCGCGAGGGCCAGGATCAGCCACACCGGCAGCGTGGTCAGCAGGACCAGGGCGAGCGCGATGACGACCGGGGCGAAGACGACCCGGCGGACCCAGATCGGCGGCATCAGGCGTCGCCCGCCGACAGGTTCGCGGCCAGGTAGCGGCGCGAGGCGGTGTACGCCCGGCTGATCCGGCGCCCGACCGCGGCCATGTCCCGGTAGGCCCACGGCGAGTCGTCCCGGCCCTCCCCGCCGCCGGTCGGCAGCACATGCACGGCCACATCATCCGGCAGGGCCGCGACCTCGCGGGCGAACCGGTGCCGCCGCGCGATCTCGAACGCCACCTGCGCCACTTCCCACGGCCGTTTGGGTACGGCCAGCGGCCGCTCGATCCGCCCCACCTGCAGCACGAAGATCAGCTTGGCGCCGACCCGCACCGCCTCACCGATCGGGATCGAGTTCACGATCCCGCCGTCCACGAAGTGCTCGCCGCCCATCTCCATCGGCGGCAACAGCCCCGGCACGGACGAGGAGGCGAGCACGGCGTCGACCAGCGGCCCACTGTCGAACCAATGCTCGGCGGCCCGCTCGATGCTGGCCGCGCAGCATCGGAACGGCACCTTCAGGTCGTCGAAGACGGAATGCTCGCCGAGCTCACTTTCCAGCAGCCGGCGTAGCGGAAGCGGCGAGTGCAGGTGCGTCCGGGCCGCGAACCGCCGCATCTGCCGCCCGATCGAGTCCCCGTAGACGGCCGCGGCCTCCGGCGAGGTCCACAGCCGCACCAGCCGATCGGTCGACTCCTCGCTCGGCTCGGCCGCGACCAGCGCCCCGTTGACCGCTCCGATCGAGGTCCCGACGACGACATCGGGCCGGATCCCGGCGCGGAACAGGGCCCGCAGCATCCCCACCTCGACGGCGCCGAGCACCCCACCGCCACCAAGCACGAACGCGACCGGACCCATTCCCCCATCCTGCCCCACCCCTGAGAAGCAAGGTCACAACCCCTTGTCGTAGCGGGGTGGGTGGTGCTGACCGCAGCTCCCGCCGAGGTCGGTCCGGCGGCCGCACGCTTCGCTTCCGCGGCCGCCTCCCTGCGATGTCCGTGCGTTGGTCACCCCCGCCGCTCACGCGGCCCATGGGTCGTGCGCGAGTGAGTGGGCAGAACAACCCGGAACGGGGGCAGGGAGGGTGACCACCGCCCGGCCCGCGTGTGTGTCACGGTTTGTTCAAGTCGTGCGTACCCTTAAATGGTTTTGAACGGCAAAGCTCTGAGCGGCAACGATAACTGCGCGTGATTCGATGATCACCGATGCGGTATCGCGTTTGATCTAGGCGCGCGGTAGGCATAACGGATGCTGCCGACGCCATCCGACCATATGGCGCCTCAGCACCTGCCCAGGCACTCGTTGGACACCGAGCCCGGTGGGCGTCATCGACGGCCCGAGACCCTGGCCGACACGATGTCCCGGCGGGTGGAGGCGCGCGACACCACCGCCCCACCCGACCGCGCCAAGCGGCGGCGTGGGCGCCACAGCCGCCCGGGCGACCCGTTCTCGATCACCGTGCGCGCGCTGACTCCGGAGCGCCGCCGGCCGGTCATGGGATCGCACCGCGCGCCCGGCACCCTGCCCATCGAGGCGTGGCTGCTGGCCGGCCGGCCCAAACAGCAGGCGCTACTGGCGAGCCTGGTCGCGGTCGGCCTGACCCTGGTGATGATCCCGGTGGCACGGTCGGCGAACCCGGGCGACCCGGTGAACGTGGCCGGTCAGTCCACGGTGGCCGAGCGGGCCGCCCGCAAGCCGCAGACCGGCGGCGCCGGGCCGGACGCGGCCGGTGGCAAACCGCAGCTACCGCCGCAGCACGACGAACCGGCCAAGGCCAAGCCGGCCGGCACCGCCCCGGAGGCCGTGCTGAAACCAGCGCCGCAGCCGAGCGCACCGAGCGCCGAGCCGTCGGCCGTCACCGTGCCGCCGGGCGACGGGCCGTCCGAGTCGCTGCGCACCACCGGGTCGAACACGGTCGCGCTGACCTTTGACGACGGTCCCGACCCGGAACACACGCCGGCAATCCTGTCGATGCTGGCCGAGTACGACGTCAAGGCCACCTTCTGCCTGGTCGGCGAGCAGGTGCAGAAGCACCCGGAGATCGTCCGGCAGATTGTCGCGGCCGGGCACACCCTGTGCAACCACACCTGGGACCACGACCTGAAGATCGGGAAGAAGAAGCCGAAGCAGATCCGCGCCGACCTGGAACGGACGACGGCGGCGATCCAGGCGGCGGCGCCGGGGGCCGAGGTGCCGTTCTTCCGCGCGCCCGGCGGCAACTTCACCGACCCGCTGGTGCAGGTGGCCTACCAGGAGCACATGCGGTCGCTCTACTGGGAGGTCGACCCGCAGGACTGGAAGCACGACCAGGGCGAGGACGACGACGCCCACGTCAAGCGCGTGGTCGCCGAGGTGCAAAAGTCGGTGAAGCCGGGCGCGATCGTGCTGTCCCATGACTTCAACCAGCCCGACACGATCCTGGCCTACGCCCAGTTGCTGCCGTGGCTCAGCGCGAAGTACGAGCTCGGCGTGCCGCCGGTGGCGAAGGACGATCCGGCCGCTGACAGCTAGGGCACCAGAAGAGGTTGCGCGCCGCCAGTTCACCGCGTGCGACCGCCGTGCCGCAGACGTGGCAGGGCTGCCCCGGCCGACGATAGACGTACACCTCACCACCGTGCCGGTCGACGCGTGGCGCCCGGCGCATGGCCTCCGGCGTGTGAGCGGTGTGCACGGTGTCGATCCACCCCTTGACGACGCCCTCCCTCATCAGCTCCCGCAGGTCCGTCCACATCGCATCCCAGCGCTCCGGCGCCACCTCCCGCCCCGGCGTGGTCGGCGCCACCCCGGCCCGGAACAGCACCTCGTTGGCATAGATGAGCCCGCAGCCGGCGACGATCGACTGATCGAGCAGCAGCGCGAACACCGGCCGGGCGCTACGCAGCACCTGTTCCCGCGGATTTTCCGAGTCGCCGCGCAGCGGATCGGCCCCCAGCCGCGCGATCAACTCCCCGACCTGCTGTTGGTCGAACACCTCACACGCGGTCGGCCCGCGCAGATCGAGCCAGTGCGCGTCGCCGGCCATCCGCATCCGCACCTGCCCGACCGGCGCCGGCGCGGGCAGTGCCCCGTCGCTTACCTTGCCGTAGAGCCCCAGATGCACATGCACCCACAGCCCGCCGTCGTACCGGTGCAGCAGATGCTTCCCGTAGGCCTCGGCCCCGGCGAACTCCCGCCCGTCGACAAGCGCCGCCCCCGCCGCGAACCGGCCCTGCGGACTCGACACCGCGACGCGCCCGCCCCCGAAGAGCTCCCGATGCCGCGCGGCGAGCCGATGAATCGTATGACCCTCTGGCACCCCGCCAAACTACCCATGATCAAACTCATCGATGGGTACGCCCACCGCATTCCCGGCCCACCACCGTGGATGGGAGTGGTAGGCCCGGGCGTCGGGGTGTGGATGCCGCGCTGGGCGACCACTGTGGATGGGGTCAGGCGTCGGTGAGGGTGGCGGCGATGAAGTCGAAGGCGGCCGGGATGGCGGTGCTCCAGTAGTCGAAGTTGTGGTCCCCGGCGGTGAAGGAGCCGGCGGCCGGCTTGGTGGGCAGCGCCGCGCCCAGTGACCGCACGTTGTCGTAGAGGGCGTCGTCGCGGCCGCACCACAGCCCGACCGGCGTGTCGGCCAGCCGCGCGGCGTTGCCGAACACCGCGTCCCCGGGCGCCACGGCGGGCGAGAAGGCGGCGACCGAGCGGACGAAACCGGGAAACGCGCCCGCCAGCAGCAGCGCGCCCGATCCGCCCATCGACCAGCCCCACGCGGCCAGCCGGGTGGTGTCGAACTCGCGGGCCGCGCACCATTCCGGAAGTTCCTCGTGGACCATGCGTTGCGGGTCGTCGCCGGGGTGCGGTGTCCAGCCGAGACGGTCGCCGGCCGCGCCGGCCAGGACGAACGGGGCCGCGCCACGCTGCACCGCGTCGGTCAGGAAGCGGCCCAGCCCGAGCGCGGCGAAGTCGGCCGGGCGCTTGGAGCCGCCGTGCAGGATCAGGCACACGGGCAGGCCGCGGCCGTCGCCGTAGCCGTCCGGGACCGCGGTGTAGAAGTCGACGGTCCGGCCCCGGGCGGCCGACTGTTCCTGGGTCAGCTGCTCGTCGCCGGCGGGGGCGCTGAGCCGCACCGGCGCGGGACCGCGGTCCTCCCGGAGCCAGAGGCCGGCCGCGGCCGCGGTGACCGCGACCGATCCGGCGGTGAGCATGGTCCGTCGGCTGATGCGTCGCACGGTTGTACAACGCCCGGGAACGATCGAGGTTGCCGCCGGAGCCTAGCCGGCGGCGTGCACGGCGTCGGTGGCCTTGCGCGCGGCGATCAGGACCGGGTCCCAGACGGGAGCGAACGGCGGGGCGTAGCCGAGGTCGAGGGCGGTCATCTCCTCGACGGTCATCCGGTTCCAGACGGCGACGGCCAGGGAGTCGATCCGCTTGGCGGCCTCCGAGCGCCCGACGATCTGGGCGCCGAGCAGGAGCCCGGTCCGCTTCTCGGCGATCAGCTTGATGGTCATCGGTGCGGCGCCGGGGTAGTAACCGGCCCGGCTGGTCGACTCGACCGACGCGGTGACGAAGGCGTATCCGGCCGCCTCGGCCTCGGCCGACGTCAGGCCGGTGCGGGCCACCTCGAGCTCGCACACCTTGGTGACCGCCGTGCCGATCACGCCGGGGAAGGTGGCGTACCCGCCGCCGATGTTGATGCCGGCCACCCGGCCCTGTTTGTTGGCGTGGGTGCCGAGCGGCACGTGCACCGCGCGTTTGCTGATCCGGTGGATGGTCTGCACGCAGTCGCCGGCGGCCCAGACGCCGTCGATCGGGCCGTCGTCGCCGCACACCCGCATCCGCAGGTCGGTGACGAGGCCGCCGGTCGGCCCGAGGGGGAGGCCGGCCCTTTCGGCCAGCGCTGTGTTGGGGCGTACGCCGATGCCGAGCACCACGATGTCGGCGGCCAGCGTCCCGGCCGGCGTGACGACGCCACGTACCCGGCCGTCGCGCAGGTCGAGGCCGTCCACGTGCGCGTCGGTGCGTACGTCGATGCCTTGTTTCTCGATCGCCTCGTGGACGAGCGCGCCCATGTCGGGGTCCACCGTGGCCCGCATCGGCTGGGGCGACTTTTCCAGGAGGGTCACCTGGAGCCCGCGCTGCACCATGGCCTCGGCCATCTCCACGCCGATGTAGCCGCCGCCGATGACCACCGCCCGTCGGACTTCGAAGTCGGCCGAGTCCAGCCAGGCGTGGATGGCCGCGCCGTCGTCGAGCGTCTGCACCCCGAACACCCCGGCGCCACGTTCCCGGGCCCAGGGCGGCGTGACCGGGACCGCCCCGGTGGCGTACACCAATTGGTCGAAGCTTTCCCGAATCTCGCCGCCGGGGGAGGACAGCGAGCGGGCCACCACCTCGCGCCGGTCCAGGTCGATGCCGACGACCTCGTGCCGTAGCCGTACGTCGATGCCGTTGGCCCGGTGTTCGGCCGGGGTGCGGGCGATCAGCGCGTCACGGTCGGTGACGGCCCCGCCAATCCAGTACGGAATGCCACAGGCCGAATATGACGTGAAGTGACCACGCTCGAACACGACTGCGTCGAGGTCGTCCTTGAGCAGCTTGCGCGCCTGGGACGCGGCCGACATTCCGCCCGCGTCGCCCCCGATGACGACGAGCTTGGTGGTCATCCGCGCGTCGCCACTGCCAACCAGTCCACCACGTCCTTGACGCTACCCCCGTCGGCCAGCAGCGCGCGTTGTCTCGCCGCACCCGTTCCGCCCGAGCGCAGCTTGGCCAGCAGTTCGTCGACCAGTTCGCGGTCGCCGTGCCGGTCGAGTTCGGGTGCGACCAGCCGGTGGAGGTCGTCCATGAGGTCCCAGGTGGGCCGGACGCGCTGGTCGAACGGGTCGATGTTGTCGCCTTCGAGCCCGTCGTGGGCGGCCCGCCAGTGCGCGGCCGACAGCAGCGGCTGGGGCACGTCGGGGGCGCGCAGGCCGTCGGCGACCCGCTTGACGAAGGTGGAGACGAGGCCGCGGGTGAGCGCGGCGAGCAGCATGGTGTGGTCGAGGGTCGGGCAGACGTCGCCCATCCGGATCTCGACGGTGGGGTACTGCGCGGAGAGCCGCGAGTACCAGTAGAGCATTCCCTCGTCGAGCATCGCGCCGGTCGCCTCCAGGCCGGCCACCAGGTCGAGGTACTGCTGGTGGGAGTGCAGGTAGGGGGTGGGCCCGACGGTGGGCCAGCGCTCCCACATCATCGAACGCCAGCTGGCGTAGCCGGTGTCCTGCCCGTCGGACAGCGGCGAGTTGGCCGTGGCGGCCTGCAGCACCGGCAGCCAGGGCCGGAGGAAGTTGAGCACCTGCACGCCGGTCTCCGGGTCGGGGACGGAGACGTGCACGTGCATGCCGTTCATGCCCTGGCCGGGGGAGAGGTTGCCGAACCGCTCGCGCATCCGGTGGTAGCGCGGCGCGTCGCTGATCCGGGCCGGTTCACCGGGGCCGGGTGCGGAGCCGACGGCGACCAGGCGTACGCCGGCCCGATCGGCCGCCTCGGCCAGCCCGGTCCGCAGGGTTCGCAGTGCCTCGTGCAGCGGCGCCAGCCGCAGGTGGGGCGGGCTGGCCACCTCGATCTGGCTGCGCTGGAACTCGCGTTGCACCGAGTCCCGCAGCTCCTCCGGCACCTGGGCGTTGACCTCGTCGTACGCCTCGACGGCGTGCGGTTCGGTGGCGTGGGCCAGCAGGTATTCCTCCTCGACCCCGAGGGTCAGCAGGTCCTGCGTCTCGGCTTCGTCGGCCAGCTCGTCGGAGATCGTGGTGGCGTCGCTCATGCGCGAGTTCTACCCGCCCCGCATGACATAGACACATGTACATATTGACAACGGCTTGTAACACACTCGAAACTCCCGTGAGAGCGCTCTCAGAGTAGAAGGGCCATCCCCCATGAGTCTTCAGAAAAGGCTGCTCGCGGTAGCTGCCACCACCCTTGCCCTCGGCGCCGGCTCGCTGGCCGTGGCCGGCACCGCCGACGCCTCCCTTCCCCCGCCGCCGTCGGGCTGGACCCAGGTCTGGGCCGACGACTTCATCGGCTCGGCCAACACCCTGCCCAGCTCGTCCGACTGGATCATCGACACCGGCACGTCGTACCCGGGCGGCCCGGCCCAGTGGGGCACCGGCGAGATCCAGACCTACACCAACTCGACCGCCAACCTGGCCCAGGACGGCTCCGGCAACCTGCGCATCACGCCGATCAAGGGCAGTAACGGTCAGTGGACCTCGGGCCGCATCGAGACCACGCGCAGCAACTTCAAGCCCCCGTCCGGCGGCGTGCTGCGGATCGAGAGCCGACTGCAGATGCCGAACGCGACAGGTGCCGAGGCGGCCGGCTACTGGCCGGCGTTCTGGGCGCTCGGCGCGCCGTACCGCGGCAACTACCAGAACTGGCCGGGCGTCGGCGAGCTCGACGTGATGGAGAACGTCAACGGCATCAACGCGGTCTGGAACGCGCTGCACTGCGGCGTCAACCCGGGCGGCCCGTGCAACGAGACGAACGGCATCGGCACCAACCGGCCCTGCCCGAACAGCACCTGCCAGGGCAACTTCCACACCTACGCGATCGAGTGGGACACCAGCGTCTCGCCCAACCAGTTGCGCTGGTACGTCGACGGAGTGCAGTCGCACACGGTCACGCAGAGCCAGGTCGGCGAGCCGGCGTGGTCGAACATGACCTCGCACGCCGGCTACTTCATCCTGCTCAACGTGGCTATGGGCGGCGCCTTCCCGAACGGCGTGGCGGGCTCGTCGACGCCGACCGCGGCTACCGTCTCGGGCCGTCCGATGCTGGTCGACTACGTGGCGGTCTACAGCAAGGGCGGCGGCACGACCCCGCCGCCGTCCGGGGACACCCGGGACGCGTACTCGCGGATCGAGGCCGAGTCGGCCAACGCGTCGGCCGGCACCCAGACCGAGACGTGTTCGGAGGGCGGTCAGGACGTCGGCTGGATCGCCAACGGGGACTGGCTGCAGTTCAACAACGTCAACTTCGGGACCGGTGGGGTACGCGACTTCGTCGCCCGGGTCGCCTCCGGTGCCGGCAGTGGGGTCAGTGGCCTGATCGAGGTGCGCGTCGACAGCCGTGGCAACGCCCCGATCGGCAGTTTCGCCCTCGGTAACACCGGCGGCTGGCAGAACTGGACATCGATTCCGGGCAACGTCAGCAACGTCTCGGGAACACACACCGTGTATCTGACCTTTACCAGCGGTCAGCCGGCGGACTTCATGAACATCAACTGGATTCAGTTCAGAAAGTAAATAGATCGACGGGTGCCTCTTGCCAGGTTCAGTTAACAGTCCTAATAATTACGGGACTCCCCGAACCTGGAAGGGGCACCCTCCATGCGCCGTTCCTTAGTCCTTGGCCTCACCGCCGCACTGCTCGCCGGCGGATCGGCCGTCTACCTCGCCTCGGCCGCGGACGCCGCGGTCGCCTGTGAGCCCGCGTGGAGCGCCACGCAGGTCTACGTCAGCGGCAACCTCGCCGCCCAGAACGGCCACAACTACCGCGCCAAGTGGTGGACCCAGAACGAGAGCCCGGCCACCCACAGTGGACAGTGGGACGTCTGGGCCGATCAGGGCACGTGCGGCGGCGGGACCACTCCGCCGACCGATCCGCCGACCGATCCCCCCACCGACCCGCCGACCGATCCGCCCACCGATCCGCCCGGCAACCCGAACGATCCGCTGCCCAAGCACTTCCTGACGGGTTACTGGCACAACTTCGACAACCCGGCCAACGAGTACCGGCTCAGCGCCGTACCCGCCAACTACGACCTGATCGCGGTGGCCTTCGCCGACGCCACCAGCACGCCCGGCGCGGTGTCGTTCAACATCGACGCCGGCCTGAGCGCGGCCCTCGGCGGCTACACCAACGCCAACTTCAAGTCCGACATCGCCACGCTGCACTCACGCGGCAAGAAGGTGATCATCTCGGTCGGCGGCGAGCGTGGCACGGTCAGCGTCGGTGACTCCGGCTCGGCCACCAACTTCGCCAACTCGATCGTCAACCTGATCAGCCAGTATGGCTTCGACGGGGTCGACATCGACCTGGAGAACGGGCTCAACCCGACCTACATGGCCCAGGCGCTGCGCAGCATCCGCAGCCGGGTCGGCGCCAACCTGATCATCACGATGGCGCCGCAGACCATCGACATGCAGAACCCGGCCGGGTCGTACTTCAAGCTCGCCCTGGACATCAAGGACATCCTGACCGTCGTACACACCCAGTTCTACAACTCGGGCGCGATGCTCGGCTGCGACAACAACGCCGCGTACGGCCAAGGCACCGAGAACTTCATCGTCGCCCTCGCCTGCATCCAGACCGAGAAGGGCCTGCGCCCGGACCAGGTCTCGGTCGGCCTCCCGGCCAGTCAGGGCGCGGCCGGCGGCGGCTACGTCGCGCCCAGCGTGGTCAACGCGGCGCTGGACTGCCTGGCCCGCGGCACCAACTGCGGCTCCTTCAAACCCCCGCACACCTACCCGGGCATCCGCGGCGCCATGACCTGGTCCATCAACTGGGACATGACGACCGGCAACGCCTTTGCCAACACCGTTCGCCCCCACCTGAACACCCTGCCCTAACCCCTTACCCCCCACGTACGAAGGGTCGAATCCCCATGAAACTCCGCAGCAAACTGCTCACGGTCGCGGCCGTGGCAGTCACCGGCATCGGCCTGGCCGTGCTCCCGATGGCGGCCTCCAACGCGGCCGAGGCCTGCGCCGGGGCCTGGAGCGCCTCCCAGGTCTACGTGGCCAACAACACCGCGTCGCAGAGCGGCCACAACTACCGCGCCAAGTGGTGGACCCAGAACGAGAGCCCGGCCACCCACAGTGGACAGTGGGACGTCTGGGCCGACCAGGGCGCCTGTGGCGGCACGACCCCGCCGGACGACCCGACCACCCCGCCGGACAACCCGCCGCCCGGCGGCACCAAGATGGCGTCGGCGCCCTACGTCTACCCCGGCTGGGGCAACCCGCCGGCGCCGTCGACCCTCACCGGGACCGGCATCCGCTCCTACACCATCGCCTTCGTGCTGGCCAACGGCTGCAACCCGGTCTGGGACGGTGAAGGTGGCCTGACCGGCGGCGTGCACGCCAGCTGGATCAACGCGGCCAAGGCGGCGGGCGCGTCGATCGTCCCGTCGATCGGCGGCTGGCAGGGCAACAAGCTCGGCCCGAACTGCTCGACCCCGGACGCGCTGGCCGGCGCGTACCAGAAGGTGATCGACGCCTTTGGCCTGCAGGCGATCGACATCGACATCGAGAACACCGACGAGTTCGAGAACACCGTCGTCGCCGACCGCATCGTCGACGCGCTGAAGATCGTCAAGCAGCGGAACCCCAGCGTGAAGACGATCCTGACCTTCGGCACCTCGCCGACCGGCCCGAACTACTACGGCTCGCGGCTGATCGACCAGGCCAAGGCCAAGGGCGCGAACATCGACATCTTCACCCAGATGCCGTTCGACTTCGGTGGTGGCGGCGACATGTACGGCGCCACCGTGGGTGCCACCGAGGGCCTGAAGAACAAGCTCAAGTCGACCTTCGGCTGGAGCGACGCGACGGCGTACGCGCACATGGGCATCTCCGGCATGAACGGCCTGTCCGACCAGCAGGAGAAGACCGACCCGGCCACCTGGACGCGGATCCGGGACTACGCCAAGAGCAAGGGTCTGGCCCGCTTCACCTTCTGGGCGGTCAACCGTGACCGGCCGTGCCCGGGCGGCGGCGTGGTCTCCGACTGCTCCGGCATCGACCAGAGCGTCTGGCAGTTCACCTCGATCAGCGCCGGTTTCTGAGCCCTGCCCACGCCTGTCCTGAACGAAACTGTTTCGTTCCGCAGGGGCCGTTCGTCGGTCGAGCCTGAACGAAACTGTTTCGTTCCGCAGGGACCGTCCGTCGGTCGAGCCTGAACGAAACTGTTTCGTTCCGCAGGGGCCACCCGCCCGTTGAGCCTGAACGAAACTGTTTCGTTCCGCAGGACGCGCCGAGCGGCCGTCAGCCCACGTGGCCGGCGGCCGCTCGCCGTTTGCGTACCTTCTTGATCACCCACCAGCCGACCACGCCGATCATCAGCGCGTAGATGGCGTAGTCGAACCAGTGGCTGTACTGCTCGATCCGCTGCCAGCGCGACCCGAGCAGGAAGCCGCCGCCGATGAAGAGCAGATTCCACACCCCGCTGCCGATCGTGGTCAGCAGCGTGAAGATCCCGAGCGGCATCCGGTTGGCGCCGGCCGGGATGGAGACCAGGCTGCGAACCACCGGCGCACACCGTCCGAAGAGGACGGAACTCTTGGCGTGGCGTTCGAACCAGCGGTCGGCCTGGTTCAGGTCGTCCAGGTCGACCAGGGGCACGTGGTCCAGCCAGCGTTTCAGGCGGTCCTCGCCCAGCGCGTACCCGAGCCAGTAGAGCGCCAGCGCGCCGACCACCGACCCGGCTGTGGCCGCGACCCACACCAGCACCACGTTGATGCTGCCCTCGCTGGCCAGATAGCCGGCCATGGACAGCACGATCTCGCTCGGGATCGGCGGGATGATGTTCTCCAGCGCGACCAGCAGACCCACGCCGGCCTCGCCGAGCGACTCGATGACCGAGGCCACCCACCCGGTCAGCCCGCCCACCGAAGAGAGATCCGTTTCCGCCATAGGGACGCAACGTACCCAGAAATCCTTAGAACTACCTGGAGTTTCGACCGCCGGTGCTCCGGTGACTAAAGGGGCCATGAGCGACCGGTGGTACGACAAGGCCGTCATCTATTGCCTCGATGTGGATACGTTCGCCGACTCCGACGGCGACGGCTGCGGTGACTTCCGTGGCCTGATCGGCCGGCTCGACTATCTGGCCCGGCTCGGCGTCACGTGCATCTGGCTCAACCCGATCCACCCGTCGCCCAACCGCGACGACGGCTACGACGTGTCCGACTTCTACAACGTCGACCCGCGCTTCGGCAACCTGGGCGACTTCGCCGAGCTGCTGCACCAGGCCGGCAACCGCGGCATCAAGGTGATCATCGACCTGGTCGTCAACCACACCTCGGACCAGCACCCGTGGTTCCAGTCGGCCCGGTCGTCGCCGGACTCGCCCTACCGGGACTGGTACGTCTGGTCCGAGACCGCGCCCCCGGACCGGCACCAGGGCATGGTCTTCCCGGGCGAGCAGGCCACCACCTGGTCCAAGGACCGCAAAGCGGGCCTCTGGTATTACCACCGCTTCTACAAGTTCCAGCCCGATCTCAACATCGACAACCCCGATGTGCGTGCGGAGATCAAGAAGATCTGTGCCTTCTGGCTGCAGCTCGGGGTGGCCGGTTTCCGGATGGACGCCGTCCCGTTCATCATCGAGCAGACCGAGCCCGGCAACCCGAACCCGCGCAAGGACCTCGACTTCCTCAGCGACCTGCGGCAGCACGTGCAGTGGCGCAAGGGTGACTCCGTGCTGCTGGCCGAGGCCAACGTCGAACCCGACCAGCTGACCAAGTTCTTCAGCGACGCCGGCGGCTCGTCCAGCCGGATCCACATGCTGTTCGACTTCATGCTCAACACGCGGCTGATGCTGGCGCTGGCCCGGGAGAACCCGGAGAGCGTCATCGACGCGCTGCGGGACACGCCGAAGCTGCCGGACGGCGGTCAATGGGCCACCTTCCTGCGCAACCACGACGAGGTCGACCTGTCCCGGCTGACCGCCGAGCAGAAGGCCGACGTGCTGGGCAAGTTCGGGCCGGACGAGAACATGCAGCTGTACGGGCGCGGCATCCGGCGGCGGCTGGCCCCGATGCTGGGCGGCGACCGCCGGCATCTCGAGCTGGCCTACTCGCTGCAGTTCAGCCTGCGTGGCACCCCGGTGCTGCGGTACGGCGACGAGATCGGGATGGGCGACGACCTGTCGCTGAACGGGCGCGATGCCATCCGTACCCCCATGCAGTGGAGCCTGCTCCCCAACGGCGGTTTCTCGACCGCCCCGAAGGACCAGCTCGTGCGCCCGGTGATCGCGGACGAGGAGTACGGGTACGAGAAGGTCAACGTCACCACCCAGCGGCACGACCCGAAGTCGCTGCTGTCGTGGTTCGAGCGGATGATCCGCACCCTGCGTGAGTGCCCCGAGGTCGGCAGCGGCTCGTGCACGCACGTCGACGTGCCGATGCCGACCGGGGTGCTGGTGCACCGCTGCGACGACGTCAGCGGCACGATGGTCTTCATGCACAACCTGTGCAACAATCCGGGCGTCGTCGACCTGAGCTCGCTGGCCGGCGAGGCCGAGTTCCCCAACGACGTGCTTGCCGATCAGGAGTACGCCGATCCCGCCGGGCTCGATAAGTTGGACATCGCCGGGTACGGCTACCGCTGGATCCGGCTGCGTCGTTCGTTGTGACTTTCTCCTGGAGGTAACAGATGTCGCGGGTAGCGATCGTCACCGGTGGTGGGCGCGGCATCGGGGCCGCCACGGCGAAAAAGCTGGCCGCCGACGGCATGGCCGTGGCCGTGGTCGACCTCGACGAGAGCACGGCGGGTGAGACCGCCGACGCGATCAAGCAGGCCGGCGGCACGGTGATCGCGGTCGGCGCCGACGTTTCCGACGCCGCCCAGGTGGCCGCCGCGGTCGAGCGGGTGGCGGCCGAGCTCGGCGCGCCCACCGTGCTGGTCAACAACGCCGGGGTGCTGCGCGACAATCTGCTGTTCAAGATGAGCGACGACGACTGGGAAACGGTGATGAGCGTCCACCTGCGTGGCGCCTTCCTGTTCAGCCGGGCCGTGCAGAAACACATGGTCGACGCCGGGTACGGCCGCATCGTCAGCCTCTCCAGCACCTCCGCGCTGGGCAACCGCGGCCAGGCCAACTACGCCACGGCCAAGGCCGGGCTGCAGGGCTTCACCAAGACCCTGGCCATCGAGCTCGGCCGGTTCGGCATCACCGCCAACGCGGTCGCCCCCGGCTTCATCGCTACCGACATGACGCAGGCCACGGCCAAGCGGGTGGGCGTCGATTGGGACGACTTTGTGAAGAACGCCGTCAGTCAGATTCCGGTCGGCCGGGCGGGCGCACCCGAAGATGTCGCGAACACCGTATCCTTCCTGGTCAGCGAGGGCGCCGGTTTCGTGTCCGGTCAGGTGATCTACGTCGCCGGTGGTCCGCGAGCGTAGACCTGTTTCAGATTCACATGCGGGGCGATGGATCCGGGGCGAATCTGGAACGGGTCTGAACGTCCGGTTGCTCCCGGGCGGTTAAATAGACCTGTGGAGAAGCGGACTGTGAATCGACGGATGACCTCCCGCAGCGTGTCGCTGACCAGCACCTTCCTCCTGCTCGCGGCGGGCGGGGCGGCCGCCTGCGACAGCGACAACGACAACCAGAACCAAGGGTTCTACTGCGCCGACGCCAACGGCGTGATCGTCGACGAGGACTACTGCGACGACGATGACAACAACGGTGGCGGCGGCGGGGGCTTCTTCATCTGGCACTCGTCGGGCTACCGGTCGGGCTACCCGATCGGTTCCCGGCTGCCCTCCGGCGGCAGCAAGTTCGCGTACAACGACAAGGCGGCCCGCTCGTCGTTCGGCCTGCCGTCGAGCGGCCGGATCGGCAACGGCACGATCAAGACCGGCTCGGTGGGCAAGGGCGGCAGCGGCTCGTCCGGCTCCGGCTCCAAGTCCGGCAGCTGAGGTGAAGCGGGTCCCCTACGGTCCGGTCCGCGACGGCTGGCGCCTGACCAACTTCAGCCTCGGCCTCACCTACAACGACACCGAGCTGCCCGACGGCACGATGATGTCGTACTGGCAGGAAGGTCCGTACTACGACTTCTCGTCGGCCGAGATCGAAGAGCTCGAGACCGCGACCACCACGCTGCACGCGATGTGCCTGGAAGCGGGCGACTGGATCGTGCAACAGTGCCCCCGGCGCACGGTCGAGGGCCGCAAGCAGGGCTACTTCAACTCGGTGTGTACGCCCGAGAGCTGCTTCATGGCCCGGATCGGCATCCCCGAGTTCGCCCACGAGCAGATCATCCGGACCTGGTTCGACGGCGACGCGGAAACGTGGACGCACTACGACAAAGACCCTGACATGCGTTTTCCGATGGAGACGCCGGACTTCTCGCCGAGCGTGTACGGCCGGTTCGACCTCTGGTACAACGGCGCCGGCAGCGTGCCCAAGCTGCTCGAGTTCAACGCCCAGACACCGACCTCGCTGGTCGAGGCCGCGGTCATCCAGTGGCACTGGGCCGACCAGACCAACCTGACCGAGCACCCGTGGCGGCAGTGGAACTCGATCCACGACCGGTTGGTCGGCTGGGAGGCGGCCGACGGCGAACCGGCCAACCCGGGCGCGTGGCGGCGCAACATCAACAAGCTGCGTGAGGCCCGCACCTGGCTCCCCGAGAAGCCCAAGATCTTCTTCGCGTACGAGACGTCGGAAACCACCGGCGAGGACCGGATGAACGTGGCCTACCTGATGGCCACGGCCGAGGAGGCCGGTTACCCGGTCGAGCTGATCGCGATGAGCCAGATCGGCTGGGACGTGGCCGGCGACCGGGTGCTCTTCGTCCCCGGACCGGGTCAGGAGAGCAAGGCCGAGCCGATCAACATCATCTTCATGCTCTATCCGTGGGAGTGGTTCTGGAACGAGGAGGGCGGCAAGGGCTTCTTCCGCAACATGGCCGACCCGACCAAGAAGGGCACGGTGTGGATCGAGCCACCGTACAAAGCCGCCCTGCTCGGCAACAAGGCGCTGCTGCCGGTGCTGTGGAAGCTGTTCGGCGACGACCCCGAACGCGGTAAGTACCTGCTGCCCTCATATTTCGCCGAGTCCTCGTCGGCGGCCAAGCTGAAGAGCTACGCCAAGAAGCCCATCTGGGGGCGCGAGGGCGGTTCGGTCACGCTGGTCCGCGAGGACGGCACCACGACCGAGAACCCCAGCGAGTACGGCGCGGACGGACGTTACGTCGTCCAGGAGCTGTGCGAGCTGCCGTCCTTCGACGGCCTCGAGGGCACCGTGCACCCGGTCATCGGCTCGTGGCTGATCGACGGCGAGCCGGCCGGCATGGGCATCCGCGAGGGCCTCGGCGAGGAAGGCCTGATCACCAAGGACCAGTGCAATTTCGTGCCGCACATCATCACGTAGCCCTGGTCTCGAATTCGCTTCCGGGGCGATGAAACCGCTGTCGAATGTGGAACTATGGCCAAGGAGACGCGCGTGGACCTGGCCGGCATGGCGCGAGGCGTCATCGACACCAACCGCTACCTGACGCTCGGCACGACGGAGCCGGACGGGCGGCCGCGGGTCTCGCCGGTCTACTTCACCCACGACGGCTACCGCGACTTCTACTGGGTGTCGGGTCCGTCCGCGCACCACTCCGAGAACGTGCGCGCCCGTCCCGACGTGGCGATCGTCATCTACGACTCGACCGTCGCGGTCGGCCAGGGGCGGGCGGTGTATCTCACCGCCCGGGCCCACGAGGTGCCCGATGACGAGTTGGTGGCGCGGGCCGCCGCGGCATGGTCGACCGTCCCGCCCGGCGGCGCGCGGGCGTTCGACCCGTCCGAGCTGCGGGGCGACGCCGACCTGCGGCTCTATGTGGCCCGGGCGACCAAGCACGAGGTGCACATCCCGGGCGGCGACCCGACCTACGGCACCGGCACAGACACCCGCCGCGAGGTAATCGTCTAGCAACGCCCTCGCCTTACCACTCGGTCTCCCAGTGGTAGGCCCGGGCGGTGCCGCGCGGGGCTACCACTGGGGTTGGTGATCAGGGGCGGGGCGGGCGGTGGCGGTAGACCCACCAGAGGCCTATGAACGGCAGGATCAGGGGGACGTAGCCGTAGCCCTGACCGAACCTCGACCACACCGTGGCGTCCGGGAAGGCGACCGCGTCGACGATCGTCAGCGTGCCCACCACCAGCACGCCCAGGAGCTCGATGGAGCAGGAGGTCAACGCGATCGCCCGGCCCCGCGGCCCGCCGACGGCCAGACCGACCGTGGCCGCGATGTAGACCAGGCCGGCCAGCGCGGACAGCAGGTAGGCCAGCGGCGCCTCGGCGAAATGCGTGGTGATCTGCACCAGCGCGCGGGCGCTGGCCGACAGCGCGAAGATGCCGTACACCAGCAGCAGCACCCGGCCCAGGCCGGTGTTGAGGGCCGCGTCCCGCGGCCGGGTCTTCGGCTCAGCCACCGGTCACCGACGCAATCTGCTGCAGCCGCAGCACCAGCACGGGCATGACCAGCGCGGCCACGCCGAGGATCAGGGTGCCCCACCGGGTCGGCTCCATGCGGGCCAGCACGAACGCCGTCGGCATGAACGCCAGCGCGGTGAAGAGATAGCCCACGAAGGTCGCGACCTCGCTCGGCCGGGTGTCGCCGAACAGTCCGATCACAGCGACCAGGCACAGCACGGCGACCAGGGCGCCCAGCGCCAGCCCGGCGTAGAGGTCGAGCCGGCTCGGGGCCCGGTTGAGGGCGCAGCGGATCAGGAACCACACCGCGAGCACCAGCGACACCACGATCGTCGCCACCGACAGAGGACCGTTCACGCGCCACAGCGTACTTTCCTGCCCGCCGTGCTAGCTTCCGGCCATGCGCTTCGGTCTGCTCGGCACCGGTCCCTGGGCCCACCTGGCCCACGCTCCTGGGCTGGCCGCCCACGACCGGGTCGACTTCGCCGGCGTGTGGGGACGCGACCCGGCCAAGGCGGCCGCGCTGGCCGGCGAGTACGCCGTTGCGACCTACCCCGACGTCGACGCCCTGCTCGCCGACGTGGAGGCGGTCGCCATCGCGCTCCCGCCGGAGGTCCAGGGCGACCTGGCGCTGCGGGCGGCTCAGGCCGGCAAGCACCTCTTCCTCGACAAACCGGTCGCCATGACGGCCGCGCGGGCCGACGAGATCGCCCGCACGGTGCGCGACAACGAGCTCAGGTCGGTGGTCTACTTCACCCGCCGGTTCTTGCCCGAGCTGGCCGGTTTCCTCACGTCGGTGGCGGCCGAGGGCGGCTGGATCGAGGCTCGGGTCGACCACGTGGGCACGATCTTCGACGAGGGGAACCCGTTCGGCGCGTCGCCGTGGCGGCGAGAGAAGGGCGGTCTCTGGGACGTCGGGCCGCACGCGCTGGCGCTGGTCGTGCCCGTGTTGGGCCCGGTCGTCGAGGTGTCGGCCATGGTCGCGGCCCGGGACATGACCCACCTCACTCTCCGGCACAGCAGCGGGGCCGTCAGCAAGATCACACTCTCGGTGGACGTGCCGCCGGCCGCCGCGCGCGAGGAGGCGGTCCTGTTCGGCGAGGCGGGCGTCCGGCCGGTCCCGGACCCGGCCTGGGAGCCCAACCTGGCCTACGGGAACGCCGTCGACGCCTTGCTCGCCGGCGACCGGGCCATGGACGTCACCTTCGGCGCCTCGATCACCGCGGTCCTGGAGGCGGCGGCCACATCGGCGGCGTCCGGCCAGCTGGTCCGGGTCCAACGGCCCGAGCGGTAGGGCAGGTCCGGGGTGGTAGGCCTGAGCGGTATCGCGGTTGCGGATACCGGCCTGGGCTACCACTGGCTGGTGGTCCGGCTCCAACGGCCTGAGCGGTACGGCTTGGGCTACCACGGGCCGAGGGGCCGGGGCGACCCGGCGGCGGGGCAGAGGGGGTGACCCACCGCTCAGCCCGCGTGCGTGCCACGGTTTCGGGACGTCGCGCGTACCCATCAAGAGGCCAATCCACCCACGCGTCGGCGCCGAAGCACCTGCGTGACCATCTACGCGGCGAAGGGGCCAGCCATGCCGGAGCATGCACGAGATCATCTCTCCGCCGTGCCGGAGCCGCCGCCGTCCGCCCCGACCGACCCCGCTGACCTGCTGCGCGAGGTCGCCAAGGGCGACGAGAAGGCGTTCGGGCGGCTCTACGAGATCGTCGCGCCACGGGTCTACGGGCTGATCCGGCGAGTGCTGCGGGACCCGGCGCAGACCGAGGAGGTCGCGCAGGAGGTGCTGGTCGAGGTGTGGCGGACGGCGGCGCGGTTCGACGGCAACCGCGGCTCGGCCACCTCGTGGATCTTCACGATCGCGCACCGGCGGGCGGTCGACCGGGTGCGGTCCGAGCAGTCGGCGGCCGACCGGGTGATGAAGGTCGGCGTGGCCTCGGTCGAGATCCCGCACGACGAGGTGGTCGACGAGGTGACCGGGCGGCTGGAACGCCAGCAGGTGCGGCGCTGCCTCGACGACCTGACCGGGTTGCAACGGCAGGCCGTGACGCTGGCCTACTACCAGGGTCACACCTACCGCGAGGTGGCCGAACTTCTCTCCACCTCGCTGCCGACGATCAAGACGAGGATGCGCGACGGGCTCATCAGGCTGCGCGACTGCCTGGGAGTGGAGTTGACAGCATGATCGAGCGAAGCGAGCGTCATGGTGTCGTGTTTCTCCTTCTTCGGTTGGGAGGCTCAGCATGACCACCACGGACATTCACGCGCTGGTCGGCGCCTATGCGCTGGACGCGGTCGATGACGTCGAGCGGGCGGACTTCGAGCGGCACGTGCGCGACTGCGACAGCTGCCGCACCGAGCTCGACGAGCTCCGCGAGACCGCCGCCCGGCTGGCCGACAGCACGTGGTCGGTTCCGCCGCCGCGGCTGCGGGAGAACGTCATGGCCGCGGTCGCGCGGACCCGGCAGTTGCCGCCGACGCCCGCGGTCAGGGTGCGGCCGGTGCGGCCCGGTCGCCGTCGATGGCTGGTCGCCGCGGCCGCCGCGGTGGTGCTGGCCGGTGGGGCGAGCGCGACCGTCTATCAAATTCAGGATCAGCGGGTACGGGATGCCGGCTCGATCGCCGCGCGGGCCCAGCGTGAGTCCGACCGGACCCGGGACATCCTCGCCGCCCCGGACCTGGTCGTGCGGACCGCCCCGGTGGCCGGCGGCGGCAAGGTGACAGTGGCCCAGTCGCCGGCCCTGAAAGCCGGGGTGATCATGCTGGGCGCGAACGCCGCGCCGTCCGATGGCCGGGTCTATCAACTGTGGACGATCCGCGGTCAGCGGCCGACCTCGGCCGGCGCGTTGCGGGTCGGCCAGACCAGCACGGTTCAGATCGTCGACGGGCTGCCGGGTGCCGACCTGGTCGGGGTGACGGCCGAGCCGGCCGGCGGTTCGGTCACGCCGACCATGCCGCTGGTGTCGCAGGTGCCGCTGGTCTGATTCCGCGCACATCCGGGCCCGGGCATCGACCCGGGCCCGGATTTTCTTTTTTCGGTACCCATCCGGCAACTCGCTCGCACCGAATCCCTTCTGACACATCAGACAAAGAGGGGTAGTACGATGCGACTTCTGAAGATCGCCGCGGTGGCTGTTTTCGCCATCTCGGTGGCCGCGTGCGGCAACGACAGCAGCGGCACCCAGGCCGGCGGCTCGGGCACCGGCGACGCCTCGTCACCCGCGCCGATGATGAGCAGCTCCGCGCCGGCGATGATGACCGACACCTTCGGCGCCGGCTGTTCGGCCGTGCCGACCGAAGACTCCAACCCGGGCAGCTTCGCCTCGATGGCCAAGGTCCCGGTGGCTACGGCCGCCTCCGGCAACCCGGTGCTGTCCACCCTGGTCTCGGCGGTCAAGCAGGCCGGCCTGGTCGACTCGCTCAACACCGCGCCCGAGCTGACCGTCTTCGCCCCGGCCAACAGCGCGTTCGAGAAGATCCCGGCCGCCGACCTGAAGAAGGTCATGGCCGACAAGAAGAC
Source organism: Actinoplanes sp. NPDC049265 (assembly GCF_043197135.1). Lineage (NCBI taxonomy): Bacteria > Bacillati > Actinomycetota > Actinomycetes > Micromonosporales > Micromonosporaceae > Actinoplanes > Actinoplanes sp. NPDC049265. The sequence continues at coordinate 317,191 of NZ_JBICSP010000001.1, read as the reverse complement.
GCTGACCAGCATCCTCACCTACCACGTGGTGCCCGGGAAGCTCGCCCCGGAGCAGCTGGCCGGCACGCACAAGACGCTGGAGGGCGGGTCGCTGACCGTCGAGGGCAGCGGCGACATGTTCAAGGTGGACGGCATGGCTTCGGTGGTCTGCGGCAACGTGCAGACGGCGAACGCCACCGTCTACATCATCGACACCGTCCTGATGCCGAAGAAGTGACCACCAACCTGACCGGCCGCCTCCGGGCGGCCGGCCTCGGTGTGCTCGCCGCCGCCGGTGGGGTGGCCGTGGGCGAGCTGATCGCGGCGGCCGTGCGGCCGGCGGCGGGCCCGCTGGTCGCGGTCGGCGGCGCGGTCATCGACGCCACGCCGACGCCGGTGAAGGAGTTCGCGGTCCGGTCGCTGGGCACCTGGGACAAGCCGGTGCTGCTCGGGTCGATCGGCCTCGTGGTGGCGGTGTTCGCGGGCGTGCTCGGCGTGCTGGCGGCCCGGCGGCGTTGGATCGGGGTGGCCGGCGCGGTCCTGCTCGGCGTGGCCGGGTCGGTCGCGGCGGCGTCCCGGCCGGCGGCCTCGGCCTTCGACGTGGTGCCGTCACTGGTCGCCGCGGCGGTGGCCGGGGTGGTGCTGACCTGGGTGCTGTCCCCGTCGGGTCGCCTGTGGACGCTGTCTTCGTCCGGGCGCCTGTGGACAACGTTGCGGAACCGTCGGACCGGTGCGCTACGTTCCTCCCCACCCACAGGGGCGGCGTGGCGAGGCCCGGGTCAGCGGATCGCCGGCAGTGCTGTGCGGCAGGCGCGGGGGCCTTCGCGGGTGCTTGTCGATCGGCGGGCGTTTCTGCGGGCGGCGGGCGTGATCGCGGGCGGTGCGGCGGTGGCCGGTGGCGGTGCGGCGGTGGTCGGGCGGGCGCGGGGCGGGGCGATCACCGAGTCGCGGGCCGCGATCCGGTTCCCGGCGCCCGCCGACCCGGCGAAGGCGCTGCCGACCGGCGTCGGCCCGGGCTTCGTGACCCCCAACGGCGGCTTCTATCGGGTCGACACCGCGCTGACCGTGCCGCGGATCGACGTCGGCACGTGGCGGCTGCGGGTGCACGGGATGGTCGGGCGGGAGCTCGAGCTCAGCTTCGCCGACCTGCTGGAACGGCCGTTGATCGAACGGGACGTCACCCTCAACTGCGTCTCCAACGAGGTCGGCGGACCCTACATCGGCACGGCGCGCTGGCTCGGCGTACCGCTGGCGCCGCTGCTGCGCGAGGCCGGCGTCGACCCGGGCGCCGACCAGCTGGTGGCCCGGTCCGATGAGGGTATGACGATCGGCACACCGGTGGCCACCGTCCTGGACGGCCGGGACGCGATGCTCTGCGTCGGCATGAACGGTGAGCCGTTGCCGCTCGAGCACGGCTTCCCGGTGCGCATGCTGACCCCCGGCCTGTACGGCTACGCCGGCGCCTGCAAGTGGCTGACCGACCTCGAGCTGACCACCTTCGCGGACTTCGACGCCTATTGGGTACGCCGCGGCTGGGCCGCCCGGGGCCCGGTGAAGACCGCGTCCCGGATCGACCGCCCGCAGCCCTTCGCGCAGCTGAACGGGAAGCCGGTCACGATCGCCGGCGTCGCCTGGGCGCAGGGCCGGGGGATCAAGGCGGTGGAGGTACGCGTCGACGACGGCCCGTGGCAACACGCCGACCTGCTGCCCGTGCCGTCCACCGACACCTGGGTCCAGTGGCGCCTGGCCTGGACCCCGGAGGCGGGCCCGCACACCCTGACGGTCCGGGCGACCGACCGGACCGGTGCCGTGCAGACCGAGGCCCGCGCCACCCCGTTCCCATCCGGCGCCACCGGCTGGCACACCATCACGGTCACGGGCTGAGTGGTCACCGTCCCCGCCGACGTGTGAACATGCCACAGGGCAACTATCGCGTCGGTGTGGAAGCGGGTAGCGGGTGGGAGTGGCCGTGTGAGCGGGGAGGTGCCGGTCGGCCTGGCCGCGACGGACCGGCTGGCCGCGTTGCGCCGGACCGGGCTGTCGGCGGCCGCGGATCCGGTTTTCGATCGTTTCGCCGAAATGGTGAGAAATGTTGTGGGTGTACCGGTCGCGCTGGTCACCCTGGTGGAGGCCGACCGGCAGATCTTCCCGGGTGCCCAGGGGCTGGGCGAACCGTGGCAGGCGCAGCGGTACACGCCGTTGTCGCACTCGTTCTGCCAGCATGTGGTGGTCAGCGCCGAGCCGCTGGTCATCACCGACGCCCGCACCGACCCACGGGTGACCGGCAACCTGGCGATCACCGACCTCGACGTGATCGGGTACGCCGGGATGCCGCTGACCGACGCCGACGGCCTGGTGCTGGGCTCGCTGTGTGCGATCGACACCGCACCGCGCGAGTGGACGCCCCGCGAGCTGGGCCTGCTGGCCGACCTGGCCGCGGCCTGTTCGGACAGCCTGCGGTTGCGGGTGGCCACCGGTCAGGCCCGCCGCCAGGAATACCTCGCCGGCGCGGCCTACGAGCGCAGTCAGCTGCTGCTGAACGCCAGCGCCACGCTGGCCAACACCGCCACGGCCGAGGACGTCGTCGCCGCTGTCCGTGATCTGGTCACCGGCACGCTCGACCCGGCGTACGTGGGGCTGTCCCTGGTCGACGGCGACGGCCGGGTCCTGCTGCAGTCCGGCGACTCGTTGCCCACCACCGTCGCGGCCCGGTGGCGGCGCTACCCGGTCAGCGCGGGGACGCCGTCGGCCCTGGCCGCGCGGACCGGAGCGCCGGTGCTGCTGCCCGACCTGGCCGCGGTGGCCGCCGCGGTGCCGGCCGCCCTGCCCACGTTCAACGAGATGGGCTGGCAGGCGGCGGCCAGCTTGCCGCTGCCGTCGCCGACCGGTTCGCTCGGCGCGCTCACGTTCGTCTGGAAACAGCCGACCACTCTGCGCGACGAGGAGCAGACGGTGCTGGCCGCGCTGGCCGGCTATGTCGCCGAGGCCCTGCACCGCGCCGACTACCTGAGCTACCGCGAGAACGTGGCCGCGGTCCTGCAGCGGGCCATGCTGACCGACCTGCCCGAGGCGGCGCCGTACGAGCTGGCCGCGCTCTACCAGCCGGCCGCGCGGGGCGAGCAGGTCGGCGGGGACTGGTACGACGCGATCCGGCTCGACCACACCCACCTGACCCTGGTCGTCGGGGACGTGACCGGCCACGACATCGCCGCCGCGGCCCGGATGGGACAGCTCCGCAGCATGCTGCGCGCCTACCTGGTCGACCGGCACGAGCCGCCGTCGGCCCTGCTGCGCCGGCTGGACACCGCGAACCATCTGCTCGGCGAACGGGCGCTGGCCACCGCGGTGCTCGGGTACGTACGGCCGGACACCGCCACCGGCGGCCACCGGCTGCACTGGTCGAACGCGGGCCACCCGGCCCCGCTGCTCCTCGGCGCGGACGGTGTGGTCGCCGAACTGTCCGGTCACGACACGTTGCTGGGGGTGCAGCGCCGGACGCCGCGCAACAACCACACCCGGCTGTTGCCGCCCGGGTCGACGTTGCTGTTCTACACCGACGGGCTGACCGAGACCCGGGGCCGGCCGTTCGACGAGCGCGAGGCCGAGCTGCGGGAGGTGCTGGCCGGGCTGGTCGGTACGCCGCTGCCGGATCTGTTGCCGGAGCTGCTGACCCGGGTCGCGGGGGAGACGCACGAGGACGACGTGGCGATGCTGGCGTTGCGTACGCCGGACTCGCGGTAGCGCCGCGGTCTTGCCGTGTCGCGGCCTATGAGTCGCCGGCGCGGCCCAGCACCGCCGTCGTGGTGCGGTTCTGGTCGCCGGTGGCCAGCAGGTCGAGCAGGGCGCCCCGGAGCAGGGCCAGCGTCGCGGTGCGCTCGGCGACGGCCTCGGGGGTGTCGCGGGTGGACGCCGGCTGCGTCGCGGCGAGTAGCGAGAGCCAGTCACCGACGGTCTCCCGCGCGAACGCCGACCACGGACCGTCCGGTTCGATCAGTGACCGCGCGTACGCCTCGGTCCACAGCGTCAGCAGCGCGCGGTGCGCCGGGTCGGACAGCCAGCCCCAGATCAGCCGGGTGGTCGCGGCCAGGTCACCGGCCGGCGCCGTGCCGAGCAGCGCCACCTCGTCGGAGCGGGCCCGGTCCAGCAGCTCGCGGATCAGGCCGTCCTTGGAGCCGAAGAGGTAGAGCAGCACCCGCGGGCTGGAGCCGATCGCCGCCGCCAGCGGGCGTAGCGACAGGTCGGCGAGCCCGTGCGCCAGGGCGTACCGGTAGGCGGATTCGAGCAACTCGGTCCGGCGCGCGCTTCCCATCCGGGCAGTCTACTGAAACACTCGTTTCAGTTCGGAGGAGGCTGCATGATCAGACCGCTGGGCCGGCCCGGTGACCTGGGCTGGGTGGTGATGGCGCACGGCGAGCTGTACGCCCGTGAGTACGGCTGGGACGCCACGTTCGAGGAGCTCGTGGCCCGGATCGTGGCCGACTACGCGGAGAAGCGGGACCCGGAGCGGGAGGCGGCCTGGATCGCCGAGGTCGACGGGCAGCGGGCCGGCTGCGTGTTCTGTGTGCGCGGCGACGAGGAGACGGCCAGGCTGCGCGTGCTGCTCGTCGATCCGGCGTTCCGCGGCCACGGGCTGGGCGCGCGGCTGGTCGGGGAGTGCGTCTCGTTCGCGACCCGGGCCGGCTACCGGCGGATGACGCTCTGGACCAACGACGTGCTCGCCTCGGCCCGGCGGATCTATCAGGCGGCCGGCTTCACCCTCGATGACGAGGCTCCGCAGCGCAGCTATGGCGCGGACCTCATCGGTCAGAACTGGTCACGTCAACTTCCTTAACCTTCCTCATTCTGCGTACGATAGGGAAGTATGGAGCGGCATTCACCGGACCGGCATTCACTGGACCGGCACTCACCGGATTGGCATTCACTGGACCGGCACTCACCGGATTGGCACTCACCGGATGAGGTGGCCGGCATCCTGGGTCTGCACGTGCGGACGGTGCGTGGGTACATCCGTGACGGCCGGCTGCCCGCCGTCCGCATCGGTAAGCAGTACCGCGTCGCCCACAGTGACCTGGCCGCGTTCACCGGCCGCCCGCGCGCCGAGCCCACCGTGCACGTGACAACGGTCGTCGAGGTCGAGGACGTGCCCGTCGGCCTGGCCGACCGGCTCACCACGCTGGTGGTGGCGGGCGCCCAGCAGGTGCCGGGGTTGCGCGTGCAGACGGTGCACGACGCGTCGCGCGGCCACCTCAAGCTCATCGTCCTCGGGCCGCCCAGCGCGACCGGCGACGTGCTGCAGACGATCGACACGTTTCTGAAGGCGGAGGGGCAATGAGCGACACGGTGGTCGACAGCGGCGGGACCCCGGTGCTGGTGTGCGCGGCCGACGGTCCGGCGATCAGTACGCCCCAGGACGCGCTGGACGTGATCGGCGGCGCGTTCGGCCGGGCCGACGTGGTGGCGATACCGGTGGGGCGGCTCGACGACAGCTTCTTCCAGCTGCGGAGCGGACTGGCCGGCGAGATCATGCAGAAGTTCGTCAACTACCGGATTCGGCTGGCCGTGGTCGGCGACATCACCGTGCACGTGGCCGCCAGCGACGCACTGCGCGACCTGGTGCGGGAGTCGAACCGGGGGCGGCACGTCTGGTTCGTCGCCGACCTCGACGAGCTGGCCGGCCATCTGTCCGGCTGACCACTACCCGGCCCGGCGCATGCCGGTCGAGCGCGTTCTTGTCGGCGCCGGCGGGGACGCCCGCGGGGCGGACCGGTGGGAGGCCGCCCCGCGGACGGGATCAGGGGACGGTGCGCTCGATCGCCGCGGCGCCGTCGCGGTCGAGCTCGGCGCGGGCCCGTTCGACGTTCTCCGGTGTCGGGTCCTTGCCCTGGGCGACCGCCAGGTCTTCCGGGTCCCAGTTCTGCTCGGCGCCGGTGCGGTACTCGGCCCGCGTGCCCGGCGCCACGAACTCGGGGGTGTCCGCGTCCGGGCCGCCGCCGGTGATGAACGCGTCCACCGCGACGTCGTCCTCGATCGCGTCCGCGACCTCGGGCCTCTCCTCGAGCGGCTGATTCGGTTCCATCCGACCTCCCTGCGACGAGCGACTCGAACGTGTCCTACCCACGATCGGGTAAAGCTACCCGCGACCCGTCCGGGTGGTTCTCGGCCAACGGATTCCGCCCGCTCGCGGGGTGCGGTCCAATCGGACCAGCGGTCCGTCCGGCAACCCCGCCGACAGCCGCCGTGACCTGCGTCGATGGGCGGTTGGCGGGGCTATACACCAGGTCGCCCGGTGCGAAACGGACGATCAGTGAGCCCGCCGTCGAAGTGAGCGTGAAGCGGACAACGACTGCGCTCTTCGGATGGACGCTGAGTAGCCAGACGAATACGTTCTCGCTTGTTACGTGTGCGCAACCCCTGGTTCGAGCACATGCGGTGGCGAGGAGAACGTGAGCGAAATGACCGATCGTGAGGAACGCCGCTAGTGTCCAACCTGCCGGACGCCGAGCGTGACGCCTGCGATGTGGCGCAGTCGCTGGGCGGCCTCGCGGCTCTGCTCTCCCGGCTCCAGCCCGGCGATCCGGCGTTCGACGACACTCTCCGCGTGCTCCGGAGCCTGGCCGACGAGGGATCCGCCGGCGCGCAGCGTGTCGTCGCGTACCTCCAGAGTCTCCGTGGCGCCGGCGACGGCGCGACCGCGGCCGTCCCGCCGCACCTCGCCCCCTGGCGCGACTGGGTCCCGCCGCGCGGCCACCTCCTCGGCGGCCGGGACGCGACCCGCAAGATGAGCGAGCTTCCCCGTCGGCGCCGCACCGACCCCGGCGAATGAGGGCACACCCGGCCCACTGACCAGAATGTGACGATTTCGCGGCTCCAGCGCGCCGGTTCCGCGGGTTGCGCGCGGCGGTTTCCCGGGGTGGGTGCGGCGGCCCTGGCGAACGGCAGTCAGCGCCGCAGGGTCTCGGACGGCGACTCGTCGAAGCGCGCCCGGTAGGCCGACGCGAACCGGCCCAGATGCGCGAAACCCCAGCGGTGGGCGATCGACGCCACCGTGTCCTTGGCCGGGTCGGCGTGCAGCAGGTCCTCGTGCGCGCGCTGCAGGCGTACCCGCTGCAGGTAGCTCATCGGCGAGCAACCCGCGTGCTTGCGGAAGCCGTCCTGCAGCGACCGCACACTCACCCGGGCCACCTCGGCCAGATCGGCCACCGTGAACGCCCGCTCCGGTTCGGCCTCGATCGCCTCCTGGGCCCGCCGGACCGCGCGGGGCGGGCTCGGCTGCGGCGGGGCGGTCAGCTCGTCGTGGTAGTTGTGCGGCAGCGCGTACAGCAGGCCGCTGAGAATCAGCCGGCGCATCCGGCCGGCGATCGGCGGTTGGTGCATGAGGCTGTCCGAGTGCCCGCACTCGTCGTGCATCTGCCGGACCAGCCGGGACCAGCTCAGCCCAGGGCCGCCGGACACGTCGATCTCCGGCGGCAGGGTCAGGGGTCCCTCGATCGGGTGACCCAGCAGGGCCGCCAGTTCCGCCTCCAGGGCGGGGCGCTCTATCTTCACATCCAACTCGGACGAGTCGGCGCTGTGCAGCGTGTAGACCGGGTTTCCGGGCCCGAAGACGGCGCCGGTGGACGGGTGGGCCAGCACCTCGCGCCCGGCGTGCCGCGACTGCATCCGGCCGGTCGTGGGGATCGTGACGTGGTAGGCGTCGAGTTCCGAGGCGATCAGGGTCACCGGGGCCCCGAAAGTCAGGTGGCCAATGGTCATTGGTCCGAGTTGGATCACTTCAGCGCCGATCTTGAAACTGTCGTGGCCCTCGGGTGCACCGACGGAGATCGGGTAGTAGAACCGATTGAGCATGGTCCGTACCTGGTTGATGTCTGCGCTGTTGAAGTGCGACATCGACGGACGATCAGACATGGCTGAAGGCGATCCATTGCATACCCAGAGTAAAGGGGAAGTGGACGTCGGGCGTCAACGTCCGGGACTGCTCCTGACCGTTCCAGCACATTCCGGCCATATGAACTACTCTGGCGTTCCACGCCTACGTGGCGTAACTTGCAGACCAGCGGATTGTTGTTGAACGCGGTCCCCGGGGCGCCAAGGGCAGGGCGCCGGCATGCGTGGCAGGTCAGCGCAGCGGAACCCCCGCGGAGAGGTCGGCGTCGGCCGTACGACGCCAGGAAGAGGGCAGCCGTGTATCTGCCGATCACCACGCGCCAGTTGGCCGACGGCACCGTCGAGATCGCCCCAAGTGGTGAGATCGACCTCGACAATGCCCACGTGATGCGGGACGCCGTCAACGACGTGCTCACCTCCTCGACGCCGGGCAAGATCTGCCTCGATCTACAACGGGTGATGTTGATCGACAGCATCGGCATCGGCATCCTCGTCGCCTGCTTCCACACGGCCGCCGCCAGCGACGTCAAGCTGGTCGTCAGCCACCCCAGCCCGACGGTCTACCGCCAGCTGTGGGTGTCCGGCCTGGTCGGCCTGCTGGGCTGCGCCGAGCCGCCGTCGCCACGTACGTCGGTGGGCCTGCGACCGGCCTGATCGGCGTCTCGTACCGTTCGGACCCATGGGTGTCCTGCGGTCGATCGGTCTCTTCGTGGTGGCGGCCATGGCCGAGATCGGCGGCGCGTGGCTCATCTGGCAGGGCATCCGCGAACACCGCGGGCTGATCTTCGCCGGGCTGGGCGTCCTGGCCCTCGGCGCCTACGGCTTCGTCGCCACGCTTCAGCCCGACCCCCACTTCGGGCGGATCCTGGCCGCGTACGGCGGCGTCTTCGTGGCCGGTTCCCTGCTCTGGGGCATGCTGGTCGACGGCTTCCGGCCCGACCGCTGGGATCTGATCGGCGCCGCCTGCTGCCTGGCCGGCGTGGCCGTGATCATGTACGCCCCGCGCGGCTGAAGACGCTGCCGCAAAACGCCGAGACCCTCACGCATTTCGCGTCTCGGCGCCGCTTCCTACCGTCGAATCCGTGCAGAGATTCGTTCTTGGTGATGTCGAGGTCTTCCCGATCGCGGAGTGGCGCGGCGCGTTCGCCCCGGTCGATGTCCTGTTCCCCACGATGCCGGGGGAACTGTGGCGCGAACACGAGTCATGGCTGGCCCCCGACTTCGTGCGCGACGGCGACTATCAGGCCACCTTCCGGGTCTGGGTGCTGCGCAGCGCCGGCCGTACCGTGCTGGTCGACACCGGGCTCGGCAACGACAAGCCCCGCGACGCCGAAGTGCTCGACCGGCGCGACGGCGACTTCCTGACCCGCCTGGCGGCGGCCGGGGTGCGGCCGTCGGACGTCGACCTGGTCGTCAACACCCACCTGCACGCCGACCACGTGGGGTGGAACACCCGGCTGGCCGACGGCGACTGGATCCCGACCTTCCCGCGTGCGCGCTACCTGATCAGCAAGGCCGACTACGACTATTGGAACCCCGATGGCGGGGGTACGCCGAAGAGCACGTTCGCCTCGCCCTCGGACATCCGCGCCTCGTTCATCGACAGCGTCCTCCCGGTGCACCAGGCCGGGCAGGCGGTGCTGTGGGAGGGTGACAGTTACCGCATCGACGCGGACCTGTCGCTGGAACCGGCGCCCGGGCACACGCCGGGCTCGGCGGTGCTGCGGCTCGAGTCCGGCACCGACCGGGCGCTGTTCGTCGGGGATGTCGTGCACACGCCGTTGCAGATCCTCCAACCCGACCACGACACCTGCCTGAGCGAGGACCAGGCCGAGGCCGCCCGTTCCCGGCGCCGGGTGCTGGCCGAGGCGGCCGCCACCAACAGCCTGCTCGTGCCGGCGCACCTCGGCGGGGCGGCCGCCGTCGAGGTGGCACGCTCGAACGGAAACTTCTCGATCAAGAGATGGGCCGCCTGAGAGGGGCTCCGGAATGGACGTGCTGAGCGACGCGATCGCCGCCATGCGAGCGGGCCGCCCGCGGGTGTCGCTGACCGAGACGGCCGACCCGTCGTGGACGGCGAAGTTCGACACTTTCCCCGGGGCCCGGTTCCACGTGGTCGTCACGGGTCGCTGCGCGGTCACCGGCGTGGGGGCCCTGGGGCCGGGAGACGCCGTGCTGTTGCCGCGCGGCACCGCCCACGTCCTCGAGAATGCCGGTGACGGTGGCCTTCAGCTGCTGTGCGGCGGGTGTGAGCTCGACCAGAACCGGGTCCATCCGATCGTCCGGGACTTTCCCGACGTGGTGATCCTGCCGGCCCGCGACGGGGGTCTGCAGGCGACGATCGGGCTCCTGCGCGGTGAGGTGATCGAGCCGTCGCCGGGCACCGACGTGGTTGTTCCGGCGTTGCTGGAGGTGCTGTTCGTTCATCTGATCCGGGCGTGGTGCGCCGAGCAGGCGCGGTGGCGCACCTCCGGCTGGTGTGTGGCGCTGGCCGACCCGGTGATCGCCCGGGCGTTGCGCGCGATGCACGAGCATCCGGCCGAGCCATGGACCGTGGCGTCGCTGGGCGCGGAGGCCGGGCTGTCCCGGGCCGCCTTCGCCCGCCGGTTCACCACGATGGTCGGGCAGCCGCCGCTCACCTATCTCCTGTGGTGGCGGCTGACCACGGCGGCCCGCCTGCTGCGAACCACCGACGCCCCGCTGGCCACTGTCGCCCGGCGCACCGGTTACGGCTCGCCGTACGCGTTCGCCGCCGCCTTCAAGCGCGAGTACGGAATCCCCGCCGGCCGGTACCGCCACGACCACCGCGCCACCGTCCCTTCCCACCACCCCGACCCCCAGTGGTAGCCCCGGGCGCTACGCGCCCGGCAAATGCCGCGCTGGTCTACCACTCGGACTCCCGGTGGTAGCCCCGGGTGCTGCACGCGGGGCGGATGGCGGGGTGGGGTGCCACTGGGATTGGTGGTGGGAGCGGGGGGTTTGGGCGGGACGGATGGCGGGGTGGGGTGTCGCGCGAGAGGCGCGTTCGCGGCCGCGGCCCACCGGGTGGGCCGCGGAGTGGGGACGGGGCTTGGTGCCTGCGGTTGGGGAGGTTACGCGCGTACCCATGGGAAAGGGCGGGTCCGCACGAAGCTGGACCCGCCCCGGCCGGAGGGACGTCAGTGCGAGACCATGCGTTCCTGGGCGGCGCGTTCGTCGCCGCTCAGCGTGTGCAGCGGCTTCTCCTTGATGAAGAGGACGGCGATCACCGCGAGCGCGGCGATCGGCGCGCCGACCAGGAACAGGTCGGCGGTGGCCTGGCCGTAGATGTCGGCGATGACGGCCTTGATCTCGGGCGGCAGCTTGGTGATGTCGGGGACCTCGGCGCCGCCGCCGGTGGCCGGCAGGTTGGGGAACTTCTCCTGGAACAGCGTGGTCACCCGGTTGGCCAGGACGGCGCCTAAGGCGCTCACGCCGATCGCGCCGCCCATGCTGCGGAAGAACGTCACCGACGACGTCGAGGCGCCGAGCTCGGCCGCGGGCACGTCGTTCTGGGCGGCGAGCACCAAATTTTGCATGAGCATGCCGACGCCGATGCCGAGGACCGCCATGTAGATCGACACCGTGACGACGGTGGTGCCGGAGCCGATGCGGCTCAGCAGGAGCATGCCGGCGACCATGATGACGGCCCCGGCCACCAGGTAGGCCTTCCAGCGGCCGTACTTGGTGATCAGCTGGCCGGCCACGGTGGAGCTGACCAGCAGACCGAAGATCATCGGCAGGCTCATCAGGCCGGCCACCGTCGGGGTCTTGCCCAGCGAGAACTGGAAGTACTGGGACAGGAAGACCGTGCCGCCGAACATGGCCACGCCGACCAGGGTGCTGGCCACGATGGCCAGGGTGACGGTGCGGTTGCGGAAGATGCTGAGCGGGATGATCGGTTCGGGGGCGCGCGACTCGACCAGCACGGCCAGGCCGAGCAGGATGACGCCGCCGGCCACGAAGGCGGCCGTCGACCACGACGCCCAGTCGAACTGGGTGCCGGCCAGGGTCGACCAGATCAGCAGGTCGGAGACGCCGGCGGTGATCAGGAAGGCGCCGAGCCAGTCGATCGAGACCTGCCGCCGGGGCTGCGCGGGCAGGTGCAGGGTGCGTTGCAGCAGGAAGATCGCGGCCAGTGAGAACGGCACGCCGACCAGGAACGTCCAGCGCCAGCCGAGCCAGCTGGTGTCGACCAGGACGCCGCCGATCAGCGGGCCGGCGATGGTGGCGACACCGAACACGGCACCGAAGACGCCGGAGTAGCGGCCCAGCTCGCGCGGGGGGATCATCGCGGCCATCACGATCAGCGCCAGCGCGGTCATGCCGCCGGCGCCGACGCCCTGCACGACGCGGCTGAGGATCAGGATGCCGACGTTCGGGGTGAAGCCGGCGATCAGCGAACCGGCCACGAACAGCGACAGGGACAGCTGGATCAGCAGCTTCTTGCTGATCAGGTCGGCCATCTTGCCCCACAGCGGGACGGTGGCGGTCATCGCGAGCAACTCGGTGGTGACGATCCAGGTGTACACCGACTGGGTGCCGCCCAGGTCGGCGATGATGCGCGGCAGGGCGTTGGCCACGATGGTGGACGCCAGGATCGACACGAACATGCCGAGCATCAGGCCGGAGAGGGCCTGGATCACCTCCCGCCGGGACATCCGCCCGGTGCTGGAGGCGTCCTCCACAACTGATGTCATTTCGGGTCCTTAATGGGGTCGGGCATGCCCGCGGCGATCGCGCCGAAGGCCTCGTGCACGTGGTCGGCGAACGTTCGACCATCTGATTTGGCCCAGCTGAGCAGAGCGGACCGGAAGACGGCACCGATCACCCCGGCGGCCAGCACGGGCCAGCCGCTGTCCGGTGCGACGCCGGCGCGCCGGCCGATGGCCTCGATCAGCTCGCGTTCGGAGCGGGCGCTGCGCACCATCAGACCGGCCACGAGCTCGGGGTTGGCGGTCATCACCCGGATGCGGCGGCGCCAGAGCTCACGTTCGCGGTCGATCGCGTCGATGACCGGTTCGGCCGCGACCTGGATGGCCTCGAAGACGGACAGGGCCGGCTCGACGGCGAGGAACCGCTCGCGCATCACGTCGTCGTCGGCGGTGTGGTCGCCGATCAGCGCCTCGTCCTTGGTGGCGAAGTAGTTGAAGAAGGTCCGCGGGGACACATCGGCGGCGGCGCTGATGTCCTCGACGGTCACCGCGTCGAGCCCGCGCTCATCCACCAGGCGCAGGGCGGCCTCGGTCAGGGCGGCCCTGGTCTGCTGTTTCTTGCGGTCACGCAGGCCCAGGTCGGTCACCCGAGCAACGGTAGAGCCTAAATTGCAGTGCCTGCAAACTTTTATCGAGTGCAGTGACGCGGGTTACTACCGGCGGTTGGCTAGCGTTGCGGTTGTGCTGCGGGTCCGTGTCCTCTTCCTGATGTACGCCGCCGGCGTACTCGCCGTCACGGTGGTGCCGGTACGCGCCTTCGACTACTGGGGCCACGTCCCGTGGCAGGCCATGATCCGCTGGATCCCGTTCGTGGTCGACCCGCTCAGCATGACCCTCAACGTGGTCATGTTCCTGCCCTTCGGCGTCCTGATCCCGCTGCTGTGGCCGGCCGCCGGAGCCACGGCGACCCGGATCGGCTGGCTCGCCCTGAGCGCGTCGCTGAGCATCGAGCTGACCCAGCTGCTGCTCGACGTGACCATCGGGAGCCGCCGTACGGTCGACGTCAACGACCTGATCGCCAACACCGGCGGCGCGCTGATCGGCTGGTGGCTGCTGAGGCTCGCGTCCCGGCGGGAGGCCCTGGCAGGCTGAGCGGCATGCCAACCGAAGAGCTCCGCGCGGCCATGACGGCCCTGGTCGACCAGGGCGAGCTGCCCGGTCTCGTGACCCTGGTGGCCCGCGACGACGACGTGACGGTCGAGGAGATCGGCGTGACCGCGTTCGGCGGCGACGTGCCGATGCGGCGGGACACCCCGTTCCGGATCACCTCGATGACCAAGCCGATCGTCGCGGCGGCCGCGCTGATGCTGGCCGAGGACGGCCTGTTCGACCTCGAGGAGCCGGTCCAGCGGCTGCTGCCGGAACTGGCCGGGCAGCGGGTGCTGCGGGCGTACGACGCCGAACTGGACGACACGGTGCCGCCGCACCGCCCGGTCACCGTGGACGACCTGCTCACCTTCCGGCTCGGCCACGGGATGATCGTGGAGCCCGAGATGGAGCCGCCGGTGCCGGTGGTGCGGCGCGGGCAGGATCTCGAGCTGATGTTCGGCCCGCCCGAGCCACGGTCGCCGTTCGGCGTCGACGAGTGGGTGCGGCGGTTCGCCTCGCTGCCGCTGATCCACCAGCCGGGCGAGAAGTGGATGTACAACACCGGGTCGCTGGTGCTGAGTGCCCTGATCAGCCGGGCCACCGGCAAGCCGCTGGGCGCGGTGCTGGCCGAGTGGGTCTTCGAGCCGCTGGGCATGACACACACCGGCTTCGCGCTGCCCCGGGACCGGGCCGGGCGGTTGCCGGCGCAGTACGGGACGGAGGGCGAGAACGCCGCCACCCGGCCCGAACACTGGATCGAGGAGCCGCCGTTCCCGTCCGGAGCCGGCGGCCTGGCCTCGACCGTCGACGACTATCTCGCGTTCGCGCGGCTGCTGCTGAACCGGGGCGTGCACGGCGGCACCCGGCTGTTGTCCGAACACGCGATCGAACTGATGACCAGCAACCATCTGACGCCGGAGCAGATTGCCGGCGGCTCGTTCCTGCTCAACGGCAACGGCTACGGGATGGGCCTGGGCATCGAGCGCGACACCGGCCGGTACGGCTGGTCGGGCGGCTACGGCACCGACTTCTTCGTCGACCCCGAGCAGCGGATCGTCGCCATCGCGATGACCCAGTCGACGCCATTCCTGTTCGGCCGCGGCATGGCCGAGTTCGTCCGCTTCGCCGACTGCCCGTGATAAATGTGAGCGCTTTGCCGAAAGGATGGACTTCGCCCATCAAATGCGACATGACGTACTACTCAAAACCGTAATCAGATTAATTTCCTTAGCTGTGGGTTAGCCAATTCCGCTCGTGGTTGGCAGACTGCCTCGGGTGGAGGTGCAGCAGAGTCTCGGCGGCCGCTACAAGCTGCTGAACGAGCTCGGCAGTGGCGGCATGGCCGTCGTGTGGAAAGCACACGACGAGGTCCTCAACCGGCCGGTGGCGATCAAGGTGCTCGCCGGGCGGTACGCCGACGACGCCCAGTCACGTGCCCGCATCCAGGCCGAGGCCCGCGCCGCCGCCACCATTTCGCATCCCAACATCACCCAGATCTACGACTACGGCGAGTCGGACGACGGCGGGATGAAGCTGCCGTACGTCGTGATGGAGCTGATCAACGGCCCGACGCTGGCTGAGCGGGTGCTGCAGGGCCCGGTCCCGCCGCGGGCCGCCTTCCGGATCGGCGGTGAGGTGGCGGCCGCGCTGGCCGCCGCGCACGCCCACGGCCTGGTGCACCGCGACATCAAGCCGGCCAACGTGATGGTCACCCCGGCCCGGGCCAAGGTGGTGGACTTCGGCATCGCGGCGTCGGCCGGGCCGGGCCGCCCCGACGACGAACTGCTCGGCACGCCGGCCTATCTCGCCCCGGAACGGTTGCTCAGCGACCGCATCGAGCCCGCCTCCGACGTGTACGCGCTCGGCGTCCTGCTCTACCGGATGCTGGCCGACAACTCCCCGTGGAGCGTGGACACCACCACCCAGATGCTGGACGCCCACGTCTACGTCGAGCCGGAGCCGCTGCCCGAGCTGACCGGCGTCCCGGCCGGCGTGCACGACCTGGTCAGCCGTTGCCTGCTCAAGGACCCGGCGGAGCGGCCGAGCGCGGCCGAGGTGTCCGAGACGCTGCTGGAGGCGGCCGACGCGCCGAACGCGCCGCGCCGGCTGGTGCCCGGGGCCAAGACCGGCAACGCGGCCAAGATCGGCCCGGGCCGGTCGGGCAACGAGCGTACCGCCGGATCGAAGAGCACCAACGCGGCGCCGGTGGCCGCGGTCGCCACCCTGACCCCCGCGGCGCCGGCGCGGAACCACCGGCGGCGGACCCTTCTCGCGGCCGGCGGAGTGGCTGTCGTGGTGGTCGCCGCGCTGCTGGTGTGGGCGTTCCGGCCCGAGTCGGCCGAGGGCGGCGGCGACCGGCCGCGGGCCGGGATCGCTCCCGTCGCGCCGTCGAACACGCCGGGTCCGGCGGCGACGGGCACGACCGGTCCGGGGCGGCGCCCGACCACCCCGGCCGGCGGCGCGGGCCAGGGGACGACGCCGGGCAAGGACGACTCGGTGGCGGTACCGACCACCGCCGCCCCGACCACGCCCGCGCCCAGCTCGGCCAACACCTCGGCGACGCCCAGCGCGGAGCCCTCGACACCGCCGTCGACCAGCAGCGCCCCGCGCACCAAGGTGCTGACCTCGAAAGCCGGCCGGGTGACGGCCGAGTGCTCCGGCGGCAAGGCGCGGCTGCTGGACTGGGATCCGCAGGACCCGTGGAAGGTCCAGAAGGTGAACCCCGGCCCCGCCGCCACCACCGCGGCCGTCTTCAAGCAGAGGAATCAGCGCATCCGGATGACCGTGACCTGCGTCGGAGGACAGCCGGCGACGGTCAATCTGCCGTTGTGATCTTTGGATTGAGCCGGAACCCGGATATTTCCCGTACTACTTCCTGATCCCCCATCGGTCGGGGAGTTGAACGGAAAGCGACGGGGTGCATGAGTGGCGTGACGGGTCGGCGGCAGGCTGTCCGGATCAGCGATGTGGCGCGAGCCGCCGGGGTCAGTAAGACCCTGGTCTCGTACGCGCTGAACGATCGCCCCGGAGTCAGGGAGTCGACCCGCGCCCACATCGTGGAGACGGCCCGCTCGATGGGGTGGACGCCGAGTTTCCGGGCGCGGGCACTGTCCGCCTCCCGGGCGTACGCCATCGGCCTGATCTTCCCGGCCGCGCCCGCCGACTGGTGGCTCCGGCTGATGGCCGGGCTGCACAGCACGCTCGTGACCGCCCAGTACTCGCTGGTCACCGAGGTGGTGCAGGATCCCGAGGCGGAGGAGAGCGCCTACCACCGGCTGGCCCTTGACGGCCGGGTCGACGGCCTGGTCGTCGTCGACCCGCGGCCCGACGACACGCGGTTCCGGCTGCTGGCGAAGACCGGCCTGCCGTACGTCAGCCTGGGCCGCCCACCCGAGCCGACCACCATGCCGGTGCTGGTCCACGACGAGTCCGCCGCGGTCGCCGCCGTCGTCGCCCACCTGGCCGGGCTGGGCCATCGCCGCGTCGCGCTGGTGGGGTTGCCCCGGTCGCGCCGCGAGCTCTTCGAGACGTGCTTCCGCGAGCACGACGTGGTCGGCAGCGATACCGACCGGGCCACCGCGATCGTCCACGCCGACGACCTGGCGGCCGCCGCGTGCCTCCGTGACCTGGCCGGACGCGGGCAGCGGGTGCCGACCGACGTCTCGGTCGTCGGCTGGGGCGACCTGACCGTGGCCGGGCTGCTGCACCCGGCGCTGTCCACGGCCGGCCGGGACCCGTACGACGACGGCCGGCTGGCCGCCCGGCTGCTGCTCGAGGCGATCGACGGCAAGGAGTTCCCGGCGCCCGTGACGACGGCCGGCCCGGTCTTCGTGGACCGCGCCTCAATCGGTCCGGCGTTGGCGTAGCTCCGGGCGTGCCACCACCGCGAGCTCGCCGGGCCGGATGTCGTGCCCGGCGTCGCACCGCAGGCGGGCGTGGACGTCGGGGCCGGCGGGCCGGCCGGGTCGGCGGCCCGACGGTCGCCCAGTGCACGCTTCCTCCTGGTGGCCGCGGCCGTGAGCCTGGCCGCTGCGATCCTCGTCATAGCGGCGGTGCGGGATCGTTCGGCGGAGTCGGCGCCCACGTCTCCTTTCCCGTGCCTGCGGCCCGTTCTTCAGGTCGGCGGCCTACTCCCAGTGCCGATGTCCCATCGGCGGGTAGGGAATGAGCTCGGCCGCGGCGAGGTTGCGGCGGGAATGACGACAATCGGATTGATCGGCAGCGGCTTCATCGGGAGCACGGTGGCCAAGCTGGCCGTGGACGCCGGCTACGACGTGGTGCTGAGCAACAGCCGCGGCCCCGAGACACTGACCGGCCTCGTCGGCAAGCTCGGCCCCAAAGCCCGGGCGGCCACCGCGGCCGAGGCGGCGGCGGCCGGTGACATCGTGGTAGTGACCGTGCCGCTGAAGGCGTACCAGCAGGTGCCGGTCGAACCGCTGCGTGGCAAGGTGGTCATCGACACCAACAACTACTACCCCGAGCGCGACGGCCAGTTCGCCGCCCTCGACGACGAGTCGACCACGACCAGCGAGCTCCTGCAGTCCCACCTGCCGGAGTCCACTGTGGTCAAGGGCTTCAACAACATTCACTACGTGGACCTGGCCGACAGCCCCGCCGGCACAACGCTGCCCATCGCCGGCGACGACCCCGCGGCGAAAAAGACGGTGGCCGAATTCTTCAAGGCCATAGGGTTCGAGACGTACGACGCCGGCCGGCTGGCCGAGGGCTGGCGCTTCCAGCGCGACACTCCGGCCTACGTCGCCCCGTACAAGACGGAACCGCCCGCCATCGCTGCCGAGCTGGCCCTCCAACTGGCCGCGGCTAAGCGCTACCGCGACCAGTAACCATCACTCGGACGGGGCGATATCGGCGCCGATCCGAGCACGCCGGCTCAGGCCAGCACGACCGCAAACACCGGGCACCGCAGCCAGTGGTCGACCGGCCAGACGAGTCGGTCACCAACCAGCTCTTTGGGGCTAGAGCATGACTACCACCGACGAGATTCACGGCCCGGTAGGCGCAGCTCCGGCCCGATTGGCAGCGCCGACAACCATATCCAGCTCGCTACTCTCTCGTCTGGTGCCGTGCGAGACGAAAGCCAAGATCGTCGTTACGGACAAAGCATTGTCCGCGCCCGCGATAGGCAACCCTGGCTCGAATCTGATGGTGACGCCAAGAACCACCTCGGCAGATGCGGGCCGTCCCGGGAACATCCGACCCGCGAAGCCCGCCGTCGTACGGGTAGGGCCGGTACTCGCTCGCAGTCCACTCGAAGACGTTGCCGGACATGTCGTGGCAGCCCGTACTCGTTACGCCGGTCGGGAAGATGCCGACCGGCGTAGTGGTGCGTATGTGCAGTTCGAAGGTATTGCTTGAGTATTGGTCGAAGATGTCGCCGTAGGGATAGACCGTTCCGCCGATGCCGGCGGCAACCTCCCATTGATGCTCGGTCGGGAGCCGGTACGACTGCCCGGTGGTGGCGCTCAGCCAGGCACAGTAGGCCTCGGCCTCATAGATGCTGACGCCGACAACAGGACACGATGGACTGTTGAACTGGAAGTCGTGCCAGTAGGCCGGCGCGCGGTGATTCCCGACGCTGTACACCTCGGCGAGAGCAGCACCAAGTTGTTCGTCCGTCATGCCCGTCAGCTTCACCATGCCCACCGCCTGGACCAGCGTGGCGGTGCCGGCGGCAAGCATCTCTACAGGTAGACGCGGTCGTCTCCGGAGATTGTTGCGCTTCTTGATCCACTCGTCGGCGATCTGACCGAGGAGACCGTCACCCGACAACCATTGTCTGGCCGCATCAGTCCGCCACCAACGTTCGTCTTGATATCCCCCTGCGGCGATGAACAGGGCATATTCGGCGTTCGTCACAGGCGTGACCGCTACTTCGAATGCCGGCAGGGACACCTCGTGAGCAGGACTCTCCAGCGGGTACGGACTGCGGTCAGCTCCGACTAGGTGGGTTCCGGCCGTGATCTGCGCAAACTTTGGTAGAAGGGCGTTGCCGTGTGCGCCCGTGACGGTTTCAAAGCGTGGATCGTCAATTAGACCGAGAGCCCGACCGAACGAGATACGGGCGCGCAAGTCCTGTTCTGGATCCGCAACCCCAGTGACGAGTCGATCTGCTGTCTCACGATGAACATCGGCCGAGCACTGCACGTCCGCCGACGCCACACATCGTCCGGCGAGTCCGGGATTGACGCCGAGTACCCGGCGAACGAATGTGTCCGGGTCAGGGGTCAGAGCTGCCGCCATGATTGTGGTCTCCTCCCACCCTGTGCTCGGCAGCGGTGGCAGGGGCTCGCCAGGGGCGAGCTGACTCAACTGCGTTTCCAGGTCTGGGGTGACGCTGTGTGCTTGCGTATCGATCGCCACATGGGGGAGTTCTTCAGCGATGGCGAGTTGGCGCGCGGCGAAGAATTCTTGGAGGAGTTGGTGGAAGAAGCGCACAGTCTCTTCGTGCTCATCAAGGATCCCGGTATCGAACCCCACATGCAGTGATGCCTCGGCCAAACGGGCCAGTCCGTTGAGTAGGACGACCGCAGTCTCGTAGTCCACGACGACGGAGCCCTTGTCGTGGCCGAGTTTGGTGGTCTGCATCTGATAGGCCAGCCGGGTCAATGCGGGGATGAACTGACCACCGCTCGGCAGCCACATCGGATCGCGGACGCCGTCGCGCAGCCGACGCTGCTCCCGTTCGGTTAGCAGTTCTGAGTCGGCGAGGCGGGGGTTCGCGGCGAGGATTTCACGACGAAGCAGCTCGCGGATCATCGAGCTGAAAGCGTCGGCGCGGCCGACCGGGACTGTCCCGATCGTGCGCACCTGGCTCACGAGCAACCGCAACATGTACGGAGTCCGGTAGAAGGACAGCGTTCGCGGGTCGCGTAGCAGCGAGGCGCGAACCATCTCGGTCTGCTCCGGAAGGTGAAGATCAACGTACGCGAAAACTTGGCTCTGCGTCATCGGCTCGAGCCGGATGTGCGGCACGCCGACGTCCTTGGTGCTCAGCATCGCGCCGTAGTCCAACGTGCGGCAGCTGAACAGCGCTCGGTTGCCCGGGATATCGCGAATTTGCTCGTAGAGGAACGCGCGCCATGCGTCGATGCGGAGACGAAGGTCGGCGCCTTCTCGGTGCGCCAGCTCGTTGAGCCCGTCCACCAGCAGCAGTACGCGACCTTCGTTGAGCAGTTCACGCAGATCCGGGAGCTGTGGGTTACGCCCGGACCACTTCTGCTGCAACCACTCGAGGGGATCTGGAATCTGGCCACCGTGACCCAATCCGAACTCGGCGAGGGAGACCGAGAAAGGCACCACCGACCTGGTGTGGGGTTCCATGATCGACTTACGGGCGATGTCCATCTCGAGCCGGCGCAGCAACGTGGTCTTACCCGACCCGGGCGCTCCCAGCAGCACGTAGGCAAAGGAGTTCGAATTTTCCAGAACGTCGTTCAGGTCATCGCTCTCCCGGACGCTCGGCATAGTGACCCACCGGTCCGGCGACCCTGTGCCTTCGTCGTAAACCAGGTTCAGCCGGACGAATCGGCGGTCGAGCTGGTATTGCGGCCCGCACCAGCGCGCATAACAGGTGAGGTAATACTCCTCCATGGTGCTGGCCATGTGTAGCTGCATCTTCTGCAGTTCGTCTGGGCGTAGCGCCACCGATTGCTCGGAACTCCGAATCGCCTGTTGAAGAGCCTGGAAGGCACTGGAGGTGTTGCGAGCAGGTGCAAGAGGTGTCGTGACGACCGTGTCTGGGGCGGGCGCGGGTGCCCGGCGGCCTTCGTCCGGATCGGCGTTAATTGCGTCGATCAGTTGCTGGGCGAGTGTCGAAAGCTCATCATCAGTCCGCCCAGCCCAGTCGATCCGCTGGAACGGCATGAGTTGATAATGAGGCTGCACGTCGTCGAGCCGGACGACGTGCAGAGGCTTGCGCATCCGGTAGAAGTAGAACCACTCGTTGAACACTTCGACAGAGCGGTTCGCGGCCTGCGTCAGCAGAAGCACCATGGAGTCTGACTCGCGTAGTGCCTGATCGACGGCCACCGACCAGCGGTCGGTGTGGCGGATCTGCTCGGTGTCGAGCCAGACCACGAAGCCCGCATCGTTCAACGCGGCATGCAGCCGTACGGCAACGTGCGCCGAATCTCGCTGGTACGAGATGAAGACTTTGGGAGGAGCTCCGTTCACCGCTGCCCTTTCACCGAGTCACCCGCGCCCCAGGGTAAATCCGGCGTCTGCGTTGACGATGGTCCCGGTGAGGAAGTCCGCCTCGGCCAGAAAGACGTAGACACGGGCGATCTCCTCCGGTGTGATGAAGCGGCGCAGCGGGATGATGTCGAGCCACTGCTCCTTCTGCTCCTCACTGACCCGATCCATGTAGGAGGTAGCAACGAAGCCCGGCGCCACCGCGTTGACGCGAACGTCGGGCGCGAGCTGCTTGGCGAGTGTCCGGGTGAGGTTGTGGATCGCCGATTTCGCGGCAGAATAAGCTATCACGCCCTCCCTGCCGTTGGCATCGAATCCACGCGACGACGATGTGTTGATGATGGTGCCTCCCGGGGGCATCGACTTCAGCGCACGTCGGGAGCACAGCACCGCCGACATGAAGTTGAGATCCAACATCCGTTGCCAGTGCTCGATCGTGGCTGACTCGAACGACGAAGGCTCCGTTCGACCGGCGTTGTTTACGAGAATGTCGATCTGGCCGAACGTCGACTCGGCCGCGCGGAGCAGGGTGTCGACGTCGGCTTCGACCGTGACATCGCCTTCCTGGTAAACGGCCTCACCCCCTGCGGCAACGATCTCGTTGACCACGTCTCGGCCACCGGCTCGGTCGGAGCGGGAGTTGACAATGACCCGCACCCCCTTCTCGGCCAACGCGACGGCAATGGCCCGGCCGATCCCTCGGGACGAACCAGTGACAACCCCGACCTTCCCGGCCAGCCTCATGCTTTTTGCTCCTCTTCATGGGTGGTCCCCGGCGCGGATGACTCCGCACCGGTGACTGTTTGCTTCACTGCCCCTGCTGTGGTGATCGTGGTGAACGTCCCCGCTGTCAGCACCGCTGCGACGCCGATGGCCGTCAAGACGCCAAAACGTTCACCCTGTGTGATCCATCCCGTGACGAACCCCGACACCGGCTCCAGGCAGAGGAGTACCGCCGATGAGACGACCGAGATGTTGTTGAGAGCGGCGAGGTAAGCCAACATGGCGACTGCACTGTAAACGACCCCGAGAGCGCCGAGCAGAGCGATATCGCTTGACGACAGCGCTACGAAGCCGATCAGCATCACCGGTGAAAGCACAACAGCGGTGACGCCTAGCTGGCCGGCGGCAACAGTTGATGCGGAAAGAGCCCGCAATGCCGACTTGCTGGCGATGATCGAACCGGCATAGGTGATCGCTGAGAACGAGATCAGGCCCACGCCAGCCCAGCCGCCCGCGGCAGTTGGCCGCAGTACCATCGCACTACCCAGCACCGACAGCAGAACGGCGGTCCAACCTAGCCGTGTCAGTTGTTCGCTCAAGGCCCGGCGTGCGAACACGGCGATCAGGATCGGGGCCATGTAGATACCGGTCAGGACTGTGCCGATCGGAGCGCGCTGAAGAGCCATGACGTAAGTCAGCCAATGCGCCGCGAGTAGGAGGCCGGACACTAGCAACGAGGGGAGAGACGGCCTGGCCGCGCTCCAGTCGAAAGGCCGGCGACGCATCAAGAACCACAAGCCCAGCGTCACTGCGCCGAAAGCCGCACGGAGGCAGGCAATCTCGGCGGCCGGAAGTGGAAGGAGGCGAACGATTGCGCCGCTGGTTCCCCAGACCAGCGCCACAGCGGCCGTGCCTCCGACCGCAGCGAGGTGTGTGGCTGCCCGCCGGTTGTGGCTATGCATCGATGGTGGCGCTGCGGCCATCGATGAGGCTGTCCGGGTTGACCCCACTGTGGACCACCTTCGCTAGTTGCTGGACGAAGGCTGCCGTATCTGTCCTGTTGTAGGTGTTGCGGCCGAAGCACACTCCCGCCGCGCCAGCAGCTATCGCACCATGCGCGTTGCGCAGGGCCTGCTCCGTCGAAACCTTCGGGCCACCTGCAACTATCACAGGAACACCCATGGCCGTAGAGATGACGGTGCCAAAGCTGTCAGGGTCGCCCGTGTACTGCGTTTTCACCAGGTCCGCACCAAGTTCTACTCCCACGCGAACGCAGTGCTGTACCAACCGCGCGTACGACGTGATGTCACGTCGCTTTAAGCTCAGGTAGTTGTCATCGGCTCCGTCCGTCTCCCGGCGCGGATACATGATCGCCGCAAGGGGCATGCCCAGCCTGTCGCAGTCTTCGCCGATCTTGGCCAAACCGGCCAGCATCGTGGACTCGTGCACAGAAGACAGATTGACGTGTACGGCGACTGCATCACAGCCGGCTCGGAGAGCGGCGTCCACAGTACCGACCAGCACTTTGCGTGTGTGATCGCGAAGTACTGTGCTGCCGGTCAGGTTGAGGACGAAGGGTAGTGCTATCCCCTCACTGGTGTACCTGTCGAACAGCCGGCGATAGCCGAGGACAGCGTCGATGTTCGCAGCGCAACGCCGGAGTCGATCGAGTGGATCGGCGAGGCCGTCGAACGGTCCATTGATCAAGTCGTCATCGAACGGAACCATGATCATTCGGCCGCGGCCGAGGAGTCGATTCAGCCGCACACGCTTGCCAGTCGCACTCAACGCAGTCTCTCCGATCGGCGGCCGGGAACTAGACTCGCTCTAGAGTATGGGTTCCAAACCCTTGATCGATATTCGAGGTTGTGGATGTCTGAAGACGGCCCCTCCCGGCCCCTCAACTGGCTGAGCGCCCTGCAGTCCGGCACTCTGCCGGACGACGTGGACCCGCTGGCCGAGTTGCAGCAGCTGGCCGCTGATCTGGACCCGGCGGACAGCCTCGCGGTATTCGCCAATGTCGATGTTCCGGAGATCGATCTCGACGGCGATTGAGTCTCTCAGCGCCGGACCGATGCGGAAACATAGACACGTCGCCCGAAACGAGGCTCGTCCAGAACAGTCAGACGGTCGATGTCGATTCGATAGAAGACCGACGGCAGCTCGGCTTGCAGGAAGCGATCACGCACGGCCGGGTCGGCGGCAAAGGTGGGAAACCTGCGCCTGAGCACATCCATCGCATGCGGTCGCTCCTCTGGACTCACCTCCCGTGCGGTTCCCCACACCTGAATGCCGCGTAGCCCTTCGCCGTACTGCGGGGGGTCGAGAAAGACCGAAGCTGACACGCGCTGATCAGCATCGAGGTTCTGGCTGTGTACAGTCGTCCGCTCGCTGAGGAAGAACAGAACCAGGTCGTCGACGGCGAAGAAGGCCGAGTTGGCGTGCGGTCCTAGCTCACTCGATTGGGTGGCCAAGGTCAGAAGGTCGCGGCCCGTCAAAACATCTAGCGCGGAGGACATGACCTCGTCGGCTTCATGTTTATCGTCCAAGACTTGGAGGTCTACAGCCATGTCCTTCCTCGCCTTCGTATCGTCACGATGCTAAAGCTACCGTCACTGAGCGATCATGCGGCTTCTCGGCGGGCGATCCACATGGTGTGTTCCCGCGACACCGCTTCCTCCGCCTCCTCCGCTCGCCGAGCCCAGTCCCGCTCCTCCTCGATGGAAGCTAGCGTCCTGCTGGCTGCGGCGAGGTCCCGGCCGGTCAGTTCGTAGGCGGTGGCAAGCGGGCGATGTTGCTTCATCTGCAGCCAGGCCGTCGCCCCCGCTGCAGCAGCGGTGGCAGCGCCCAGGCCGTCATACGAGACCACGCCGAACGCGTCAAGGGCACCGGTCAGGAGACCGACGGCGGTAGCGCCGAAGACAAGGATGCTCCACATTCGGTGCATCTGCCGATGCCGCCGTGCCTTCGCGGTGTACCAGGTGCGTTCCTCAGCCAGACGGCCAGTGAGATAAGCGTTCTTGCGCTCCGCCAATGCGCTGTCCCGCAGTTGCTGCATAGCTGGTGTGACGGACATTGATTCGGAGGGCCACGCGATCGAGCTGATCTCCGAGCGTACGGCTGCGAAGTCGGAAGTTAAGCGGGCTACCGCGGATTCGTCGTCGTGGTCGAAAGGCTGAGCCCGGACCGAATACTTCCAGACGAGCGTCTTTATTGACTCGGCCGCCGCTCGACCCTCGTACCAAGATCGCTGCGGGTTACGCATTGCCAGCCATGTAGCGGGCACGAGCGAGAGGAGGAGCGCGGCGACTGCCGACGCGGCGCCCAGGTCCAAGGCTCCGATTTTGACGCCGTCGATGGCTCCAATCCCGGCGCCGGCGCTGAGTAGGGCTAGCTGAACCGCCAGCCAGCGTGCGGACTGCTGACGTCCCTTGGCCGAGTGTGCTGAACCGACCCGGTAGAGTTCCGGAAGGTCTTTTCGTTGAAGGGTAAAAGATTCGCCCACATTGCTAGCCTATGAAAGCGTGGCTACCCGTCGATGTCGTTGGGGGCGACTGATCACTTGCTGTTGTGCGCGGCTCGGTGGTTGCGGGTGGCAGCGGGGTCGACGCTCGTGACATGCGCGCAAGCGAAGCCGCCGAGTTCCCCGCTGAGGCTCTGGGGCGGGTGCCGCCGCGGATCGCCCAGATTCTGAGAGAAGGCTCCCTGCCGGCGATGTTCTTCCGGCACCTCCGAGGCGGCGGCCCGCTGGCCTTGTTGTCCGATGTGGAAGCCCGCGAGCTTGTTCAGATCGGCGCCGATGCTGAGGGAGATGGTCGCGGTCGACACCGCCACGCTCGAGGTGTTCGTGGTCGGCGGCGCAGGGCTCAGCCTGGTCAACTCGAGCCTCGACCGGTTCGTCGAATTCCTGAGAATCGGTCAGGACCGGGAAAGGCGGGCCGCTGACCCGCGCACCCTTGACCCGGCGGCGTTGGGGATGCGGAGATTTTGGACCGATTTTCTCGGGTGGCTATCGTTGCCGGGATGCCCATCGCGACGGACGCCGATCTTGTGCGGGCGGCGCGCACCGGTGACGCCGCCAGCCTCGGCGTGCTGCTCGGGCGGCATCGGGCCGGGATGTACGCGGTCGCGGTCGGTCTGCTCGGCGCCGGGCCGGACGCCGAGGACGCGGTGCAGGATGCCGCGCTGATCGCCGTGGGCAGCCTCGATGACCTGCGAGAACCCGACTCTGTGGGAGCGTGGCTGCGGGGGATCACGCGCAACTCGTGCCGGGTGCTGCGACGCCGGGACCGCTTCGTACCCATCGAAGTGCCGATTTTGAAAGACCCGCGGCCGGGGCCGGAGGAACTGCTGGACCGGCTCGCGTTGCGTGACTGGGTGTGGCGGGCGCTGGACGATCTGTCGCCGCCGTTGCGCCTGGTGACGATGCTGCGCTACTTCACCGTCGGCAACGACTACGAGAGCATCGCGCGGGCGTGTGATGTGCCCGTGGGGACCGTGCGGAGCCGGCTCAGCCAGGCCCGGGTCAAGCTGGCCGGTGCGCTGCGGGCGACCGCCGAGACGGCCGGCGCGGACGATCTGGCCGCGGTCACCGAGGCGCGGCGGCGGCAGGCTGGCGATGTGTTCGGCCGGCTCGAGCAGGGCGACTTCACCGGGCTGGCCGAGGTCTTCCACGACGATGTGGACAGCCGCTGGCCGAGCGGGCGGTCGGGGCGCACCATCGAGGCGCTGCTGGGGGGCGTACGCAAGAGCCTTTCCGATGGGGTACGCCATCCGCTGCGCGCCGTGTTCGCCGCCCGCGACGTGCTGATCTGGGAGAACGACCTGATCAGCCCGGCCTGGGATCCGGATCACTGCCCGCCCGGGTCGGCCTGGGTGCAGACCGTGCGGGACGGGCGGGTGAGCCGGGTCCGGATAATTCACCAGCCGCGATCGAACTTTCCGGCCGCCGCCGCGCACCTGTAGGCATGACCACCATCAACATCGAAGCCGTCGAGGCCGCCTTCATGCGCGCCTACCTGACCGGGGCACCGGCGTCGCACGGGCCGGCCTCCACCGAGGTCGACGGCGTCGTCGTCCTGGCCCTGCGGGACGACCCGAACCGCTACTGGAACAAGGCCGTGGGTTTCACCAAGCCGGTCACCGGCGCGCTGCTGGACGAGATCATCGGCTTCTGGCAGGACCATGGCACGGCCTGGGGGACGCTGCAGATCCCGCCCGAGCTGACGCCGGACGACTGGGCCGAACTGTGCGCGTCCCGTGGCATCGAGGACAGCGGCGGCCGGGTCATGAAGCTGTCCGGCCCGATCGGCGAGACCACCCCGGCCGGCCCGGCCGGCCTGGACGTGCGCCCGGTCACCGAGGCCGACGCGCGCGCGTGGGCCGAGGCCCTGGTCGACGCGTACGAGTTCGAGCGCGAGCCGCACGTCGCGATGTTCCTGGGCATGCTCGGCGACTCGCGCTGTCGTTCGTTCGCGGTCTGGGACTCGGGCCGCGTCGTGGCCGGCGCCAACCTCTATCTGCTGGACGGCGTCGGTGGCCTGGGCGGCGCCGGCACCGGGGCCGGCTTCCGCCGCCGGGGTGCGCAGAACGCGCTGATCGCCGCCCGCATCGCCGCCGCCCGCGAGGCCGGATGTCACACGGTGGTCGCGGAGACGGGCTGGTCGGACGCGTCGCCGCGGCACTCGTCGCTGAACAACATGCGCCGGGCCGGCCTCGAACCGAACTACATCCGCCCCAACTGGCGCTGGACCGCCGCATGAGAATGGCCCCGGCGGTTGCCGGGGCCATCTCGTCAATTCAGCGTGTTCATGCCGGCTCGGGCGGGCCGGCCGGGCGCCGGGGCAGCTTCAGGACCTCGAACTGGTCCGTGTGGCCGCGGAGCGCACCACCCGGCTTGTCGGCCTGGGAGCTGAACGACCGCTCCGGCTCGGCCTCGTGGGCGCCGCCGCTGGAGTCGGGCACCTCGGCGTCGGCGGGCACGAGGCCCTCGGGCTCGTCGGCCGCGTGTTTCGGGCCCGCCTTGGCCAGCCGCTTGCGCTCCCGCTTGGCCCGCGACTTCTCCTTGCGGTTCTCCACCATGGTGTACAGCGTCGGCACCAGCACCAGGGTCAGCAGGGTGCTGCTGACCAGGCCGCCGATCACCACGACGGCCAGCGGCTTGCTGATGAAGCCGCCCTCGCCGGTGAGGCCGAACGCCATCGGGAGGAGCGCGAAGATGGTCGCGATGGCGGTCATCAGGATTGGGCGCAGCCGGTGCCGGCCGCCCTCGATGACCGCCTCCTGCACGCCCATGCCCTGCTGGCGGTAGTGGTTGATCAGGTCCATCAGCACGATGGCGTTGGTCACCACGATGCCGACCAGCATCAGCACACCGATCAGGGCCGGTACGCCCAGCGGCGTCCCGGTCGCCAGCAGCAGCGCGATCGCGCCGGTGGCGGCGAACGGGATGGACACCAGCAGGATGATCGGCTGCACGATGCTCTTGAACGTGGCCACCATGATCACGAAGACGATCGCGATCGCGGCCAGCACGGCCAGGCCCAGGTCGGCGAAGGCGTCGGCCTGGTCGGCACTGGCCCCGCCGATCTCGTACGACGCACCGGCCGGCAGGTTGAGCGCGTCCAGGTTCTTGGTCAGCGTGCTGGTGACCGCGCGCAGGTCCTTGCCGGTGAACGTGCCGCTGACTGTGACGCTGCGCTCGCCGTCGATCCGGGTGACCTCTTCCGGGCCGTCGACCTGCTTGACCGTCGCCACCTGGGACAGCGGGACCGGGCCACGTGCGGTGGTCAGCGGCAGCGCCTCGAGCGCCTTCTGGTCGGTGGGCGGGGCGGCGAACGAGATCACCACGTCCTGGCTGGTCCCGTCGATGGTGATCTGACCGGCCGGCGCGGGCCGGAAGGAACCGGCCACCGACTGCCCGACCTGGCCCTCGGTGAGCCCGGCGGCGGCCGCCTTCTGCCGGTCGACCGAGACCTCGAGGCGGGGCACGCTGGCGGCCAGCGAGGTCTTCACGTCGGTGACGTCACCGAGCTTGGCCAGCTCGGCCCGGACCTGCTCGGTCGCCGTGGTCAGCGTGTCGTTCTCGGACGCTTTGACGGTCACCGACAGTTCGTCGCCGCTGAGGCCGGTGCTGCTGTCCCCGCCGACGGTGATCTCGCCGATGCCGGTCTGCTTACCGAGCTGGTCGCGCAGTTCGTCGCCGACCTTGACCGCGTCGGCGTCCTCGTCGAGCGCGACGCTGAACTCGGCCTGGCTGGCGCCGCCGGACCCGGCGAACGGGTTGAACTCACCCTGGCCGACTGTCACCTGGTACGACTTCACGTCGCCCCGGGCGCCGATGATCTGCTCGACCTTTTTGGCCGCCGCGTCGGTGGCGGCCAGGCTGGTGCCGACCGGCATCTGCTGGCTGATGTTGACCGAGTCCTGGCCGGACTGGTCGATGAAGTTGGTCTCGAGCCGGGTGGAGAGGGCGAACGTGCCGCCCAGGACCAGGATGCCGATCAGCACCGTGGTCCAGCGCCGCTTGGTGGCGAACCGGATGATCGGCAGGTAGCCGCGCTGCAGCGGGCTGCGGCGTTCCTTTTCCTCGGCGGCCTGGCGGATGGCCTCGGTCTCGGCGCCGCCGGCGGCCGGCTTCAGGAACCAGTACGCCAGGACAGGCACCACGGTCAGGGCCACGAACAGGGACGCGACGAGGGCCACGGTGACGGTGATCGCGAACGGTGCGAACAGCTGCCCGACGAACCCGCCGACCAGGGCGATCGGAGCGAAGACGGCCACCGTGGTCAGGGTCGAGGCGGTCACCGCGCCGGCCACCTCGCGTACGCCGGCGGTGACGGCGTGCGCCTTCTGCTCGCCGTACCCCAGATGTCGTTTGATGTTCTCCAGCACCACGATCGAGTCGTCGACGACGCGGCCGACGGCGATGGTGAGCGCGCCCAGGGTGAGCAGGTTGAGCGAGTAGTCGCCGATCCACAACGCGATCAGCGCCACGAGCACCGACAGCGGGATGGACACCGCGGTGACCAGCGTCGACCGGATGGACAGCAGGAAGACCAGGATGACGATGATGGCCATGACCAGGCCGAGCAGACCCTCGGTGGTCAGCGAGTCGATCGATCGCTCGACGAACGGCGCCTGGTCGACGATGACGGTGAGGTCGGCGCCGGACCCGCTCTCGAGCTCGGCGAGCTTGTCGTTGACCTCGTGCGAGATCGCCACCGGGTTGCCGTCGGGGGAGGCGGTGACCGCGATGCCGAGACTTTCCTTGCCGTCGGTGCGGGTGAACGAGGTGACGGTGGACGGCTTGCTCTCGACCTTGGCCACGTCGGAGAGTTTCACCGCGCCGCGCGTACCCGACAGGTAGAGGTTCTTGAGCTGGTCGAGCGTGGTGATCGGGGCGCCGACCTGCACGCTCAACGACTTGTCGCCCTCGGTCAGCGCGCCGGCCGGTATGGAGATGCCGTTGGCCTTGAGCAAATCGGTCAGGGCGGTGGGCTGGACGCCGTTCTGGCCCAGCTTGGCGAAGTCCGGGGTGATCACGACCTGTTCGGACTTGGTCCCGGTGACCTGCACGTCGCGGACGCCCTCGATGGCGTTCAGCTCGGGGACGACGCTCTCGTTGAGCTTCTGGGCGAGCGTCTTGGCGTCGCCGCCACCCGAGGCGGCCAGCACGATCGCCGGGATGTCGTCGGTGCTGCCGGCGAAGACGGTCGGCTCGACGCCGTTGGGCAGGGTCGACTGGATCCGGTTGATCGACGTGGTCAGCTGGTTGACCGCCTGGTCGATGTCGGTGCCGAACTCGAAGGTCACCGAGATGGTGGCGAAGCCCTCGCGGGTGCTCGACTGGATCGTGTCGAGGCCGTCGGCTCCCTTGACGGCGTCCTCGATCGGTCTGGTGACCTGTTCCTCGATGATTTCCGGGGAGGCGCCCGGCACCGATGCGCCGATGAACGCGCCGGGGAACTCCAGGGACGGCAGCAGTTGCTGCTTGAGGGATGGGATCGCGTAGACACCGAAGCCGGTGATCACGATCGCGATGAGTGCCACGAGCCCGCGGTTGGCGAGACTCAGCC
The DNA here is from genome assembly GCF_043197135.1 of Actinoplanes sp. NPDC049265. Classification (NCBI taxonomy): domain Bacteria; kingdom Bacillati; phylum Actinomycetota; class Actinomycetes; order Micromonosporales; family Micromonosporaceae; genus Actinoplanes; species Actinoplanes sp. NPDC049265. Next base: position 285,495 of record NZ_JBICSP010000001.1, on the reverse strand, counting down.
TGGTCAGAACCGACATGTGCGCTCCCCCGATAATGGTTCGGTCAGCACTGATAGTTTGCCCCACACGAACAAATGGTTTTTCGGTGGGGTGCGCTGGTAGCGTTCGTCACCAGATGGACGCAATTCGGCCATCAGCCCGATACACAGGAGGCTGCGGTGGCCGCGAACGAACAGCTCATCGCCGACATTATGGTCGCGCAGCAGCGGCTCCAGCGGCTGTTTGCCTACGACCGCGCGGATCCGCTCTTCGACTCGCACCTGACCCTGACCCAGATCAAGATCCTGATGCTGCTGGCCCGTCACGGCAACATCTCCGGCGGTGAGCTGGCGAGAATGCTCGGCGTCGGTCTGGCCGCGCTGAGCGGGATGATCGATCGCCTGGTCGCCCAGGACCTCGTCGCGCGCACCGAGGACCAGCGCGATCGGCGGGTGCGCCGGATCGGGCTGACCAGGGCGGGCAGCGAACTCATCGGGGGTATCTTCGACGCCGGCATGGAGAAGCAGCGAAAACTCCTCAGCCGGCTCTCAGCAGATCAGCTTCGTACGATTGCCGAGGCCACCACCCTGTTGGTCAAGGCGGCGTCGGACGAACTGGGTTCAGAAGACGGCCCGGACGACGGGAATCCGTGCCGCCACCAGTGACACGGCAAAGGACGCGACCACCACGAACGCCCAGGCGGCGAGCATCACGACCAGCGAGGACGCCTCGGCCACGGCGGGCACCAGGCGCCGGACCACCTCGAAGATCAGCAGGTGGACGAGGAACACGCCGAACGTCGCGTCGGCCAGCCGACGGAGCAGACGGCCGAGGCGCGGGCCGGGCGTCACCCGCGCGCCCAGCCCGGTCGCGGCCAGCATGACGCACACGGCCGCCACCGCCGTGCCGGCGCCCAGGTAGCTGGTCGGCACGAGCTGCTGCAGGGCCGGGTAGGCGGGCTTGTGCCCGTACTGCCAGACCACCTCGGCCAGCGACACGGCGGCACCGGCCACGGCCAGCGCGACCCCCCAGGCGGGCAGCACGACCCGGTGCAGGGCCCATCCGGCGACAAAATAGCCCACGTACGGCAGCCACATGGTCAGCGCGCCCAGCGCGATCGGCCGCGGCGTGCCGTTCAGCGCGGCCAGCCCCGAGGCGGCGAACACGGCCACGGTGAACCCGAGCGTCGCCGCCGCCGTCACCGCCGACCGCCGCCGTCCACCACTGTGGAGAAAAGCGGCGATCAGCGGCGCGACCAGGTAGAGCCCCGCGATCAGCCAGAGGAAGTAGAGCGCGGTGTACACCTTCCCGTCGAGCAGCCAGGCGATGACCGTGCCGCGGTTCAGCTCCTCGCCCTTGAGCCAGGCCCGCGCCCCGAACAGATAGATCAAGTGCCAGACGACAAGAGCGGGCCCGACGCGTACGAAGCGCTTCCGCCAGAACTCCGCCGGCCCGGCGGCGTGGGCCCGCGGTGACAGCACCAGCGCCCCGCTGATCATCACGAAGACCGGCACCACCCAGACCAGCCCGAGATCGATGGTGACCGCGGCCCACCACTGCCGCCCGCCGGTCAGGTGATCGTTGCCCAGCATCATGCCGACGACGTGGATCGCCACCACCCCGCAGATGGCCATGAGCCGCAGCGCGTCGAGCTCCCACTGCCGGCGCCGGGTCGCGCCCGCCGCCACCCCGGTGCCTTTCTGGCTCGGGACAACAGCGACATTAGCCACTATTTGCGTCACAACCCTGTCAACGACTCATAAAGCTACGGGGTGTCGAGGCCGCCGCCGGGTAGAGCGGCTACCCGCCGATGCCGTTGACACATCGAAATTCATCTCTACCCTGGCGAGGGATGAATACCGCAAACGTTTGCAGCCGACGGCCGGTCATCGTCCTGATCGCGGTCGTCCTCATCTCCATCGGCCTGACCGTGGTCCGGACGCCGGCCGAGGCCGCGACCGGCGTACCCGTGATCGGCGTCGCCTCCGGCCGCTGCCTCGACGTCGTCGGCGAGTCCCAGGCCGACAAGGCCCGGGTCAACATCTTCGACTGCAAGGGCACGGCCAACCAGGCGTGGACCTTCACCGCCGCCGGTGAGCTGCGGGTGTACGACCCGCCCAAGTGCCTCGACGTCGCCGGGCAGGCCACCACCTCGCCGGCGGTGGCGCAGATCTACACCTGCAACGGCGGGGCCAACCAGAAGTGGCGCCTGAACACCGACGGCACCGTCACCGGCGTACAGTCCGGCCTCTGCCTCGACGTCAGCGGCGCGGACACGGCCAACAGCACGCTCGTCGGGATGTTCACCTGCACCGGCCAGGCCAACCAGAAATGGCGTACCTCGGCCGGCGACAGCGTCCCGCCCAGCGTTCCGGCCAACCCGCGCGTCACCGACGTGGTCTGCGACGCGGCCACCTTCGCCTGGGACGCGTCGACCGACAACGTCGGCGTCGCCTTCTACGACGTCTACCACGACGGCCAGCTGATGAAGTCGGTCAGCGGCACCACCCTGTCCACCAGTCTGACCGTGGTCGGCGGCGTGACCTGGGGCCTCTACGTCAACGCGCGGGACGCCGCCGGCAACGTCTCACAGGCCAGCACCACCGTGCCGGTCACCCCGCCGCACTGCCAGGCCGACACCCAGCCCCCGACCGCGCCGGGCGGGCTCACCGGCGCGGCCGCCGGCACCACGGTGACGCTGAACTGGACCGCGGCGAGCGACAACATCGGCGTACGGGCATACGACATCTACCGCGACAACGCCAAGGTCGGCACCGTCACCGGCACCGCCACCAGCGCACCGGCGACGACGTTCATCGACAGCGCCCTGGCCGCGAACCGGGCCTACCCGTACTTCGTGGTGGCCCGCGACGCGCAGGCCAACGTCTCCGCGCACAGCAACACGGTGACGGTGACCACCGGGGCGGCGTGCGACGGCGCGATCTGCGCGGTCACCCAGATCGGCACCGACACCGACATCCCGTGGGGACTCGTCACGCTCCCGGACGGCAAGATCCTCTACACCCGGCGCGACGCGCACACCATCGTCCGCCTCGACCCGGCGACCGGCGCGCGGACGACCGTCGGCACGGTGCCCAACGTCGACAACACCGACGGTGAGGGCGGCCTGCTCGGGCTGGCCATCGCGCCGACCTTCGGCAGCGACCACTGGCTGTACATCATGCACACGTCGCCCAGCGACAACCGGATCGTGCGGATCCGGCTCGACGGCGACACCCTGAACACCGGCACCGAGCAGGTGCTGATCTCCGGCATCCTGCGCAACAAGTTCCACGACGGCGGCCGGCTGCGGTTCGGCCCCGACGGCAAGCTCTACGCCAGCACCGGCGACGCGCAGAACGGCGACAACGCGCAGAACCTGAGCGGCCTCAACGGCAAGGTCCTGCGGCTGAACACCGACGGGTCGGTGCCGTCGGACAACCCGTTCGGCAACTACGTGTGGAGTTACGGGCACCGCAACCCGCAGGGCCTGGCCTTCGACTCGCAGGGCCGGCTGTGGGAGCAGGAGTTCGGCAACTCGGTCATGGACGAGACGAACCTGATCACCAAGGGCGGCAACTACGGCTGGCCGGCCTGCGAGGGCACGTCCGGCACCTGTGGCACCGCCGGGTACATCGCGCCCAAACGCACCTACCCGACCGCGGACGGCTCCTGCTCGGGCATCGCGATCGTGCGGAACGTGCTCTACGTCGCCTGCGAGCGCGGCACCCGGCTCTACCGCGAGGTGATCAGCGGCAGCGAGCTGACCGACGTGCAGATCTTCTTCAACGGCACGTACGGCCGGCTGCGCACCGTCGAACCCGCGCCCGACGGCGGCCTGTGGCTGACCACCAGCAACAACGGCGACAAGGACAGCATCCCGGACAACAGCAACGAGAAGCTCTTCCACGTCACGCTGGGCAGCTGAGGGGTTCCCATGCAGATCAGCCGTCGTCATCTCCTGGCCCTGGGCGCTCTCTCCACCGCCGGGATCCCGCCCCTGGGCGAACCGTCCCGTGCCACCGAGACCATGGTGCTGACCGGTACGGACGCCGATCACACGGTCGACTGGGAGTTCCAGGTCACCCAGGGCCGGCGGGCCGGAGAGTGGACCACCATCCCGACACCGTCCAACTGGGAGTGTCACGGCTTCGGCAGCTACCACTACGGCTCCGACCTGGTGCCGGGGGAGAAGGGCAACTACCGGCACAGCTTCACGCCGCCCGCCGCCTGGGCCGGCCGCCGGATCTTCCTGGTCTTCGAGGCAGCGATGACCGACACCGAGGTGCGGGTCAACGGCGTCTCGGCCGGCCCGGTCCATCGGGGCGGTTTCTACCGATTCTCGTACGATGTGACGGCCTTGATCCGCCTCGGGCAATCCAACCTGCTCGAGGCGACGGTCAGCAAGGAATCGGCCGACAACTCGATCAACGACGCCGAGCGGCGGGGCGACTACTGGAACTTCGGCGGCATCTTCCGTCCCGTCTCGTTGCGGGCGGTCCCGGCCGCCCACATCGACCGGATCGCCATCGACGCCCGGGCCGACGGCACCTTCACCGCCGACGTCCTGCTGGCCGGCCTGACGTCGGCCGGTCAGGTGATCGGCCGGATCGGCGGGCAGACCTTCACGGTCGCCGTCTCGGCCGGCGCCACCACGGCCCGGCTGACCACGACCGTCGCCGATCCGCCGCTGTGGACGGCCGAGACACCGAACCTGCACCAGGTCGAGGTGACACTGACCGACAGCGCCGGCGGGCCCCTGCACGTCGTCACCGAACGCTTCGGCTTCCGTACGGTCGAGGTCCGCCCCGGTGACGGCATCTACGTCAACGGCACCCGCGTCGTCCTCAAGGGTGCGAACCGGCACACCTTCTGGCCGACGCTGGGCCGCGCCTCCAGCCCCCGGCTCGCCCGTCAGGACGTCGAGCTGATCAAGGACATGAACATGAACGCGGTGCGGATGTCGCACTATCCGCCGGACGCGTTCTTCCTCGACCTCTGCGACGAACTCGGCCTGTACGTGCTGGACGAGCTGGCCGGCTGGCAGAAGCGCTACGACGAGGGCGCCGGGGCGCCGCTGGTGGCCGCGACGGTGACCCGCGACGTCAACCACCCGTCCATCCTGTTCTGGGACAACGGCAACGAGGGCGGCTGGAACACCGCGCTGGACGACGACTTCGCGCTCTACGATCCGCAGAAGCGCAAGGTCCTGCACCCGTGGACCACGTTCAGCGGCGTCGACACCAGCCACTATCAGACGTACGCGTCGACGCAGAGCCGGGCGAACGGCAGCAATGTCTACATGCCGACCGAGTTCCTGCACGGCCTGTACGACGGCGGGGCCGGTGCCGGGCTCAACGACTACTGGAAGCTGATGGGCGGCAGCGGCCGCTCGGCCGGCGGCTTCATCTGGTCCCTGGTCGACGAGACGGTGGCCCGCGACGACCTCGGCGGCACCCTGGACACGTTCGGCAACCGGGCCCCCGACGGCATCCTCGGCCCGTACCGCGAGAAAGAGGCCAGCTTCTACACCATCCGCGACATCTGGTCACCGGTCCAGCTGTCCAACCCCGGCTACTACGCCTCGACGTTCCCGGCCGGCTTCGACCGTACGGTGAAGATCCAGAACCGGTACGCCTTCACCAACCTCCGCCGGTGCACCTTCACCTGGCAGCTGGTCGACTTCCCGCGGCCCGGCACCGGCACCGGCCACCAGGTGACCGCGCAGGGCAGCGGACCGGGCCCCGACATCGCCCCCGGCGGCTCCGGCGCGGTGACCCTCGGCCTGCCCGCGTTGTGGACCAACGCCGACGCCCTGCGGCTGACGGCCACGGACCCGACCGGCCGCCAGATCGTCGACTGGGCCTGGCGCATCAAGAAGGCCACCGACTACGTGGCGCTGCTCGTCACCCCCGGCTCCGGTTCGGTCACGGCCACCGAGACCTCGTCCACCGTCACCATGGCGGCCCGGACGACCCGCGTCACCATCAGCAAGACCACCGGCAGGCTGACCGGCGTGACCGGCTTCTCCCTGGCCAACGGCCCTGCCCCCGCCGGTGGCACGGCGGCCCTCACGGCCCTCACGCACTTCCGCGACGGCACCGGTTGGGTCGTGCGGGCGGACTACACCGGCGATCTGGCTTCCGTACGCTGGCGCCTCGACGCCAACGGCTGGCTTCGCCTGGAGTACCGATACCGTCGCACCGGAACCTTCGACCACCTGGGCGTCAACTTCGACTACCCCGAGTCCCAGGTTCGTTCCGTCACCTGGCTGGGCGACGGCCCATACCGCGTCTACAAGAACCGCCTGCGCGGCGTGACCCCCGACGTCTGGGCCAAGCCCTACAACAACACGGCCACCGGTTCCAGCGGCTTCCAATACCCCGAGTTCAAGGGCTACCACGCCAACACGTGCTGGGCCCGCCTGACCACCACCGAGGGCACCATCACCGTCGTGGCGGCCGAGGAGAATCTGTTCCTGCGCCTGTTCACCCCCGCGACCGGTCCCGACCCACAAACCGCCACAGCCACCTATCCCACCGGCGACATCTCTTTCCTCGACGGCATCGCCGCGATCGGCAACAAGTTCCACGCGGCCGCCGCGCTGGGCCCCGAGAGCCAGCCGAACACCGCGGCGTCCACCGACTACCACCGGACCCTCTACTTCAAGTTCGACGCTTAGGGCCGGTACTGCTCGGCGATCTCGTAGATGAAGTCACCGGTGTTGGCGATGGTGACCGGGAAGCCGCCGTGGCCGAGCTGCTTCTTCAGCCAGTCGGCGCCGGCCATGCAGCTGCCCGTGGTCTTGAAGCCCTCGCCGTCCATGCAGTCCGGGTTACCACCGTTGGTGGAGAAGATCTTGGGCGACGAGTTGACGGGCAGCGTGTACCGGCTGCCGTCGCCGTTCACCGCGCTGCCGTCCTTGCTGAACGTGGCCGGCTCGATGACCGCGGTGTGCTTGGCGCTGTTGTAGCTGTGCAGCAGCACCAGGTGCGTTCCCGGGCTGATCGGGAACGTGGCGTCCCCGCCTTCGCGCTTGCTGGTGGTCTTCGTGGTCTTGGTGCTCTTGTCGTTCTTGGCCTGCGCGGCGGTCTTGGTCTTCCGCACGTCCTTGGCCTTCTCCGGCTGGACAGCCGGTTGATCGGCGTCGGCCGGCGCGGAGTCCACCGGAGTGCTGGCGGCCGGCGCCTGCGGGGCCGGTGACCCGGCGCTCGGCTGGATGCCCGAGCAGGCGGTCGAGAGAACGAAAGCGCCGACGATCACCGGAATTGCCAGAAGTCGATTCATGCCGATGACCTTGCCGCCCGAGCCGCCCCGGCGGACGAGCCCCGGCAACTGCTGGCACGAATCCGGGAACTCCGGCCGTGGCGCGAACCATGCCACGGAGTCGCCGCGGACTACCGGTGCGGGCGCATGACGGTGAGGGCCTCGTTGACGAGGTCGCCGAGGTTGCCTGTGCCGCCCTGGCGGACCCAGATTTCGGTTCCGGTGTCGAGGCAGGTCAGGGCGCAGGCGACCAATGCGTGAGCCCGGACGTCGGGGAGGTCGACGGGGTCGATGCCCATGCGGCGTTCGACTTCGGGGACCAGCAGGTCGAGCCAGTCACGGCGCTTTTCGGCCTTGCGGGCTCGCAGGGACGGCTCGATGGTGAACATCTCGGCGAGGCGGAAGGCGCGTTCGTGGGTGTTGCCCGGGACCTCGCCCAGGGCGGCGATCGCGGCGCTGAGCGCGTCCCACGGAGACTCGGCGGCGGGGCGGGCGCGAAGGGCGTCGCGGACCATCTCGCCGGCTGCCCTCATGTCGCCGAGGACGATGTCTTCCTTGGTGCCGAAGTAGCGGAACAGGGAACGGGGCGAGACGCCGGCGGTCTGGGCGATCTGGTCGACAGTCGTGACCGCGAAGCCCTGGGTGACGAACAGGTGCATGGCGACGGCGGCGATCTCGGTTCGCATGGCTTCCCGAGTTCTCGCACGTAGATCGCCGGCCACCTGTCGGACTCTAACTCATTGACAGGCAGTGCTAGTTTGGCAGCCACTGACAGATCGGCAGAGGGTGGCAGCGGATGCGACGTGCGGTGGTTCTGGGTGGCGGTGGGCCGGTTGGTCTGGCCTGGGAGATGGGGCTGATCGACGCGCTGGGTGAGCGCGGCGCCGGGGTGGGCGACGCCGATCTGGTGGTGGGCACCTCGGCCGGGGCGGTGGCCGGCGCCTACCTGACGCTGGGCGAGGACACCAGCGAGCTGCTCGCGGCGGCGAAGCTGCCGGTCGGCGCGGGGACCGTCGACCTCGCGGCCATGCAAGCGGCCATGCTGCGCGCCATCGCCGGCGCCGCCGGACCGGTGGAGGCGCTGCAGGCGATCGGGCGCGCCGCCCTGGCCGCGGACACCATGCCCGAGGAGGCGTTCCTGGCTCACCCGTACTTCGCCCGGCTGGTCGGCCGCCCCTGGCCGGAGTCCTTCCGGTGCACCACGATCGACGCGCTCACCGGCGAGTTCCGTGTCTGGAGCGCCGCCGACGGCGTCGAACTGCATCGGGCCGTCGCCGCCAGCTGCGCGGTGCCGACGGTCATCCCGCCGATCACCGTCGGAGGCGCGCCTCAGATCGACGGCGGCATGCGTACGCCGTTGAACGCCCACACGGCCGAGCACGCGACCAGCGTCCTGGCGATCTCCTGCTATCCGCTCGACTCCCCGGACCGCCCGGCCGACCCGATCCTCGACGAGGTCGACCGCCGGCAGCACGCCGACCTGGCCGCCCTCCGCGCCGCCGGCGCCGAGGTCACGGTCATCGAACCCGACCTGGCCTTTCAGGAATTGAGCGGCCGGGGACTGCACGTGCTCGACGGCTCACGCGCCCCACGGGCCTACGAGCTGGGTCGCGCCCACGGTTAGGGCGCATCGGACGGATCACCCCGGGCCGCGGCGTGGCCCTGGGCCGTCAGATTGCGCCCTAGAAGATCGCGCCGAGGTAGGGGATCCTGGCGGCGAGCAGGGAGATCGCGTAGGACGTCGCCAGGGTCGCGACGAAGGCGGCGGCCAGGATGACAGGTGAGGTCGCCGGCACGATCACCTTCACGATCTCCAGGATCAGCAGGTGTACGAGGAAGACGCCGAACGCCGCCCCGGAGAGACGACGCAGGGCCGACGCCGTGCGGGGGCCGGGCGTGATCCGGGCCGCCACCCCGGTCGCCACCAGGAAGAAGCAGATCGCCGCCACGGTCATCATCGGGCCCAGCCGGGTGATCGGCAGGAAGGCGAGCAGGCGCTGGGGGTGGGCGTACTGCCAGATCGGCTCGGCCACCGCCAGCACGCCGGCCAGCGCCGCCGCCACCAGCCCGGACGGGCGCAGGACGACGCCACGCAACGCCCAGCCGGCCACGAACAAGCCGACGTACGGCCACCACTGGTTCCAGACGCCGAGGTGGATGGGGCGCGGGGCGCCGAGGAGTGACGACAGCGTGCTCACGGCGTACCCCAGCTGGGTCCAGAGGAGCGCGACCAGCGCGACGCCGAACGCGCGCCGGCGGCCGCCACCACGCAGGAACGCCGCGATCACGGGGGCGATCACGTAGAGACCGGCGATCAGCCAGAGGAAATACAGCGCCGTGAACGTCTTGGCGTCGAGCAGGCCGATCAGGGCGATGCGCGGGCGGAACGGCTCGCCGCGCAGCCAGCACCGGACGACGACCAGGTAGATCACATGCCAGGCGAGCAGCGCGGGCAGGACACGGGCGAAGCGTTTGCGATAGAAGGCGGCCGGGCCGTCGGCGTGCGCCCGGGGCGACAGCACCAGCGCGCCACTGATCATCACGAAGGCCGGGACCACCCAGGTCGAGCCGACGTTGACGGTCACCGCCGCCCACCACGCCGGACCGCCGGAACGCGGCCCGAGCAGCAGGCCGGACACGTGGATCGCGACCACACCGGTGATCGCTACGACCCGGAGCGCGTCCAGCCCCCACTCCCGCTGCGGTCGTGCCGTCGCCTGAACCGGGATGTCGAGAAGGGCCACGCCCGGTTCAACGAGCTACGTCAGGTCGAGGGCCTTCGCCGCCGCCAGGACGTCGTTCTTGATCGTGGTCGGGGACGGCGCCGTCGAGATGGCCCACTCGGGGTCCTTCAGGCCGTGGCCGGTGACCGTGCAAACGATGCGCGCACCGGCCGGAATCCGGCCCGCCTCGGCCTGCTGCAGCAGACCGGCGACGCTGGCCGCGCTGGCCAGCTCGACGAAGACGCCGACCTCGCGGGCCAGCAGGCGGTACGCGGTCAGGATCTCGCGGTCGGTGACGGCGTTGATCAGGCCACCGGACGCATCGCGCGCGTCCAGTGCCTTGGTCCAGCTGGCCGGGTTGCCGATTCGGATCGCGGTGGCGATCGTGGACGGCTCGGGCACCACCTGGCCGTTGACGATGGGTGCGGCGCCGGCGGCCTGGAAGCCGAACATCCGCGGCGCCCGCTTGATGTTGCCGGCGTCGAGTTCTTCCTGGTAGCCCATCCAGTAGGCGGAGATGTTGCCGGCGTTGCCGACCGGCAGGCAGTGGATGTCGGGCGCGTCGCCGAGCGCTTCGACGATCTCGAAGGAGGCCGTCTTCTGCCCGTGCAGGCGGAAGATGTTGACCGAGTTGACCAGCGAGACCGGGTAGTCCTGGGACAGCTTCGAGGCCAGCGCCAGGCAGTCGTCGAAGTTGCCGTTGACCTGCAACAACTTGGCGCCGTGGACGAGGGCCTGGGCCAGCTTGCCCAGCGCGATCTTCCCCTGGGGGACGAGAACGGCGCAGGTCAGACCCGCTCTTGCCGCGTACGCCGCAGCCGACGCGCTCGTGTTGCCGGTGGAGGCGCAGATGATCGCCTTGGCGCCTTCCTCGACCGCCTTGGACACGGCCATCGTCATGCCGCGGTCCTTGAAGGAGCCGGTCGGGTTGGCCCCCTCGACCTTGAGGTAGACATCCGCCCCGGTGCGCTGGGACAACACCGGCGCCGGAACCAGCGGCGTGTTCCCCTCATGCAGGGTCACCACGGGAGTGTCCGGCCCGACCGGTAACCGGTCGCGGTACGCCTCGATCAGTCCACGCCACATCTCAATCTCCACCCTCGACCCGCAGCACGCTGGCGATGGACCGAACGATATCGAGCTTGTCCAGCTCAGCGACGGTCGCGGCCAGGTTCGCGTCCGGTGCGCCGTGGGTGACGATCACCAACTGCGCGTCCTCGGACCGGCCGGACTGCCGGACCGTCGCGATCGACACCTCGTGCCGCGCGAACACCCCGGCCACCGCGGCCAGCACGCCGGGCCGCTCGTCCACGTCCAGGCTGATGTGGTATCTGGTCACGGCTTCGCCGATGGGGCGGATCGGGAGCTTCGCATACGCCGACTCGCTCGGCGCGCGGGTGCCCGTGAGCCGGTTGCGGGCCGCCGCGACGACGTCACCCAGCACGGCGCTGGCGGTCGGCGTACCTCCGGCGCCGCGGCCGTAGAACATCAGCTGGCCCGCGGCCTCGGCCTCGACGAACACCGCGTTGAACGCGTCGCCCACCCCGGCCAGCGGATGGGACACCGGGATCATCGCCGGGTGCACCCGGACGCTGACCGATTCCTGGCCGGTCGAGTCGAGGCCACGCTGGGCGATGCACAGCAGCTTGATCGTGCAGCCCATAGCCTTGGCGCTGGCCATGTCGCCGGCCGTCACCCCGGTCATCCCCTCACGGAAGACGTCGGCCGCGGTGACCCGGGTGTGGAAGGCGAGCGAGGCGAGGATGGCGGCCTTGGCGGCGGCGTCGAAACCCTCGACGTCGGCGGTCGGGTCGGCTTCCGCGTACCCCAGCGCGGTGGCCTCCTCCAGCGCCTCGCTGAAACCGGCCCCGCTCTGGTCCATGGACGACAGGATGAAGTTGGTGGTGCCGTTGACGATGCCGGTGACGCGGGTGACCCGGTCGCCGTGCAGAGACTCGCGCAGCGGGCGGAGCAGCGGGATCGCACCCGCCACGGACGCCTCGTAGTAGAGGTCGGCGCTGCCCTCGGCGGCCGCGTCGTGCAGGGCCGCGCCGTCCTCGGCCAGCAGCGCCTTGTTGGCCGTCACGACACTCTTGCCGGCGCGCAGGGCCTCGGTGAGCCAGGTGCGGGCCGGTTCGATGCCGCCCACGACCTCGATCACGATGTCCACGTCGTCGCGCTTGACCAGGCCGAGCGCGTCGGTGGTGAACAGGCTCTTGTCGACGGGCAGGTCGCCGCGTTCACGGCCGGCGCGGCGGACCGCGATGCCGGCGATCTCGAGCGTGGCGCCTATGCGCGCGGTCAGGTCGTCGGCCTGGTCGTGCAGCAGCCGGACGACCTCGGAGCCGACCGTGCCACAGCCGAGCAGGGCCAGTTTCACAGACCTCATCCAACATCCAATGCGAGCAGATCTTCCTCGGTTTCCCGGCGGACGATCACCCGCGAGGCACCGGCCCGGACCGCGACCACCGGCGGGCGTGGCACGTGGTTGTAGTTGCTGGCCATGCTCCGGCAGTACGCGCCCGTGCCGGGAACCGCGAGAAGATCTCCGGGCTGCACGTCGGCGGGCAGGAATTCATCCTTCACGACGATGTCCCCGGACTCACAATGCTTTCCCACCACGCGGGCCAGCAGCGGTTCGGCGTCACTGGCCCGGGAGGCGATCGTGGCGCTGTACGAGGCGTCGTAGAGCGCCGTGCGGATGTTGTCGCTCATTCCGCCGTCGACGCTCACGTACGTCCGGATCCCGTCGACGTCCTTGACCGTGCCCACCTCGTACAGGGTCAGCACGGCCGGGCCGACGATCGCCCGGCCCGGTTCGATGGAGAGCTTGGGTTTGGCTAGCGAGGCCAGGTCGCACTCGCCCTCGACGATCTTGTTGATGCGCTTGGCCAGGTCGGCGGCGGGTGAGGGATCGTCTTGAGTGGTGTACGCGATGCCGAAGCCGCCGCCCAGATCGAGTTCGGGCAGTTCGACGCCGCGCGCGTCACGGATCTGGGCCTGGAGTTCCAGCACCCGCCGGGCCGCCACCTCGAAACCGCTGGTGTCGAAGATCTGCGACCCGATGTGCGAGTGCAGTCCGCGCAGGTCGAGCCGGTCCTCGTCGATGATCTTGGTGGCGGCCGCGAAGGCGTCGCCGCCGGCCAGCGAGAACCCGAACTTCTGATCCTCGTGCGCGGTGGCGATGAACTCGTGCGTGTGAGCTTCGACACCGACCGTGACGCGGACCAGGACCGACGGCCGCTTGCCCGATTTCTCGGCTATGTCACTCAGCCGATCGATCTCCTGGAACGAGTCGACGATGATGCGGCCGATCCCCGCGTCGACCGCTCTCCGCAACTCGGCCGCCGACTTGTTGTTGCCGTGGAAACCCATGCGCTCCGGAGGGAAGCCGGCGGCCAGCGCCACGGCGAGCTCCCCACCCGTACAAATATCTAGAAAAAGACCCTCTTCATCGACGACCTTGACCACGGCCTTGCACAGGAACGACTTACCCGCGTAATAGACGTCGGCGCCGTCGAAGGCGCTCTTGAAGTCGCGGCACCGGGCCCGCAGGTCGTCCTCGTCGAGCAGGTAGGCCGGAGTGCCGTACTCGGCGGCCAGGTCACGCACGCTCACATCGCCGATGATCAGATCGCCGGCCTCGGCGCGACGCACTGTCCGCGGCCAGAGTTCCGGCACGAGCTGATTCACATTCTCGGGGGTACGCAGCCACGCCGGCCCCCGGGTGCCGAGATCACCGTGCAGGGCACCCGCCTCATGCGCTCTCACGCCTTACATCCTTTCCGGTGCGCTGACCCCGAGCAGGCCCAACCCGTTCGCGATCACCGTACGGGTGGCGTCGTTCAGCCACAGCCGGCTCCGGTGCAGGTCGGAGATCTCCTCGTCGCCCATCGGGGTGACCCGGCACTTGTCGTAGAAACGGTGGTACGCCCCGGCCACCTCCTCGAGGTAGCGGGCGACCCGGTGCGGCTCACGCAGCTCGGCCGCGCTGGCCACCACGGCCGGGTATTCGCCCAGGGCCTTGAGCAGCTCGTTCTCCTTCTCGTGGCCCAGCAACCCGGGGTGGAAGTCGTCCGGGCGGCCGCGGGTCAGACCCACCTCGGCGGCGTTGCGGGCCACGTTCGCCGTGCGGGCGGCGACGTACTGCACGTAGTAGACCGGGTTGTCCCGGGTCGCCCGGGTCCACAGGTCGATGTCGATGTCGATGGTCGAATCCGACGAATACCGGGCCAGCGCGTACCGGGCCGCGTCCACGCCCAGCGCCTCGACGAAGTCCTCCAGGGTCACCACCGTGCCGGCCCGCTTGCTCATCCGTACCGGCTCGCCGTCACGCACCAGGTTGACCATCTGCCCGATGAGAATCTCCAGGTTGACCGCCGGGTCGTCACCGAAGCAGGCCGACATCGCCTTCATCCGGCCGATGTAGCCGTGGTGGTCGGCGCCCAGCATGATCACCACGCGCTCGAACCCGCGCTCCCGCTTGTCCAGGTAGTACGCGCAGTCGGCGGCGAAATAGGTCCAGTCGCCGTCCGACTTGCGCAGCACCCGGTCCTTGTCGTCGCCGAAGTCACTCGTCCGCAGCCAGGTCGCGCCGTCCGCCTCGAACGTGTGGCCCTGCTCGCGCAGCCGGTCCAGGGCGGTCTGCAGCTCACCCCGGTCGTGCAGGTCCTTCTCGTTGAAGTACGTGTCGAAGTGCACGCCGAAGTCGGACAGCGACCGCTTGATCTCGGCGAACATCAGCTCGACGCCCCGGACGCGGTACCCCTCGAGGTCGGCGCCCGGCGACTCGGCCTTGATCGTGGCGGCGATCTCGGCGATGTACTCGCCGCCGTACCCGTCCTCGGGCACCGGCTCGCCCCGCGCCGACGCGTACAGCGACTTGGCGAAGCGGTCGATCTGCGAACCGGCGTCGTTGAAGTAGTACTCGGTGCCGACCTCGGCGCCCGCCGCCCGCAGCAGCCGGGCCAGGGCGTCACCGACCGCCGCCCACCGGACCCCGCCGATGTGCACCGGCCCGGTCGGGTTGGCCGAGACGAACTCCAAGTTGATCCGCTGACCGTCGAGCCGGGAGGTGTGGCCGTACTCGGCGCCCGCCAGCACGATGTCGCGGGCCAGCTGACCGGCCGCGGCGGCATCCAGCCGGATGTTCAGGAAGCCCGGCCCGGCGATCTCCACCGACTTGATGCCCGGCTGCGCGCCCAGCTCGGCGGCCAGCGCGGCGGCCAGCTCACGCGGCGGCACTCCGGCCTTCTTGCCGAGCTGGAGGGCCAGGGTCGAGGCATAATCGCCATGCTCGGGGTTGCGCGGTCGCTCGACGGCCGTCGTCGCCGGCAGAGCGGCTTCGTCGAGCTCGCGGGCCACGAAAACGGCACGGGCAGCTGAGAGAACGGTGGCAGCGAGGTCGGCGGGAGTCACTGAGCCATGCTATCCGGGTAGACTTTCGTGCTCGGTGGCCTATGGCGCCCTAGGTCTCGCCGCGACGGCCGTGCGGCGATCGTCTTGCGGATGGATTGACGAGGCACGATGAGCATGAGCACCCCGGGTCCCGAGCGGGTCCCGTCCACGGTGAAGGTCGACAAGACCTCTGGCCAGGGCAAACCGCCCGCCGGCCGCCCCTCCGGCGCCAAAAAGAGCACGCCCAAGGGCAAAGGCGGCGGCAAAGGCCGCAAGCCGGTCACTCCGGTCAAGGTCGCCGGCGGGCGCAACTGGGGCCCGATCATCGTCGCGGCCGTCGTTGTCCTGCTGGCCGGCGGCATCATCGGGTACGGCGTGTACGCCGCCGCCAAGAGCAGCAACGACGCGGCCACCCCATGGGAAGAGCGCGCCGACGCCATCAAGGGCATCGTCAACTACCGCGACAACCCCGACAAGACGATCACCGCGCGCAACCACAAGCCCGGGGTCCTCACGTACAAGACAAGTCCCCCCGTGGGCGGCGACCACAACCCGCGCTGGGAAAACTGCATGGGTGACGTGTACGACCAGCCCATCCCCGTGGAACACGCGGTGCACAGCCTCGAGCACGGCGCGGTCTGGCTGACCTACAAGCAGGGCCTCCCCGCCGACCAGGTCGACAAGCTCAAGGGCAAGATCCAGGGCCAGCCGTACTCGCTGATGAGCCCCATCGCCAACCTCGACAAGAACGTGTCCCTGCAGGCCTGGGGCTACCAGCTCAAACTCGACTCGGTCGACGACACCCGCATCGACGAGTTCATCAAGGCGCTCCGCCAGAACGCCACCGTCGAGCCGCAGGCCATCTGCTCCAACGGCGTCACGGCGGTCGGCACCACGCCCCAGGACAGCTGATGAGCAGCGTCATCACCGAGCCCGGGGCGGCCGACACCGCCCCGGTCGAGGCGCCCGCCCAGCCCATCCGCTTCGGCGTGGCCTGGCTGGCCGGCCTCCTGATCCTCGGCCTCCTGCTCGGCGCCGGCGGCACGTATTTCGCCTTCCACACCGCCGCCCGCCCCGGCGACGCCTCAGCCGAGGCCGGCTTCCTGCGCGACATGAGCGACCACCACGCCCAGGCCGTGGAAATGTCGATGATCGCCCACGCGGCGTCGACGGACCCCACAATCATCAGCCTGAGCGCCGACATCGCCACCATGCAGCAGGGCCAGATCGGCACCATGCAGGCCTGGCTCCGCGACTGGGGCCTCAGCCCCACCCGCACCCAGCCCGCCATGTCCTGGATGCCCGGCGGCGCCGCCTCGGTCCAGAACGGCCTCATGCCCGGCATGGCCACCCCCGCCGAGATCGACAAACTCCGCCAGGCCACCGCCCCCGCCGTCGACCTCCAGTTCCTGACCCTGATGCGCGCCCACCACCTCGGCGGCCTGCACATGGCCCAGGCCATCCTCGACCAGACCGACAACAAGGACATCACCTGGCTCGCCCAGTCGATGGTCACCGGCCAGCAGAGCGAACTCAACCTGATCGACGACCTGCTGAAGAAGAAGCAGGCCAGCTGACCCGCCGCAAGCCGGGTGCCCGCCACGCGGGTATCCGGCTGGCTCGGGGTCTTGGGGGCCTGCTAGGCTTCTGAGCGTTCCTGAGCCCCCGTAGCTCAGGGGATAGAGCGTCGCCCTCCGGAGGCGAAAGCGCAGGTTCGAATCCTGCCGGGGGCACCGTAGTTGACGTGGCCTTTCGAGCCACTGACCAGCGATGACTCGGTCAGTGGCCCTTTTTGTCTGTCTGGCCGTGTACGGCCATCACTGGACAGCTAAGGTCCTTCGTGCCGAGGACGTACCGAAGCCCGATCAAGATCATCAAGAGCTTGGCCGGGCCCGCGAACCCATCGGCTACCGCCTGAAACGGCTGGCGTCCTGCGTGCGCCGAGGCACCCGCCTCGACCGATGGCGCCCTTGGGTCGCCGTCTAGGTTCGGCCGACCACCCGGGCCGCGCATGCTGCCATGCCGCCGAACGCCGGCTGGACGACCCGCCTGCGATCGCCGACGCCGGGCGGCTCGCCCGAATTTTGGGGCAGCGTCCGGCCGGACACCGGCACGAGAAGTCCGTACTCCGACCGCAGGCAGCTCATCGGCCCATAGAGGGCGCGGGTTCCCCGCCGCAGCGCCGCCGTGCACCAGCACCACGCCGCCACCGGCCAGTCGAGTCCTTTTGTCCGCCCGCGTTTCCGGTGTGGAGGGCGTTCCGGCCTTAGGACGGCGTGGTCGGCATGCGCTCAGCCACCGCGACGAGGTACTCGTCGTTGTGGGAGGACCAATCTGGCAGGCATCGCCAGCCAGAATGATCCAGGAGCGCTCGCACACGGCCCTCCTCGTAGCGTGCCGAAGTGAAGCACTCAAAGCAGTGTCCGGCGTCCAGCCGGATACCGGCCCGGGAGAAGGGTTTTAGCAGCGTGCCGGTGAACGTGATCCGGTTCCCGGTGCGACGCACGTCGACCCGGACCGTCGATTCGTTCAGTCCTGCGGCGCGCAGCGGCTCTGTGGCCATGTCGAGGATGGCGCGTTGTGTGTAGTACTGCGAAGCTGCGTCGATGCAGTGCTCGGAAGCCAGGTAGACGCCGACGGCGAGGCGATCGCCCGGGTGGCTGCTTAGGTGGATGTTGCGCAGTGTCGCGGCCTCATCGAGGACGTTGCCCAGTGTGTTACCGAACAGGCAGATCAGCACAGGATTGCGACCGCTGCGCCAACGCTTGATGACGGCGGTCGCGCCAGTCTCCATATCCCATCGTCGGAAGGTATGGTCCGTCGGCAGGAGATCGGTCAATCGGCGTCGGGCACCTCGCATCAGGGTGTCGCTGAAGTCGAGACCCAAATATCTGACCGGCAGAGCTGCCCGCCGCTGCAATCGCTCGAGCAGCTGTGCAGTGTGGACGCCGTTGCTCGGGCCGATGTCACACAACTGCCGAGCGTCGAACCCACCGTCGATCATCTTGGTTACTGCCTCGACCTCGATGTCCGCCCGGCCGTCCTCGTACTCCTCTGGAAAGTCCTCGGCGAAGCGCAGCTGCTTCATCGCGGCGCTACCGGCGAAGGCAAGCCGACCGGGGACACGCCCCGCGGCCATCCCTCGCACGAGCGTGCTCTCGTCGCTACCCCGCTCGAACCAGGCTATGGCCGGCCCCTGTGCCATGGGCCGGCGTGGGGCGTTCGGATTCGCGTGTCCATCGTGGCGCCGCTAGACCAGCCAGGTGCCGTCGCGCATAAGCGCACGGTCGCCATGTTCGTTGAGCTCACGCCACGACTCGATCGAAGCGGGCGTGATAAGGAAGAATCGGTAGGTCGACGACTCCGCGGGGTTCCACTTATTCTTCGTCTCATACGCGGACGTCCGGTCCGCCCCAACATCCGCGTTGTCGAGGATTCGCGCGGCACCGTCGATCAGCACGACGTCGCGGGTATGTCCCAGGGCCACCTTGATGACCCCGGTGTCGAGGATGTTGCGCCCAGTGGGGTTTGAAGGGATCGTCGCCACCAGCAGGGTCGATCCGTCCCAATGAAAGGAGAGCGGGACCAGTGTGGGAACACCGTCCCGCGAGGCGGTGGCGGCCCACAGGTCTTGGTCGTTCTCCAACCGGTGCAGGGCGTCTTTCTTGCGGACCACGGCGGGGCGGGGTGCTTCCGTCATTCTCCAGTTACCTTTCCATCCGTCTGCGACACCGAGTACTTCATCGCCGGCACCAGTTCAGAGCACCGGATACATACAGCGGAACCCGATCTCGCTGTGACGGTCGGTGATGAGGTCCCGACCGCGGTAGTGGGTGGCGAGGCACGGCGCCGGCGACGTCCATGCCCCGCCTCTTATCACATGGAACGCGTCACGCCGATGCATGAATTCTCGCGGCGAGCGGGCGCGGAAGAATGGGTCCATGTCCTCGCGGGAGAAGTAGTTGGTTCGGGTTATCTCCCAGACATTGCCGGACATCTGCAGCGCGCCCAGAGGGCTAGCCCCAGCGGGAAGGGCATCGACGGCCACCACCGGGGCGGGTGGGAAATCGGATGCGGAGGCGTTCACGAGTAGCTCCTCCCATTCGTCGATGTCGGCAGGCTGCCGACCGAACGCGCGGGCCACGTCGTTCACACGATCAGGATCGTATTCATTTCCCCACGGATAGGTCCTGCCGTCGTTGCCCCGTGCCGCCTTCTCCCACTGGTCCTCCGACGGCAGAGAGCCTCCGGCCCATTGGGCGAAAGCCCAGGCATCGTACCAATCAACCCCGACGACGGGCAGGTCTGGCGCGCTGAAGCGCAGGTCGTGCCAATGCGAGGGTTCGTGATCTGTTCGGGCGGTCTGCTCGGGATGATCGAAGGCAGTACTGCCGTCCACGTCCCGCAGAAAATTGCGGTATCTCTCGTTCGTGACGGCCTTCCGATCGACGTAGTACGGGTCGAGGTGCACCGACCGGGCGGGGTTGTCTGTGTCGTCGAGATTAAACGGGTTGCCCCCGACGCCCGGCGCGCCGGCGGCGAACGTCCCGCCAGGAATTAGCAGGACGTCGCGATGCCGGTCGCGGGACGCGGGAGCTGGCGCCGTCCGGACGTTGGCCAGCAGCGATTCGATGTAGTCGTCCTCGCGTCTACGTAACTCGGCTGGATCCACGGTGCCGAAGATGTGGATCAGCGCCCGTTTCGCGAACGCGGCCCCGCATCCGACGGGCTTGCGGAGATAGCCGGGCCGCATGAATCTGCTCGGCCATCCTGAGACCCGCACCAACTCCTCGACGGCGATCCACAACCGGTGTTGCTGGACGAGTTGGATGCTGGTGAAGGCGACCCAGTCCACTGGATCGTGGATGCCAGCGGCGATGGATCGCGGCGTCTGCGGCTCTGAGAGGAAGTGTTCAGCCAGTAGGCGCAGACACGCCGCTCGGATCGGCCATTGCGGGCTGGACAACGCTAGCTGGGTGAGGCTCTCGTCCGCTCCTGGTGAGCCGCGCCGAGCCACGTCCTCGGCGTCGGCCACGACCGCGTTAACGCCTGACCAGTACGACGAGCAATCGATCCGCGTGGGCTCAGGCTCCAAGATCTGAAACTTTCCGCTCGTGCGGTGCAGGCTCAGTCGGCGCGTAACAGTCGGCAATAGAAGTGGAGGTCCGACCGCCTACCACTTGCTGCGGTCGTCGGAGGCATCCCGTGTCTCGAGCAACCGCTCAATCTCAAGTCGTCTACGGAGTACACCAATCCGGGAAGCTCGTCCGCTCGCCGCTTGTGCTTCTCGGGCCTCGTCGAGCGGCACGCCGTTATCTCTGTCGACCATCTGAGAGCACCTCCGCTGACCGGGGGACGCTGTACTGGCAGTACTACGTGATGTGTCGGTTGAACGTGCTGAGAGTATGACGTCCCGTACGCAACGTAAATAGTCTGAATGTCCGAGCCAGTCTGCCTACGGCTCGACAGATTCTCCATCATGGCCTTCATCGGCGAACGGACCGCTGCACCGTCGGCCGCCCGGCGTGGGCGACGCGGCCTGCCCGTATCGTTACGGACTCCGGTGGTCGGCGCGCGAAGAGTCCGCACGAGGCCGGTCGTGGGCATCGGCCTGTCGGTCTCGAGGCGAATCATGCTTCGAGACAGAGCAGCAGGTCCGAGACCGGATCGATCGGCGTTGCGGCCGCCGCGATCGAATGCACGGTCCACCGGAACAGGCCCGGTCTGGTCAGGACGACGCTGCTCTGGTACCCGCCGGCACCTGTGGGCGTCAACGGCACAGTGAACGGGGGGCCCGGTTCGGCGGGATCGACGACGCTCACCGCCAACGCCAAGTTGTCCAGGCCGGTCACGCAGTGTGCCCGCACCACCCAGTCGGTACCGACGACCGTGTAAGCCTCGGCGTCCACCGCGATCTCGTCGGCGACCGCCTGGGCGTGGCGGGGACGAGCGGTGAGGATCCCGTACAGCTGCACCAGGGATTCGTTCTGACGCTGCAGACTCGCGTGCCGACCGCCGATGAAAACGGCGTTGGCGTCGTCGGTCCATTCCGGTGGCGTCGCCGAGCACCTTGGCACAGTCCCGTCACCGCCGAAATCCGGATCGGTCGACCGCCTTGCCTGCACTTCGCCCGTCGCGGACAGGAAGGCGCCGACGTCGGTCGGCTGTCGGTGGCTCACCAGCGCGTGGTAGCGGTGTCGTCGTCCGGCCGCCGCCACGGCGGCGTCCATCCCCCTGTGGAACCGGCGCGCCCGCTCGACGGCCTGCTTCGTCAGTCCCGGTACGGGCATGCCGTCAAAGATCGTCTGCGGTGCGCCAGCCGCGGAGTCCAAGCACCCGTAGACAGGTAGCAACTCGGCCACCGACGGCAGCGAGCGCACCAGTTCGGCCAGATCAATGCGTACCGGTCCTAAACGGACGTAGCCGTTCGCCGACACGGCCAACGCCTTCAAGGCGCCCGAGTAAGGCGTTCCGATCGTGACGATGCGGCGGACGACGCCCTCCTCGTCGAGGCACTCCGCGAAGTACCTGGCGACAAGGCCGCCCATAGAGTGCCCGACCAGGATCAATTTCGCCTGCGGATACTCACGCCGTCGCCGCTCGATCAGCGGTTCAACGAAGGCGGCGAGTCGCCGGGCGGTGTACTCGTTCGACTGCCGCCAGTCGTACGGGAACTCTACGATGCCATCTCTGTCGGATGGGAATCGGCGGCGCAGCCTGTCCAGCAGTACGTCGTAGCCGTCGACGGCCCAGAAGCCGGGGACGATCGCCTGGGTGCGAAGCACGCCGGTCGCACGTACCCCATCGTCGTAACCCTCCTCGGCGGGCTGTTCGAAGGCGTCGGCCGGCAGCGCCAGGTCCCGCGTCAGGCGTTGTGGCAGCCGGTGCAGGTTGGTGACGATTTGGCGATATCCCCACACCTGGTCGGTGCCGCGGTACAGCACCGACCCGAGAATTCCCGGGATGACCACCACGATGTCGCCGTGGGTGACGGTGGACACTGGATCTCCGATCCGCTGGATTGTGCCGTCTACCTGTTTCCGGCGCTCCGCTCCCGGTTACGGCCCGCTGGTGGACGTTGTGTCGTCCCGGTGGAGGCTGATACCGAACACGCCGAGGTGGGTGGCGGCGACGATCGTCGTCGCTTCGAAAGCCAACCCATAGCAACCGCCGAGCGGGATGCCAAAGCTGTTGCCGGTCGAGACATCCCACACCCTTACGGTGCCGTCCGCGCTTGCGCTCACCGCGTGGGGCTGACCGTTAACCATGCCGCCCACCACCGTGAGGACGGCGTCGCGGTGGCCTCGCAGGACCGTGGACGATCCTGTGCGCAGATCCCACACCCTCAGCGTGTGGTCGTCGCCGGCCGACACCACACGGTCAATTCCGTCGAGGAAGGCGACCTCCCGGACCCAGCCGGTGTGTCCCGGCAGAGTCGCCGCGAGTTGCCCCGTAACCAGGTCCCAGACCCGCAGGGCGCCATCGGTGCCGCCCGACACCGCGATGCTGCGCTCCCCGGATGAGCGGCCGGCGACTGCGCGCACGCCTCCGTCATGACTGCGTACTGCCAGCACGTCACGTTCGGTTTCTATGTCCCATGCCCTTAGGTATCCGTCGTCACCGGCGGTCAAGACCACCGTGGCGGGGCCCACGCGGACCGTCGCTACGTCCAACAGCGAGCTGGGTGCCTTAACGACCCTCTTGATCATCCGCCCGTCGCCGACGTCCCAGACGACGGCTTCGCCGAAGGCGCCGACCGACACCACTACGCCGGCGCCGTCCTCGGTGCTCGTGGTCACCCGACCGATCCATCCCGTGTGGCCGGTCAACGTCCGCAGGTGACGGCCGTCGGCGAGGCGCCAGACCCGCAAGGTACGGTCAGTTCCGCCGCTAACGGCCACACGCGTCCCCAGCGCCCCGGTCACGGCCACACCCAGCACCCAGCCGCTGTGATGTACCTCGTCGACGTCGCCGACCGCGGCGATGCTCCACAATCGCACGGTCGAGTCGTCCGAGGCCGACATCGCCACGACCTCGTCCTCCAGCCGGGTGACGGCCACTCCGGTTACATCCGCAGAGTGGCCGCCAATCGCCTGCAGCAGGAGTCCTCGCTCGACGTCCCAGAGGCAGACTTTGCGGTCCGCGCCGCCGGTCAGGGCAAGCGCGGAGTCGACGAGCAGGACCGCGGACCGACCCCATGCCGCGTGCCCGGCGAGGCGGTGCCGCTCTTCTTGGCTTTCCAGGTTCCACACCCGCACCATCCGGTCGTCCCCGGTGGTCACCGCAGTCGCCTGCCCGCCGACCACGCCCACCGCGACCGCCAGGACCCATCCGTTGTGCCTGCCCAGAATGCCGCCGGCTGCGCCGCCACGCAGGTCCCACGTGCGGACCGTTGCGTCCGAGCTACCCGACACCGCCACCACATCGGCACCGGCGTGCGCCACGTCCAGCGCTCGCACGGTGCCCTCGTGTCCGCGGAATGTCTCTACCAGGGAACCTGCAGTGGCGTCCCACATCCGGACCGTCCGGTCGAAACCTCCACTGACGACCATCAGGTTGCCGTCCAGACGAGTCGCGGCAACCGCCCCCACCCAACCCTCATGGCCGCCCAGAACCTGCAGCGCCGTGCCGGTGGCTAGGTCCCAGACTTTCACTGCGGCGTCGTCACCGACGGTCACAAGCAAGGTATTGCCGTCGTCCGCGATGCAGGTGACGGCCTGCACGGAACCGTCGTGCGCTTCGATCAGCCGAATCGTGGCCCCACTGACCAGGTCCCATACGCGGACCGTGCCGTCCTCACCCCCGGTGACCGCGACCGGGCCGCCGGACAGAGTCGCGTGCGCGACAGCGTTGATGCCGCCGGTGTGTCCCTCCAGCACCCGGTGGAACGGGATCAGCGGCTGCTGCACCCATTCGGGCCACCAGCGTCCGCTCTCAGGTCGGTGGAAATCCGCGTCCTCGCCGGCCTCGAGTGCGGCCAGTCTCAGCACCGCCATGCGCTCGGTAACCGGTGCGCTGCGCATGGAGTGGGCGCGCCGCAGATAGATCCGTGCGAGTTCGGGCAGCGCTGGGTCGAGACCGGTGCCCAGCGCACCAGTCAGGATTGCGGGGTCGGCGGCGACGAGGTAGTCGGGGTCACCGGCGATGACCGGCAACTTGCCGGCTGCGGCAGCGTGCAGTGCCAGGTAGCGGGTCACATATGGGTTCACGCGGTACCAGCCCTCGGCGGCAGCTTCAGCGAGGAGCTGATCGACGATGCGGGCCTCATTGTCGGCGTCGCCGCTCATAGCCGCCGTCCGCTCTCAGATAGTCGCCGATGGACTGGTGGTATAGCCGATACACGGACTGGCCATCCTCGGAACCCTCCGCCAGATACCACCCGGCGTCACGGATTACGCCGGAGATGTCGGCTGCGTTGAACACCCGGCCGGATCCGTCGTTCGCCAGTGCCGTGGCTAGACGCGGCCAGATCCCGCGCCGAGGTAGGCCCTTTCCTCGGGCGTAGGCTAGCGGAAGCAGTGCGTCCCGGACGGCACCTGCATTCTCGAACCGATCAAGATCTAGCGAAAGTGCCTCGTGTAGACCCGCTTGCCCGACCAACGCTGGCAGGCGGCGTTCCCAGTCCGGCTCGTCGAACCACGTCTCGTCCAGCCCAGCCAGCGCCCGAACGGCGAATCGCGCGAACAGGAAGTTTCCGCCGGCCTTCGCGGTCACCCCTGCCGCGACCGCAGTGCGGCCTGGCGCAGTCGCCCAACGCGGCTCCTGGGCGAGCCGCTTATCGATGTACTTCTCGATGTCGTCGTCGGCGGTCGCATCCTGATCGAGGTCTATGACTGACACCGGCAGGCTCCGAGAACTCAAGGATTTGATCAACGGACTAGATCGGTTCGGGTCACCGCTCGTGCCGTCTTTGTCACGTCGTGTCCCCACAATGACACGGCAGCCAGGCGAGTTGGCGATGGCGCGCAGGACGTCACGGGCGATGAAGACCTCCTCACCCGGTTCCGCCTCGTCCAACGAGTCCGCGAGGACCGTCACGCGTCGGCCCGACAGCCGCAGGGCCGAGACTAGATCCCGCGGGACATTGGTCGACTCATCCAGATCTATGCCGAGCTGGTTGGCTATCTGGTAAGCCGCGTCCTCGGTTCGCCGACTCTTCAACTGCACTACGGCGTCGAAACACCCGACCGGCGGGCACGGCTCGGTGTCGTCGTCGAACAACCCCAGAGTTCGACATGAGGGCTGCGAGGCGGGATCGGCCAATACGGCCATGCGCCCGAGGAATGCCGACTTACCGCTGCCCGGCGCCCCGGTCACCACCAGGACGCCGCCCTGCGCGTCCCTCAGCCAGTCGACAGTGTCCCGCGCAGCGGCCCGCCGTCCGATGAAGAACCAGCCTCGCCCGTCTTCCCCGGCACTTGCCGCCTTGCGGACGAAGTGCAGCCGTTCGACCTCCGGTAGATCGCCTAGCAGCGGCACTCCGGAGAGGATGTCCTGCGTGATACTTGCCCGGTACCGAGGATTAGGCAGGATTTTGATGCCGTCACGGCCGGCCACGTAGGCGCACTGTTCGTCGCGCAGCCGGTCCCGCAATTCCTGACGCAGCTCGAACAGGGTGACGAATTCGTCGCCGTCCTTCCAATGCCCCGACAACGATCCGCTTTCGAGGGCATCCAACATGGCTTCAACGAATAGTCCGCTGTAGGACTTCTGGTGGTGCAAGGAAGGCACCAGGACTGCCAGATCCATCCCAGCGCCGCCTTGCGACGCAGCGGCCCTCTCGAGCGCTGTTTGAATCTCACCGGCGGCGAATCCGGAGTAGCAGGCGTCCAGCAGTATCAGTGCGGTGGTGACACCACTGTTCAGGACGGCCTGCACCAGATCGTCCGAGTCGACTGCTTTGCTGCCGAAGTATGGCGGCTCAAGCGGGCTGGAGGCGGCCAAGACGTAATGACGGCCGTTATGGAGGCGACCGTGGCCCGCCAGATACAACACGGCCCCTCTGTACCTCCGCGCCGCCCTTATATCGTCCGCCCAGGCCTCAAGCGCCTCAGTGATGTCACGAGAAGTCCTGCCAGATAGGGCACCGCATTCCAACCGGGCGACGAATCCCCACCGCGTCAGGAACAGCTCCAGTCGCCGTGCGTCATCGACGGCGGACGGCAGCTCGCGATGGCCAGTCCCTGCGTAATCGATACCGACCGAGAAGACGCTAGAACGCATTCCTGAGCTCCAAGCCACCCAGCCGATGCGAGGTCGCGATGAATTTGCCCGCGTCGCGCCTCACCTGCCGTATCCGCCGACGGCAACCCGCGATCGCTGGTAGTCGCAACTGAGTTCTACCGTTATGGATCTCGTGCGTACACTCTATCGGGTTGACCAGCCGGCACGCGATATGTTCGTGCGACAGCTCGTCGAGCGACAAGCGGTGCGAACGGTGAATCGGTTTCCGAGCGCTGGGAGATGCGCGTGGCTTTCAGTCAGTACGAGATCCTGCGAGGCCTCGGCGAGATCGTGCGTGAGGTGCTGCCTGCGGGGAGCTCTGGCCTGCGCCTCGACAAGGAGATCTCCGCCCTGGAAGTGCGCGCTGATCAGGTTGGTGCCTTGATGGGCCACGTCGCCAGTCGCTTCGGTGTTCCGATCGACGTGGACGACGTTTCCAGATTCCGGACCGTGGGTGAACTCGTCTCCTTCATCCAAGGCCATCAGCTGTAAGCGCCGGAGGGCACACCGCCAAACGCCGTGATGGAACGCTGAGCGGATCTTGGCGACGCCCCCGTTTCCAGATCGGCGCTTCGCGTGGCCGGCGCCTCGGATGCCGCACTCGGGGCCATGCCTACTTTGTGGGTGTATGAGTGGGCGGGGCACAGTGAGGACCCCACGTCACTGGCGTTGGCGCAGGACGGTGAGGACGAGGGCGCCGGCGATCGACGCTGTGCCACCGACCAGGAGTGGCAGATCAGTCGCCACTCGGTCCACCAGAAAACCGCCGAGGACAGCCCCGGTCGCCACAGCGATATTGCACACCGTCACGATGACGCCGCCGATTTGCTCGAGTCGATCGGGCTCGGTCCTGGCGCCCCAGCTCAGCACCGTGGTCGGCACTCCACCGAAACCGAATCCCCAGATCACGGCCGCGATGAAGAGCCCGGTGACGGACCTGCCGGTGACGTACATGACGATCATTCCGGCACCCAGAACGGCCGGGAAGAGCAAGACTCCGGCCCGCGGCACCCGGTCCGCGAGCGGGCCGCTGGCAGCGGTGCCGACGAAATTGGCGAGGCCGAAGACGAGGAGTAGTACGGCAAACCCGCCACCGCTGATTCCGGACATACCTTGCGCGGCGTCGCGAATGTAGGTGAAGCCGCTGAAGTGTCCGCTGAAGATGAGCAGGATCGCGAGCGACCCACCCACGACGATCCCGGAGCGAATGACGGATCCGAGCGCGTGGAGTCCGCTCACGGCGGTGGGCTTGACGACCGGCAACGTGGCGACCTGCACGGCCAGAGCGAGCGCGGCGACACCGGCACCGAGTACGAAGACGCCGCGCCAGCCCCAGACGTCGCCGAGCCAGGCGCCGAGGGGCACGGCGGCGACCGTGGCCGCGGCCACGCCCGAGTTGATCACTGTTAGTGCTCGGCCCACGTGGCCGGCCGGCACCAGGTGCGCAGCCATCGCGGTGGCCATCGCCCAGAATCCGCCGAGTGCGACACCGAGCAGGAGGCGCGCGGGCAGGACGGTGTAGAGGCTTGGCGCCACGGACACGATCAGGTTGGAGATGATCGCGAGGAGAGTCAGGCCGATCATGACGCGCCGCCGATCGGCGCGTGATACCACCACCGATATCAACAGCGCCGAGAGGGCCGCGGCGAAGGCGGTCACGCTGACGGCTTGGCCGGCCGCGCCGTCCGAGACACCGAGGTCGTCGGCGATGCGCGGCAGCAGGCTGGCCGGCAGGAACTCCGACATCACGATGGCGAAGACGCCCAGGCTCAGGGAGACGACCGCACCCCACGCGGGCGTCGTTCGCTCGACCGTAGGCACCTCGGTCGACGGGGACGTGGCAGTCAAAGTTGTGTCCTTCCGTCACTGCCGATGCCCGATGGACGTGCGACGCCCCGAGCACTTTCCGACGACGCTAGGAACGGCTCGCCGGGCCGGCCAGAGCCCCGATCAAACGGGGGTCTGACAGGACCCCGGCAAATCGGCCGGCGCCGTCCTAGGGTGGATGGGTGAGTGAGAAATCGAATGCCCTCGGTACGTTCTTGAGTGCTCGGCGGGCGCTCGTAACGCCGCGGCAAGCCGGCATTCCCGACAACGGCGTACGACGTGTGCCGGGGCTGCGCCGGGAGGAAGTCGCGATGCTTGCCGGCATCAGCGCTGATTACTACCTGCGCTTGGAGCGAGGCCGCGACCGCAACCCGTCGCCGCAGGTGCTCACGTCGATCGGACGGGTTCTCTGCCTCAACGACGAGCACATGGCTCATCTGCTCTCCCTGGCCGTGGACGCGCCGCGGAAGCACCGCCGGATCCGTCCTCGCGAGGAGACGGTGCCGAACGGGGCGCTCGGGTTGCTGAACTCCCTCGTGCAGCCCGCCTTCATCGAGGGCCGCTACTTCGACATCCTGGCCACCAACAATCTGGCCCGGGCCCTTTCGCCCGGGCTCGATGTCGGCGGAAACCAGCTTCGGGACTTCTTCCTGGACCCGGCGCAGCAGACTCTGTATCCCGAGTGGGAGGCGATGACGGAGTGCTTTGTCGCCAACCTTCACCAGGCTGTCGGAGCCGACATCGAGGACCCACGGTTCATCGAGCTCACCGGTGAGCTGTCGCTGGCGAGCGTGACGTTCCGACAGCTCTGGGCACGGCACGAGGTGCGCGCGCAGTACGGCACACCGATTCGGTTCAACCATCCGGAGCTCGGCGAGCTGGTGCTGAACCGGGAACGGCTGGCGATCAGCGGTACGGACGGGCAGTGGCTGGTGATCTACCACGCGGATGCGGGATCCCCTGACGCCGAGAAGCTGTCGATCCTGGCCTCGGCCGGTCTGCCGACCCGGCAACCGCAGCGGCGATTCCAGCCGCATGAGACTCCCCGGTCGGAAAACCACCGTTGACGACCATCGGAATCCTGGGTGCCGGTCAGGTCGGACGTACGCTGGCCCGCGCGTCGGTCATGAACGGCTATGACGTCGTCATCGCCAACTCGCGAGGACCGGAGACCCTGGCCGGTTTCCTCCACGAGCTGGGTCCGCGCGCCCGGGGCGCGTCCCCGGCCGAGGCCGCCGAGAGAGCCGCATTCGCGATCATCGCCTTCCGCTATACCCCACAGGACCGCCTCCCGGTCGATGAGCTGGCGGGCAAGGTCGTTCTCGACACCAACAACTACATGGCGGCCCGCGACGGCATTTATCCCGAGGTGAGCTCTGGGCGCAAGACCGTTCATGAGTTGCGTCAGGAGCAGCTGCCAACCTCCAAGATTGCCAAGGCTTTCTCGCACGTGCAGCATCACCCGCCGCTCCGGCCGGACACTCCCGATGACGCCTTGCCCGGCCTCTTCCGTCTGGCCCGGCCGGCCGGAGCCACGGACCGGCGAGCGCTGGTGGTCTCCAGCAACCACCTGGATGCGGTCGACCTCGTCACCGATCTCTATGACCAATTCGGGTACGACACGGTCGACAACAGTCCTCTCAGTGAGTCCTGGCGCAGCGCTGCGGGCACGCCGATGTGGCAGTTCATCGTCGACGGACAAAGTCGCGAAGAGTTGATCCTCAACCTGAAACGGGCAACGCGTTTCCGCCGGTAATCGCAGTCGATTGGCCAGACCGGACCGCTGAGCGCGCGTCGGTCATCGCAGCGCCTGGCCGCACCGCCCATGAGTTGGCGAATACTCGTGCCGCCGCGACGGTGGTCCTTTCAATCCCCCTGTTCCTTGGGGCCCTGGTTGAGGCGAAGGGCCCGTCGTAGCGTTGTTTGTGGGCCGATCACCAGCCCCAACAGGCCATAGGAAAGGGAAGATCATGACCGACACAGAATTTGTGCGCGCCTGGTACGAGCGCTACATCGCGGCGCTCAACGCCCATGAATTCGACGGCATGGACGAATTCATCAACGACACCACCACGCTGAACGGCGAGCCGGCGACGAGGGACGACCTGCTGGCGGTGCAGAAGGCCGATGTCGATGCCGTTCCCGACCTCCATTGGGAGCTTCATGAGCTGCTTTTCGACGGCGATCGCCTCGCCGCTCGCCTGACCAACACCGGCACTCCCGCGAAGGAGTGGCTCGGGGTGCCCGCCACCGGAAGATCTTTCGAGATCACGGAGTACGCGATCTATCAGGTCAGGGACGGGCGGTTCGTGCACATGGCCGCGCTGCACGACGCGACCACGATGAAGCGGCAGCTGGCTGCCTGACCGCCGACGAGCCGGCGAGGGCGGGCTCCCGCCCTCCGCCGACCGGATCCGTCCCACGGTCCCAACATCCGATCTTTGATTCGGGAAGAGCTATGCCTGTCACATTGATAACCGGCGGCGCGAATGGCATCGGCCTTGAAACCGCCAAGCAGCTTGTCGCATTGGGCCACACCGTCTTCATCGGCGATCGGGACACGAAACAAGGACTACGCGCCGAAGCGACGGTCGGCGCACGCTTCATCCCCCTCGATGTTACCGATGACGCTTCCGTTCAACGTGCCATCACCCATGTCGGTTCGACCGAGGGCCGGCTGGACGTGCTGGTGAACAATGCCGGAATCCATGGCGGCGGCGTCATCGACGGCCCGACTGCCTTGAAGGTATTCGACACCAACGCAATCGGATGGGTGCGCGTCACCGAAGCGGCACTTCCCCTGTTGCGTGAGTCGAGCAGTCCTGTTGTCGTGACCGTTTCCAGCAGTGCTGGATCGTTCTGGGCGGTGACCAATCCGAGCCGCCCCGAATATGGTCTTTTTCTCCCACTCTATTCGGCATCCAAGTCGGCGATCACCATGCTCACCGTCCAGTACGCGAAGGCATATCCCGGTATCAAGTTCAACGCTGTGGAGCCGGGCACGACCGCGACCGGCATGACGGCATCCCTGCGGATCGAAGGTCGTCCGGCCGAAGAGAGCGCGAAGGTCGTCGTCAGATTGGCCACGCTGGGTCCCGAGGGCCCGACCGCGACTCTGCAGGATGACGACGGCGCCATTCCCTGGTAGTCCCGACCGGTCAGGTCCCGCCGCGACACCCGTAAAGACAGGTGGGGTCACGCCACCAGGCGTAGCCAGGCGTCCGCGAGTGCGGCGTGGCCGGCCGGTGTCGGGTGCACCCCGTCCTCGGACCAGTGTTCCGGCCTGGTTCTCGTGGCGAGGCCGGCGAACATGCCGTCGGCGGCGAGCAGGTGTGCGCCGTACTCAGCGGCGAGTCGGCGGACGGCCGCGATCTTCGGGTTCAGGCCGGTGCGCCAGGCGCGGCGGACGTCGTCGTCGATGAGGATGGCGCCGGATTCGCCATCGCGGTGGATACCGGCTTCGATGACGCCGTGGATCGGCAGGAGGAACGGCTCGATGAGGATGATCTCGGTGCCGGCCCCGGCCAGGGGAGCGAGCAGGCGGTCATAGCCCGCCGCGAACTCGTCGGCCGAGATCTCGTGGCCATTCGGGTCCAGGGTGTGCCAGCCGTTGTCGTTGACTCCGACGAGGATCGACACCAGATCGGGGCGTACGTCGAGCACGTCGGCCTGCCAGCGGGCCTCGAGGTCCCTGACCTTGTCGCCGGCGTGTCCGGTGTTCAGCCAGGTGATGGGCCGGTCGGGGTGCCGGAAGCTCCATTCGCCGGCGATCCGGAGCGGGTAGCCGTACCGGTCTTCGCCGTCGGGCCGCCACAGGTCGGTGATCGAGTCGCCGGTGAACATCACGGTGGCGCCCGGCCGCAGGGTGATCGTCATGCCGTCGAGCCTGATGGGCCTGGCTGGCAGGGAGCGCACAGAGGACTGGTACCGGCCTGGCATTCCCGCCGCGCGCTGTCAGGCCGGTGCGATGTGCACGCTGGATCCGGGCCGAACTCCACGACGATGATGCTGACCCTCGGGAGGAAGAGCGGTAGCGTGCCCGTCATGCCCGAGTCCGTCCGTGATCTGATGCCCGGCGCGATCGATCGGTTCGGTGCTCGGGTGCACGCGGTCGCCCGCTGGGACGATCCGACGCCGTGCACCGAGTGGACGGTCCGGGAACTGGTCAATCACCTGGTCGGCGAGCACCTGTGGGTGCCACACCTGCTCGCCGGGGAGGGCTTGGAGCAGGTGGGCGACCGTTACGACGGTGACGTTCTGGGCGACGACCCGGTGCGCGCCTGGGATCGGGCAGCGGCACGATCCCTCGCGGCGTGGAAGGGCGCCGACCTGTCCGGCACGGCTCGGTTCTCCTTCGGCGAAGCACCCCTGACCGTGTACGCCGAACAGATGCTCCTCGACCTGACCGTCCACGAGTGGGACCTGGCCCGGGCGACCAGGCAGCCCGAGTCGCTCGACCCGGCCGCGGTCGCCCGGGGCCTGACCTATGCCCAGGCCAACGCCGAGCGCATGGCCGGCCTGGGCATCGTCGCCCCTCCGGTGCCCACCATCAGCACCGACCCCGCCGTCCAACTCCTCTCCGCGCTGGGCCGCGCTGTCTGATCAGGCCGCCGCGCGGACGTCGTGCTGGGCCGCGCTGTCTGATCAGGCCGCCGCGCGGACGTCGTGCTGGCCGCGCCGTCTGATCAGGCCGCCGTGTGTGCACCGTCGTGCTGGGCCGCGCTGTTCGATCAGGCGGCTGCGGGCACGGCCGAGCGGACGTCGCGCAGGGCCGCCGCCCAGGTCTCGAGCTGCCCGAACATCACCCCGGCGAAGTTGCGCTGCATCTCGCTCGGGGTGAAGGACGTGTAGTTCTCGAAGTCGGTGAAGATCGAGAAGCTCAGCTGCTGCTGGACGTGGGCCACCTGCAGTTCACTCAGGACGCCGCGCAGGTGTTCGATGGCGCGTGCGCCGCCGACCATGCCGTAGCTGACGAGCGCGGCGGCCTTGTTGGTCCACTCGTCGTACAAATAGTCGATGGCGTTCTTGAGTACGCCGGATGTCGAGTGGTTGTACTCGGGGGTGACGAAGACGTAGCCGTCGTACCCGGCGATCTTGGCCGCCCAGGCCTTGGTGTGTTCCTGGGAGTAGCGCGCGGCGCCGAGCTTGGCCGAGGCCGGCTCGTCCAGGTGCGGCAGGGGGTAGTCGAGTAGGTCGACCAGTTCGTAGTCGGCGCCGGTGCGGCCGGCGGCCTGGGCCAGGACCCAGTCGGCGACGGCTTTGCCATTGCGGCCGGGGCGGGTGCTGCCAACGATGACGGCGATCTTCATGGGAGGCTCCTCGGGTCATCACGTGAACGTTCATGTGAGAGCGTGGCACACAATCGCGTGAATGTTCATGTGATTCCTTACACTCGGAGGATGGCGACCTGGCTGACTCCCGAGGAGCAGCGGGTCTGGCGGTCGCTGCACGGCGTACTCCTGGTGCTGCCGCAGGCGCTGGACCGGCAGCTGCAGCAGGACTCGCAGTTGAGCCTGCTCGAGTACTACGTGGTCGCGGGCCTGTCCGAGGCGCCGGGGCGGACGGCCCGGCTCAGCGATCTGGCCCTCCTCACCAACGCCGAACTGTCCCGCATCTCCCATCTGGTGGCCCGGCTGGAGCGGCGCGGGCTGGTGCGGCGCCGGCCCGACCCGGATGACGGCCGCTACACCAACGCCGTCCTCACCGAAGAGGGCTGGGAGGTCGTCCGCGAGGCCGCCCCAGGTCACGTGGCAGCGGTACGCCGGCTGGTCTTCGCCGGGCTCGACGAGGCGGGCCTGCGTGACCTGGCCCGGCAGATCGACCGCCTCGCGGACTCCGTCGGCCGGCCGGGGTGGAAGGCGTGATCTTCCGCAACCCCGACTTTCGCCGGCTGTTCGCCGCCGAGCTCGTCGTCTTCGGGTCCGACTGGTTCGTGATGGTGCCGCTGCTGGTGCTGCTGCCCGAGCTGACCGGCAGCGGCGTGTGGGGCGCCCTGGTGCTCGCGGCCGACACCGGCATCACGGCGCTGCTCCTGCCGTACACCGGAATCATCGCCGACCGCTACGACCGCCGCCGGATCATGATGATCGCGAACCTGGCCGCGATCGTCGCCGTGTCGATGCTGTTCCTGGTCCGGTCGGCCGCGACCGCCCCGCTGGCGCTGGTCGCGGTCGGTCTGGTCGCGGTGGCCAAGGCGTTCTACTCGCCGGCGGCCACCGCCGCGCTGCCCAATGTGGTCGATCCGGCCGACCTGGCCACGGCCAACGCCGTCGCCGGCTCGGCCTGGGGCACGATGACCATCGTCGGCGCGTCGCTGGGCGGGGTGGTGAGCAGCGCTTTCGGGCCGTACGTGAGTTTTGGCGTGACAGTGCTCTGCCTGCTGCTGGGTGCGCTCGCCACCTCGATGATCCGCCGGCCGTTGCAGGCGCCGCGCACGTCGTCCGAACGCCCGGCGCTGGGCGAGTCGTTCCGCTACGTCGCCGCCCGGCCGCGGATCCGGGCGCTGGTCACGGTCAAGTCCGCGGTCGGGCTGGGCAACGGCGTGCTGACCGTCTTTCCGCTGCTCGCGGGCCTGTTCGGGGTGGGCGCGCTCGGCGCCGGACTGCTTTTCGCGGTACGCGGCGCCGGCGCCCTCGTCGGCCCGCTGGTCATGGGTCAGGTGCTGCGGAAACGCTCCTGGCTGCTGCCGGGCCTGGCCCTGTCGATGACGCTGTACGGGCTCGGCTACATCGGTGTCGCGTTCACCCACTGGTTCTGGCTGGTGCTCGTGCTGGTCTTCGTCGCGCACTTCGCCGGCGGCACCAACTGGGTGCTCTCCAACTACGCGCTGCAGGGCGAGGTACCGGACCGGCTGCGCGGCCGGGTCTTCGCCACCGACATGATGCTGGCGACGCTGGCCATCGCCGTGAGCCAGCTGGGTGCGGCGGCGGTGGTCGATCACGTCAGTGAGCGCGCGATCCTGGTGGGTTGCGGTTTGATCACGGTGGCGTACGCGGTGGGCTGGCGGATCGCCACCCGCCGGCTGAGCCTCAGTGACCCGGATACGGAGGAGGCTGCCGCGGGTACGGATCCGCGAGCGGGGTCGCCGGATCCGCCGCCGGCCGGCTGACCAGGGCCGCGATCAGCAGGCTGAGACCGACCGCGGTCAGCGACGTCAGGATCAGGCTGACGGCCGCGCTGATCAGCCCGAAACCGGACGGCTGGAGGTCGAGCGAGGCGATCAGCTGGGGAAACGAGATGGTCCAGATCATGCTCAGGATCAGCTCGCCGGTGAGCAGGGCCAGGCCGATCATCGCGAGGGTGGTGCTGCGGGCGCCGAGCCGGGCCCGGCGCGAGCTGATCAGGACGAAACCGGCGATCAGGACCACCAGCAGTGGCAGCTGAACGAGAAGACTGGAAAACGCGAACGCCATGGCCAGGCACGTTATCGGGTGGGTGCGAGAATCACCGGATGCCCCTGACCTTCGTCGCCGGTCCGGCGCGTGTGCGCACCCCGGCGACCAGCGCCAACCTGGGCCCGGGCTTCGACGCGCTCGGGCTGGCGCTGTCGCTGCACGACGAGCTCACCGCCACGGTGACCGGCCCGGGTGTCCGGGTCGAGATCTCCGGCGAGGGTACGGACGAGCTGCCCACCGACGACGGCCACCTGGTCGTGCGGGCCATGCTGGCGACCTTCGACGAGCTGGGGGAACGCCCACCCGGACTGGCCGTGAGCTGCGTGAACCGCATCCCGCAGGCGCGTGGCCTGGGGTCCTCCTCGGCCGCGATCGTGGGCGGCGTGCTGCTCGCCCGGGGCCTGGTCGAGGGGGGTGAGGCGCTGCTCGACGACGCCGGCGTGCTGCGGATCGCGGCCGGGCTCGAGGGCCACCCCGACAACGTCGCGCCGTGCCTGCTGGGCGGCTTCACGATCGCCTGGACCGAGGGTGCCGGGGCGCGCGCGGTCACGACCAAGACCCATCCCGACGTACGCCCAACTGTCTTCATCCCGTCCGAACGCGGCTACACGGCCTCGGCCCGGCGCGCCCTCCCGGCCGATGTGCCGCACGCCGACGCCGCCTTCAACTCCGGTCGCTCCGCCCTCCTGGTGCACGCCCTCACCACCGACCCCACGCTGCTGCTCCCGGCCACCGAGGACCGCCTGCACCAGGGCTATCGAGGCGACGCCATGCCCGGGACGACCTCGCTGGTGGCCGCCCTGCGCTCGGTCGGCGTGGCCGCCGTGGTGAGCGGAGCGGGACCCTCCGTGCTGGCGTTCACCGAGGTCCCGGGCGATTTCACAGCGGGAACAGAATGGCGCGCCGTGTCGTTGGGCGTGGATGGCGGCGGAGCCCTTGCGAAAGGGAGTATGGTTAGACACGCCGAGCGGGGCACTGTTGCCGCAGGTCGCACGAGTTGACTACGCTCAAGACCTAGCACAGCCGCGAGGCAAGCGATCTACCGCGGTTCGGCGCGCACCCCCGGGAGCATGGCAGTTCTTTGCCTGCCTCATCTCTCACTTCAAGGCACACGCCGGGCAGCAGTTCTCCAGATCGAAACCGGTGCTCTTCAACGAGACCTTCCCCGTCATCGTCCGACGGGGCCGGGGCCACCGTCGAGCTGCCGTGCTGCACAAAACCCCCGCTCCGCTCTGCGGCGGCGGGATCCGAGGCACCCGGCCACCAAGGCTGCAGAGACCCGGGTGACTTGGCTTTTTTCGACGGAAGGAATCCATTGAGCGACACCACCGACGTGACGTCGGGTGTTTCTGACGTCGCTGACGACGGCGCCGGCACTCCGGCGGCCACGAAGCGTCGCCGTGGCGGCACCGGCCTGTCCGCGATGTTGCTGCCCGAGTTGCAGAGTCTCGCCGCGTCCCTCGGCATCTCCGGCACCGCCCGGATGCGCAAGGGCGAGCTGATCACCGCGATCTCCGAGCGTCAGGCCGGGGGCGCGCCCACGGCCGCCGCCGAGCCGGTACGCGCCTCCCGGAGCCGGTCGAACGGCTCCTCGGCGCCGGCTGTCGAGGCCCCGGTGGTGGCCGAGGCGGCTCCGGTCGCCGTGGCCACCGCACCGGTGGTCACCACGCCGCCGGCCGACGCGCCGACCGCACCGCAGCCGAACTCCGCGCCGGAGCCGGTGGCCGTGGCCGCCGAGACGCAGACCGCGCCGGCCGGCGAGACCGACCAGCGTGAGCGTTCCGAGGGCCGCGAGCGCAACGACCGTGGCCGCAACCGCAACCGCGGTGACCGCACCGACCGTGGCGACCGTGGCGGCGAGCGCAACGACCGTGGCGGCGAGCGTGGCGAGCGCACCGACCGCGGTGAGCGCACCGACCGCACCGACCGCACCGACCGCAGTGAGCGTGGCGAGCGCACCGACCGGGGTGGCGACGGCGAGCGCGGCGATCGTGGTGAGCGGGGAGACCGCGACCAGCGCGATCGCACCGACCGCAACGACCAGCGCAACGAGCGCAACGACCGGGGCGGGCGCAACGACAACCGCAACGACTCGGACGACGACGACCACGACGGCGGCGAGAGTGGCCGCCGGAGCCGGCGCAGCCGGTTCCGTGACCGGCGCCGGGGCCGCGACCGTGACCAGGGCGAACGCGACAGCGGCGGCCGCGAGCCGCACGTCGCCGAGGACGAGGTGCTCGTCCCGGTGGCCGGCATCCTCGACGTGCTGGACAACTACGCGTTCGTCCGCACCACCGGCTACCTGTCCGGGCCGAACGACGTCTACGTGTCGATGTCCCAGGTCAAGAAGCACGGCCTGCGGGCCGGCGACGCGGTCACCGGCGCCGTCCGGTCCGCGCCCCGCGACAGCGGCGACCCCAGCGGCAACTCGCGCCGCGACAAGTACAACCCGCTGGTCCGGCTGGACACGATCAACGGGATGGAGCCGGAAGAGGCCCGGCGGCGGCCGGAGTTCTACAAGCTGACTCCGCTCTACCCGCAGGAGCGGCTGCGGCTCGAGAGCGAGCCGCACATCCTCACCACCCGCGTGATCGACCTGGTCATGCCCATCGGCAAGGGGCAGCGGGCGCTGATCGTGTCGCCGCCCAAGGCCGGTAAGACCATGGTGCTGCAGGCGATCGCCAACGCGATCACGCACAACAACCCCGAGTGCCACCTGATGGTCGTGCTGGTCGACGAGCGGCCCGAAGAGGTCACCGACATGCAGCGCACGGTCAAGGGCGAGGTCATCGCGGCCACGTTCGACCGTCCGCCGCAGGACCACACCGCGGTCGCCGAGCTGGCCATCGAGCGGGCCAAGCGCCTGGTCGAGCTGGGCCACGACGTGGTCGTGCTGCTCGACTCGGTGACCCGGCTCGGCCGGTCGTACAACCTGGCCGCGCCGGCCTCCGGCCGCATCATGTCCGGTGGTATCGACTCGACCGCGCTCTACCCGCCCAAGCGGTTCCTCGGGGCGGCGCGCAACATCGAGAACGGCGGCTCGCTGACCATTCTCGCCACCGCGCTGGTCGAGACCGGCTCGATGATGGACACGGTCATCTTCGAGGAGTTCAAGGGCACCGGTAACGCCGAGCTCAAGCTCGACCGCAAGATCGCCGACAAGAGGACCTTCCCGGCGGTGGACGTGTCCGCCTCCAGCACCCGTAAGGAAGAGATCCTGCTGGGCAAGGAGGAGCTGGCCATCGTGCACAAGCTCCGCAAGGTGCTCAGCTCCCTGGAGTCGGCGGCCGCCCTCGACCTGCTGCTCGACCGGCTCAAGCAGAGCCGGACGAACATCGAGTTCCTGATGCAGATCGCGAAGTCGACCCCGGGCGAGTAAGTCCCGCGCACCGCGAAGGCGCGGTCACCTCATCGTGGGGTGACCGCGCCTTTTCGCGTCGCACAGCCGGTGTGAGCAGCCACGACCGGGGTCGTGCGAACCTCCTGCGATGAACGTTCCCGGGTACCGCGACCATCCGACCGAACGGTGGGACCCGGTGGCACCGGCGGACCCCGGCGAGGCCGAGGACTTTCTCCGGCGGTGCTACCTGGAGAACGCCAAGCTCGGTCCGGTCGAGCCGCGGCTGGCCATCGTGCGGGCGCAGATCGCCGCCACCGGCAGCTACGTGCACACGACCGAGGAGCTGGCGTACGGGGCGAAGCTGGCCTGGCGCAACGCGAGCCGGTGCATCGGGCGGCTCTACTGGCGGAGCCTGGTCGTGCTGGACCGGCGGCGGGCGCGTACCGCGGACGACATCTTTTCGCTGTTGGTGCACCACCTGACGACCGCGGGACGGTCGGCGATCAGGCCGGTGATCAGCATTTTCGCCGCGGCGGAACCGGGTCGCCCGTACGCCCGGGTGTGGAATGAGCAGTTGATCCGCTATGCCGGTTATCCGGGGAGAGGTGACCCGCGGCAGATCCGCTTCACCGAGGCGATGCGCGGCTTGGGCTGGCGCGGCAAGGGCGAGGCGTTCGACGTGCTGCCGCTGGCGATCGAGACCCCGGCCGAGGGCGTGCGGCTGTACGAGCTGCCCGAGCGCGCGATCCGCGAGGTGCCGATCACCCACCCCGAGTACGGCTGGTTCGCCGAGCTGGGCCTGCGCTGGCACGCGATCCCGGCGATCGCCAACATGCGCCTGACCATCGGCGGCGTGCACTACCCGCTGGCGCCGTTCAGTGGCTGGTACATGGGCACCGAGATCGGGGCGCGCAGCCTCGCCGACCGCGACCGCTACAACCTGCTCCCGGTGGTGGCCGCCCGGCTGGGCCTGGACACCGGCCGCGAGTCGACCCTGTGGCGGGACCGGGCGCTGGTCGAGCTCAACCGAGCCGTCCTGTGGTCCTTCGAACAGGTCGGCGTGAAGATCGCCGACCATCACACCGAGTCGGAGCGGTTCCTGGCCCACGTACGCAGCGAGGAGCGGGCCGGACGCCCGGTGCCGGCCGACTGGTCGTGGATAGTGCCGCCGATGTCCAGCAGCCTCACGCCGGTGTTCCACCGCTACTACGACGAGCTGGACCTGCGGCCCGCGTTCTACCTCGACGAGGAAGCGGCGGCTCTCGCCCGGGACGGGACGCGTTGCCCTCACGCCGACGCGTCAACGCCCACCTCGGTGGAGGGTGGGTTGCGCTGACCGACGATCCGCCGCCTCCCCCACCCCTGCACTGGGTGGGTCGGAATGTAGCGCGCGGCGACGGTGAAACAGGGCGGTTATCCACAGGCCGTCAGGCGAATTCGTTGACTGCGGACCCGGCGGGAACGGTCGTGAAGGCTGGGCGTACCCAGCAGAGGAGCCTATGGGGCAGGTCGGCCGCGGCGATGCGGCCGGCGCTGCGTACCACGAAGCCCTCGGAATTTCGCGGGTCGCGAGAGCGAGACCAGGCCGCGCGGGCCGCCGACAACCCGACCCCGCGGTAGAGGACCGGGACGACCGGCAGTTCCAGGCGTTCGGCCCAGTCCACAGTGTCGTCCCAGCCCAGCAGAGTGTCCGTTTCGTCCCAGATGCCGAAGACGACGAAGACGCCGGGGAGGTCGGTGTAGGCGATGCCGCGCCGGGCCCACATCGACTCGCCGCAGACGCGCCACTCGTCGGGGATGTGGTGGGCGATCATCGTCCAGAGGGCGGTGGCGGGGCGGTCCCAGGGTTCGGCCGGGGCGCCGCCGGGGCCGTGTACGCCGTCGCGGGTGAAGGTCAGCTCGCCGCCGTCCAGCTTCTCGGTCACCACGAGTTCGCCGTCCAGCCAGGACAGGTCGGGCTGGATGGGGGCGCCGGCCGAGCCGGGCAGGTGGTGGAAGCTCATCGCAGGTACTTCCGGTGCATGGTGCGGATGGCCGGCTCGCCGACGCGCTCCTCGGGCGGGCGGGTGGCGTCGCGGCGGACGCACTCCTCGACCGGTACGCCGGTGAAGTCGTGGATCTCGAGGGTGGCCCCCAGCCGGGTGGCGAGCGCCGTCCAGTCGCGGACCAGGCCGGGCCGCAGGTTGGTGTCGTCGATGATCACGTCCGCCCTCGCCTCGAGCAGCCTCTCCACGGTGCCGCGCTGGACCGTGCTGACCAGACCCTCGGCCCAGGGGGTGTAGAGGCGCCGGCCGTGCAACATGCGACGCAGGTCGTCACGGTTGACCCGGACCACCCAGGGTTGCAGCCGGCGGGCGAAAGTGGTCTTGCCCGCGCCCGGCAGGCCCCGGGTGATCAGCAACCTGGTCACCGGGACATCTTGCCCTGACAAGCGGGAATGCGGCGAGGGTAGCTCACGTTCCAACCCCCGGAAGGCCAGTCCGCCGCCCGACATGGCAGACTGGTACATCGGCCACTGGTTCCGGTTCCCGCCCATACACCTGACGGGCGACCCGGCGACCGCCATTCGAGAGGACCGAGCGCACATGAAGCCCGACATTCACCCGCAGTACCAGGCGACCGAGGTCATCTGTTCCTGCGGCAGCACCTTCACGACCCGCAGCACCGCCCAGGGCGGCGAGATCCGCGTCGAGACCTGCTCCGCCTGCCACCCGTTCTACACGGGCAAGCAGCGCGTGCTGGACACCGCGGGCCGGGTCGCCAAGTTCCAGGCGAAGTACGCGAAGGTCAACGCCGGCAAGAAGAAGTAACGACCTCCACGGCGCCCCGCCTCCGGATTTCCGGGGGTTGGGCGCCGTTTGCTTTCACAGGAGCAGACAGTGAGCAACGACCGGCTCAGCACCCTTCTCGAGGAATACCGCAGCCTGGAGAAGCAGATGGAGGACCCCTCCATCCACGCCGACCAGGCCCTGGTACGCCGGGTCGGTCGTCGCTTCGCCGAGCTGGCGCCGCTCAACGCCGCCCACCTCGAGCTCGAGGCCGCCCGGGCCGACCTGGCCGCGGCCAAGGAACTGGCGGCCGAGGACCCGGGCTTCGCCGGCGAGGTCGAGGCGGTCGCCGCGCTGCTGCCCCCGCTGGAGGAGAAGCTCGGCGAGATGCTGGCCCCGCGCGACCCGCACGACGCCAAGGATGTGATCGTCGAGATCAAGGCGGGCGAGGGTGGCCAGGAATCGGCCCTGTTCGCCGGCGACCTGCTGCGCATGTACACCCGGTACGCCGAGCGGCACGGCTGGACCGTCGAGGTGATCGACTCGCAGGAGTCGGACCTGGGCGGCGTCAAGGACATCTCGGTGGCGGTGAAGACCCGGGGCGTGCCCGCCGGCGGCCACGGCGTCTGGTCCCGGCTCAAGTGGGAGGGCGGCGTGCACCGGGTGCAGCGTGTGCCGGTCACCGAGTCGCAGGGCCGGATCCACACCAGCGCGGCCGGCGTGCTGGTGCTGCCCGAGGCCGAGGACGTCGACGTGCAGATCGAGCCCGGTGACATCCGGGTCGACGTGTTCCGTTCGTCCGGTCCGGGCGGGCAGTCGGTCAACACCACCGACTCCGCCGTACGGATCACCCACCTGCCCTCCGGCATTGTGGTGAGCTGCCAGAACGAGAAGAGCCAGCTGCAGAACCGCGAGTCGGCGATGCGCATCCTGCGGGCCCGGCTGCTGGCCGCGGCCCAGGAGGAGGCGAACGCGGCGGCCTCCGACGCGCGCAAGGCCCAGGTGCGTACGGTCGACCGCTCCGAGCGCATCCGCACCTACAACTTCCCGCAGAACCGCATCACCGACCACCGCATCGGCTACTCGGCGTACAACCTGGATCTGGCCCTCAACGGCGACCTCGACGGCGTGCTCGACGCGCTGGCCGAGGCCGACCGGCAGGCCCGGCTGGCCGGGGACACCGAGCTCAGCCGACGTCAGTGACCACGATCTCCTGATCCCGCGGGTCGTTCGGGAGCATCCCGCCCAGCGCCGGATCCTCGGGCTGCTTCGCCACCTGCGGTTGTGGTGGCGCCGGGGCGGGCCGGTCGCGGGGAAACAGGCAGACCAGCCGGCTGCCGGAGAGCTGACAGCCCTGTTCGCCGGTGGGTGGGAGGGCGCCGGCGAGCCGGAGCGTGTTGTCCGGTCGCAGGTCGTTGACGGTCATCCGGGGCACCGTGCTGCGGCTGGCGGCGAGCAGCAGCAGGCGGTCGCCGGCCGGGTCGAGCACTGTCGTGCCGATCGGAAAGTGGCTGATCCACTGGCCGGTGCGCATGTCGACGATGCCGTTGCCGTTGCCGCTCTGCGACTCCACGAACATCCGGTTGCCGCCCAGCGGGTGGCCGTAGTCCCAGCCCGTGCTGTGCCAGCGGGCCCGGCCGGTGCGCGGGTCGAGGGCGTCCACGCCGACCTGTTCGGAGCCGCGGCAGAGGAGGCCGCCGCACTCGAACAGGCCGCCGAGCCGGGTGCCGGTGATGGTGTCGGTCCACAGCTGGCGCAGGGTGGTCCGGTCGTGGGCTGAGATCCGCATGGCGCCCTTCTCGACCGCGACCATGAGCAGGACGTCGCCCAGAGCCGGGGCGTACGCGTAGGCGTCGTTGCCGGCGTCGGGGGAGAGCCACGGGAGCCGGTCGGAGCGGACGAGCACGCCGTCAGCCAGGGTGCGGACCTGGGTGGCGCCGGTGCGGCCGACGACTATCACGTCGGTCGGCTCCGCCGGGGTGCCACCGGCCAGGGTCAGGGTGCTGACCGGGTCGTTCTCCGGCGGCTGGTACGACCACACGTCCGACCCGTCCACCGTGCGAATCACGTGCATCCGCAGGATGGCGCCGGCGCGCGTACCCCACTCGACCAGCAGAGCCTTGCCCGCCGCGTACCCGTAGAGCTCGCCGTCGTGCCGCCAGCGCTCCCGGCCGGACGCGGCGTCCAGCGCGATGACGCTCTGCACCGGCTCGCTGCCGTCGGCCAGCTGCGCGGTCTCCGGCACCAGGGCCAGCCCGGGAATGTCGGCGTTGACGTAGCCGACCGGCGACTTCGACCAGTACGTCCACAGCAGGCGCCCGTCGGCCATCGCGTGCGCGTCGACCCCGGGCGTCATCCCGGTCTTCTGCACGTAGAGCGTGTCGCCGTGCACCGTGAACGGCTCCGGCGACGCCGGGATGCGCCACAGCGTCCGCATCGATCGTGGTTCCGGTCGGACCGAACCGGTCACCGAGACCACGGTCAGCAACGCCACCACGATGATCAGCAGCCGGCGCAGCTCGTGCGGGTGCACCGGGCGGGCGGGAGGCTCGACGGCCGAGCTCCGGGACACCTCGCCCAGCTCGATGAGGGTCATGGGGTGACGGCCGGGATCCGGTTCGCCGCGGCCGCCGCCAGCGCCGCGGCCAGGGTGCGGCCGTTGACGCCGACCTCGGACCAGCCGGCCGCCATGCCGATCGGCGTGCCCGGCACGATGGTCTGCCAGTTTTCCGCCGCTGTGGCCGCGCTGAGCCGCCGGGACACCTCGGCCGCCTGGGCC
Source organism: Actinoplanes sp. NPDC049265 (assembly GCF_043197135.1). NCBI lineage: Bacteria > Bacillati > Actinomycetota > Actinomycetes > Micromonosporales > Micromonosporaceae > Actinoplanes > Actinoplanes sp. NPDC049265. The sequence continues at coordinate 240,801 of NZ_JBICSP010000001.1, read as the reverse complement.
GCGCCGGCGCCGGGCAGGACCACCACGAACTCGTCGCCGGCGAACCGGGCCACGAAGTCACCACGTCGCATGACCCGATTCAACACCCCGGCGATCCGCTGCAGGACCAGGTCCCCGCGGGCGCGTCCGTGCCGGGCGTTGACCTCGCTGAACCCGACCAGGTCGCAGACGCCGACCGCGGCCCGCTCGCCCCGGTCGAGCATCGCGGTGATGTAGTGCTCCAGCTGCCGCCGGTTGGGCAGGCCGGTCAGCGGGTCGGTGAGCGTCTCGTCGCCGTAGCGGCCGACCGCGCGCGGCTCGACCTGCTGGGCGTCGAGCCGGGCGGCGACGCCGTCCAGGTAGCCGTCGCGGAGCCGGTCGATCCGCTGGGCGGCCAGCCGGAACGCGTGCCGGTCGGCGGCGTGCGCGGCCGCGTGGTCGCCCGCGGCGGTGTAGCAGATGCTGCGCAGCCGGGCCGGTTCGGCCGCGCCGAGCACGTCGGCGGCGACCGGGACGGCGTCGAGCTGGGCCAGCGCCTCGGCCGGTTTGCCGTCGGCGATGGTCAGGCACACGCCGCCGAGGTGGCGCAGGTCGCGGGTGCGGGCGCTGTCGCCGCCGCGGGACAGCCAGGTGGTCGCGTCGGTGTCGGTGCGCTCGCCCAGCGCGGCCCGGCGGGCCAGGGCGTAGCCGTAGACCGCCCGGCTGTGCGGGCGCAGGCGCACGTCGGCGCCGGTCAGCACGTACCGGGTGAGTTCCGCGTCGATGTCGCGCAGCACCCGCAGGCAGCCGTCGGTGTCGCCGTGGTGGTCGAGGGAGACCGCGTTGCGGAGCCGGATGCCCGGCGCGGCGAACACCTCGGGGGCCAGGCCGGCCGCGGCGCCGACCTCGCGGGCCTGCTCGATCGCGGTCAGCGCGTGGCCGTGGAAACCGAGGTATGAATACGCCATGGCCAGGTCGTGCCAGCCCCAGGCGGTCTCGGTGTCGCCGTCGGTGACCGCGGCCAGCGCCCGGGACGCCTGCACCAGGTGCGTGACGCCGCGGTCGAGCGCGCTCTGCAGGTGGGCGGCGAGCGCGGCGAACGCGTGCATCTGACCGCGTAGGTAAGGATCGGGCACCTCGCGTACGGCCTGCGACGCGAAGGTCATCGCGGACGCGAACTCAGCCACCCGGCCCAGGTTGATGAGCGCCCCGAAACGCTGGATCAACGCGTAGGCCCGGGTGGTCGGGTCGGTCGTCGAGTCCAGCACGCGATCGAGGATCGGGAGCGCCCGAGCGGACTTGCCGCCCTGTTGCAGACGCCCGGCCTCCCGCAAATCATCGACATGATCCGCGAGCTGGTCCAACCAACTCACCAGGCGCCTCCCCGGCCGCTCAGCGTCATACGCGACGTTCCATGATTATGCCGTGACACCGGGATACGAACACCCCTCGCCCGGCACGGACCGGACACCGCTCGCCCCGATCCTCCGCCGCGCCGCATCTGACCTGGTCGATGCCGGGGTGGCGAGTCCGCGTACGGACGCCGAGCTGCTCGCCGCGCATGTCCTCGGCATCGGACGGGGCCGGCTCGCCCTCGTCGGCACGGTCCGCCCGGACGAGGCGGCCCGGCTGTCCGAGCTGATCGCCCGCCGCGCCCAGCGGGTCCCGTTGCAGCACCTGATCGGCACCGCCGCCTTCCGCCACCTCGACCTGGCCGTCGGCCCCGGCGTCTTCATCCCGCGGCCGGAGACCGAGCTGCTGGCCGGTTGGGGGATCGAGCGCACCGCGCCCGGGGCGACGGTGGTCGATCTGTGCAGCGGCAGCGGCGCGGTCGCCTGTTCGGTGGCCGACGAGACGGAGGCGGGGCGGGTGATCGCCGTCGAGCGGTCGCCGGAGGCGCTGGTCTGGCTGCGGCGCAACGCGGGCTCGGCGGTCGAGGTGGTCGAGGCCGACGTGACCGATCCCGGGCTGCTGGGCGAGCTCGACGGGCGGGTCGACGTGCTGTTGTGCAACCCGCCCTACGTTCCGGACGGCACGCGGGTGCCCGCCGAGGTGGCCGAGCACGATCCGCTCGACGCGGTCTTCGGCGGCGGCGACGGCCTGACGGTGATCCGGCCGGTCGTCGCGGCGGCGGCTCGTCTTCTGCGTACGGGCGGAGCTCTCGCCATCGAACACGACGACACCCAGGGCGACGTGGTCCCCGCTCTCCTCCGTGCCGACGGCCGCTTCACCTCGATCACCGCCCACAGCGACCTGACCGGCCGACCTCGCTTCACCACCGCCTTCCGCGGGTTTTGAGCGCAACCCAGCACGCACGTGGAGCGAAGCGACCTCGGCGGGAGCAGCGGTCTGCACCACCCACCCCGCTACGACCTGAATTGAAGGGTTTTGCAAGGGGCCCGAGACACGAGGCCGGTGAGCGGCCCATGGCAGACTGCACGTCGTGATGCTCTACGACTGCCGGACCGTGGCCGATCGCGATCGGGGGATCGCCGCCGCCGTCGACGCGGCCAAGAGCGGCGAGCTCGTGGTGTTCCCCACCGACACGGTGTACGGCATCGGGGCCGACGCGTTCACCGCGCACGCGGTCCGCGCCCTGCACACCGCCCGCGGCACGGACCAGCAGGTTCCGCCGCCGGTGCTGGTCGGGTCCCGGCACACCCTCGACGGCCTGGTCTACTCGCTGCCCAAGGCGGCCCGGGAGCTGGCCGACGCGTTCTGGCCGGGCGGGCTGACCCTCCTGGTCGAGCACTCGCCGAGCCTGCAGTGGGACCTGGGCGAGACCGACGGCGTGGTCGCCGTGCGGATGCCGCTGCACCCGGTCGCGCTCGAGGTGCTGCGCGAGGTCGGGCCGATGGCCGTCACCACGGCCAACAAGGTCGGTGCGGCCGCCCCGGTCACCGCCGAGGCGGCCCGCGAGCAGCTGGAATATTCCGTACGCGTCTATCTCGAAGCCGGTGCGGCCGCCGACCCGGCCACCAGCACGGTCGTCGACGTCACGGGCGACGTGCCCCGGGTGGTTCGGGCCGGCGCGATCCCGCTGGAGAAGCTCCGCGACGTGGTGGCGGACATCGTCGCCGCGGAGGCCTGAGTTGGCGCCCTTCACCGTCCTGCACGTCTGCATGGGCAACATCTGCCGGTCGCCGATGGCCGAGCGGCTGCTCGACCGGGCCGTTCGCGACCGGGCGCCGCAGGCCGGTGACCTGGTGCGCAGCGTGAGCGCCGGCACCGGCGGGTGGCACGAGGGCGAAGAGATGAACCCGCCGGCCGCGCGCCAGGTGCGGGCCCGCAACGGTACGCCGGACGGGTTCGCCGCCCGCAAGCTGCGCGGCGACTTCCTGGACGACGCCGACCTGATCCTGACCGCCACCGCCGACCAGTACGACTACGTGGTGGCGTTGCGCCCGGACGCGGCCGGCCGGACGTTCGTGCTGGGCGAGTTCGGCCGCCTGCTCGCCTCGGTCCCGCCCGGCGACCTGCCCACCGCCGACGTGTACGCCCGGGGCGTGGCCATCGTCGAGGCGGCCGAGCGGCTGCGGGCGGGCGAGCCGGCCCAGCCCGGCGACGACCTGGATGACCCCTGGGGCCGCGGCGACCAGACGTTCCAGCGGGTCGGCGACGAGATCGAGGACACCACCGTCCCGTTCGCGGCCCTGCTGCTCCCATGACCGGCGAGATCGTCCTCCCGGACGCGGCCGGGCTGGCGCGGGCGGCCGAGCTGCTGCGGGCCGGCTCGGTGGTCGCCTTCCCCACCGAGACTGTGTACGGCCTGGGCGCGCACGCTTTCTCCGAGCAGGCCGTGGCCGAGATCTACCGCTTGAAGAACCGCCCGTCCTGGAACCCGCTGATCGTCCACGTGCCGACCGTGGCCGAGGCCCGCAAGCTGGCCGCCGAGTGGCCGGGCACCGCGGACGAGCTGGCCGACCGGTTCTGGCCCGGCCCGCTGACCCTGGTCGTCCGCCGTGCGGCCGATCTGGGCGGGGTGGGCGCGGCCAACGACACGATCGCGATCCGGGTGCCGGCCCACGACGTGGCCCTGCGACTGCTCGAGGCGGCCGGGCTGCCGCTCGCCGCGCCCAGCGCCAACCGCTCCGAGAGCCTGTCGCCGACCACCGCCGAGCATGTGGTGCGCAGCCTGCCCGACGTGCCGCTGGTGCTGGACGGTGGCGCCTGCCGGTGGGGGATCGAGTCGACGGTGCTGGACGTGACCGGTGCGACGCCGCGGCTGTTGCGGCCGGGGGCGCTGAGCCTGCGGGCGATCCGCGAGGTCACCGGCCGGGTCGCGCTGCCTTCGGAGGCGGTCTTGGACGGGAGCGCCCGTCCCTCGCCGGGGATGAGTAAGCGGCATTACGCGCCACGGGCACGCCTCGTTCTCGTCGATGAGATCATAAATCCGGACAAAAGCGCCGGGCTGCTCAGCGTCGACGAACGGCCGGACGCGGAGGTCCTGGGCGACGACCCCGAGGAATACGCCGCCGACCTCTACGCCGCCCTGCACCGCCTGGACGACCTGGGCGTCGCCACGATCATCGTTCAGAAGCCGCCGGCGACCGAGGACTGGCTGGCCGTACACGACCGTCTGAATCGCGCGGCAGCGCGGTAGCGGCGCGGGCCATGTTGCGCAGCATGGCGCCGAAGATCAGGCCGTGAAAGGGCAGGACCGCCGCCCAGTACGCCTGCCCGGCCAGCCCGCGCGGCAGAAAGACGGCCCGCTGCAGGTAGACCGAGTGGTCCGGCCCGTCGGGGATCGCCCGCATCTCCAGCCACGCCCGCCCCGGCACCCGCATCTCGGCCCGCAGCCGCAGCAACGAGCCGGGCTGGATCTCCTCGACCCGCCACCAGTCCAGCGCCTCGCCCACCTGCAGCCGGTGCCGGTCGCGGCGGCCCCGGCGCAGGCCGACCCCGCCGGCCAGCCGGTCCGCCCAGCCGCGGATCGACCAGGCCAGCGGGATCGAGTGCCAGCCGTTGTCGCCGCCGATGCTCTCGATGACCTGCCACAGCGCCGCGGCGGGGGCGTGCACCCGGCGGGTCCGGGAGTCGACGTGCAGCGTGCCGCCGGACCAGGCGGGGTCGGTGGGCAGCGGCTCGGCCGCCGGATCCAGGCCGGACGCGGTCGACCAGCGGGTCTCCACGTCGGCGTCGCGGACTCGGCCGAGTGCCCGGCCGACGGCGTCGTCGAAGCCCAGGGTCTCGCCGGGGACCAGCTGCGCGATGTCGTTCTCGTGGGCCACGGCCTCGTGGATCAGGCTGCCGACGAGCGGGCGGGCGATCGCGTTGGGCACCGGCGTGACCAGGCCGACCCAGTGGGCGGAGAGCCACGGGGTGAGCGGCCGGAGCGGCACGATCCGGCGGCGCGGAAGACCGGCGACGCGGGCGTACCGCTGCATCATCTCCTGGTAGGTGAGCACGTCGGGGCCGCCCACGTCGAAGCCCCGGTTGATCGAGCCGGGCAGGTCGGCGCAGCCGATCAGGTAACGCAGCACGTCGCGGACGGCGATCGGCTGGATCCGGTTGCGGACCCAGCGCGGCGTGATCATCCAGGGCAGCCGCTCGGTCAGGTAGCGCAGCATCTCGAACGACGCCGAGCCCGACCCGATGATCACCGGCGCGCGCAGGACGGCCGTCGGCACCGCGCTGTCGAGCAGGATCTTCGCCACCTCGGCACGGGAGCGCAGGTGGGGTGACCGGGTGCCGCTCGCGGGTGGTTCGGGACCGCCGAGATAGATGATCCGGTGTACGCCGGCCCGCTCGGCCGCCGCGGCGAAGTTGCGGGCCGCCTCCCGGTCGAGCCGCTCGAAGTCGGGCCGGCCGAGCGAGTGCATCAGGAAGTACGCGACCTCGACGCCCTCGAACGCGGCGGGCAGCGTCGCCGGGTCGGACAGATCGCCCTCGACCACCTCGACGCCGGACGCCCAGGGGACGTCACGCAGCCGGGCGGCGCTCCGCGACAGGCAGCGCACCTCGTGACCCTCGGCGACCAGCCGGGGCGCCAGGCGACCGCCGATGTACCCGGTGGCGCCGGTGACCAGACAACGCATAACCGCACTGTGCCCTCGTGCCCGCGAACTAACCAATATGCTGCGGAAAGGCGACGAGGCCGTTCGAGGGAGCGGGTTGATGGACGCGTTCTGGGGTCCCGACTTCGACATGCTCGGGCGGACCGACCCGGAGATCGCGGCGATCGTGCTCGGTGAGCTCGACCGGCAGCGCTCCGGCCTGCAGCTGATCGCCAGCGAGAACTTCACGTCGCCGGCCGTGCTCGCGGCGCTCGGCTCGACGCTGACCAACAAGTACGCCGAGGGGTATCCGGGGGCGCGCTACTACGGCGGCTGCGGCCAGGTGGATCAGGCCGAGGAGCTGGGCGTACGCCGGGCCAGGGAGCTCTTCGGGGCCGAGCACGCGAACCTGCAGCCGCATTCCGGCACGGCGGCGAACCTGGCCGCGTACGCCGCCCTGGTCCAGCCGGGCGACACGGTGCTGGCCATGGACCTGCCGCACGGCGGCCACCTCAGCCACGGGAGCCGGGTCAACTTCTCCGGCAAGTGGTTCCACCACGTCGGGTACCCGGTCCGCCCGGACACCGAGCTGATCGACTACGACGAGGTGCGCGACCTGGCCCTGGCCCACCGGCCGGCGCTGATCATCTGCGGGGCCACGGCGTACCCGCGGCTGATCGACTTCGCCGCCTTCCGGTCGATCGCCGACGAGGTGGGCGCCTATCTCATGGTGGACGCCGCGCATCTCATCGGGCTGGTCGCCGGCCTGGCCGTACCCTCGCCGGTCCCGCACGCCGACGTGGTCACCTGCACCACCCACAAGGTGCTTCGCGGCCCGCGCGGCGGCATGATCCTGTGCCGCGCCGAGCTGGCCCGGCGGGTGGACAAGGCGGTCTTCCCGTTCACCCAGGGTGGCCCGATGATGCACGTGATCGCGGCCAAGGCGGTCGCCTTGCGGGAGGCGTCGCAGCCGGAGTTCCGCGGGTACGCCGGGCAGGTCGTCGCCAACGCCCGGGCGCTGGCCGAGGGTCTGGCCGCCGAGGGGATGCGCCCGGTCGCCGGCGGCACCGACACCCACCTCGCCCTGGCCGACCTGCGCGAGCTCGGGGTGAGCGGTTCCACCGCCGAGGGACGCTGTGACCGGGCCCGGATCACGCTGAACAAGAATGCGATCCCGTACGACCCGGAGCTGCCGACCGTGGCCTCCGGGATCCGGGTGGGCACGCCGTGCGTCACCACCCAGGGCATGCGGGAGGGTGAGATGCGGCGGATCGCCGGTCTGATCGGCCGGGCCGTCCGGGACGAACCGGGCGCTGTCGCCGACGAGGTCGCCGAGCTCGTGCGAGACTTTCCCGCCTACGGACGGCAGGAAGTGTTCGCATGACCGAGAAGGACCACGACCTCGAGGAGGCCGTGCCGGCGCAGCGCGTACCGGCCGGTGTCTTCCGCACGATCCTGGGCAAGGACCAGGACGACGAGGACGATGATCGCCCGCTGCCCGACCTGCCGCCGCTGCCGGACGACCCGCGCTGGCGCATCGAGCACCTGCCGTTCGTCCTGGCCGTGGGCTTCGCGCTGGTGCTCTGCGCGGCCTCCGCCGGCTTCCTGATCGGCGGGGCCACCACCGCGCTGGGCGCCGCGGCCGGCATGCTCGTGGTGACGATCGGGGTGAGCATCACGACGCTGGTGATCGCCTGGGCCGACGTGATCCGGCCGCAGCTGGTGATGCCGGTCGGCCTGGCCGCCTATGTGATCAAGTACGCATTGATCGTGTTCCTGATGATCGCGGTGGCGAACGCCGAGTGGCCGGGCGGTAAAGCGATGGCCTGGTCGATCGCCGCCGGCGCGGTGCTGCTGACCGGCGTGCAGATCTTCTGGCTGAGCCGGATCGCGCGGCAACGTACCCCGTGATCTCCCGGATTAGTGCGTTTCGGCAGGCCAATGGGGGATTCTCCACGCCCGATTTGGTGACAGATGCGCGTCACTCGTGGCGTCGGCTTGCCGGGCAGGAGTACTGTCTCGCTCCAGTTGAGCGCCGACCCGCGCCCGGACAACATCACGTTGCCTGGGGGGTCCTGGCTAGGCTCCTGTTTCACACTGATATCTTTCTCCCGTCATGGCCGGTCAGCAGCCCCCAGCAGAACCCCCGAGGGACGACGCCCCACCGCCGCCTGGTTCGAGCGCCGGTTGGACAGCGGTCAGTTACCTCATCGGGGGGATGCTCGTCTGGGGCGGGATCGGCTGGCTGGTGGACCACTACCTGCTCGGCACCAAGGGCATCGCGATGGGAATCGGCGCGGTGATCGGCGGGGCCGCGGGTGTCTACCTCATTGCGCGCCGGCTCGGCGCCTGACCTGGAAGGGCTTCTGGTGACCGGTCAGACGTTGACTGTCCTCGCGGCGGATGTTCCGTTCCCGCCGACGGTGGAGGACTTCTACCTGCCCAGCATCGTGCCCTGGGGTGGCCACGGCGAGTGGTTCACCAAGATCACGCTGATGCTGTGGCTCTCGGTAGCCATCCTGATCATTTTCTTCCTGGTCGCGTACCGCAAGCCCAAGCTGGTACCGACCAAGGCGCAGTGGCTGGCCGAGTCGGCCTACGGGTTCGTGCGCAACAACATCGCGGTCGAGATGATCGGCAAGGAAGGCCTGCGCTTCGCGCCCTACCTGGCCACCCTGTTCTGCTTCATCTTCATGATGAACATCTGGGGCATCATCCCGTTCTTCCAGATCTCGCCGAACTCGCACATCGCCTTCCCGATCATCCTGGCCATCATCAGCTGGGTGATGTTCATCTACCTCGGGTTCAAGCGGCACGGCATCGGCTACCTGAAGATCGCCCTGGTCCCGCCGGCGCCGTGGTTCATCCTGCCGATCCTGGTGCCGATCGAGTTCTTCTCGAACTTCATCGTCCGGCCGTTCTCGCTGGCCATCCGGCTCTTCGCGAACATGTTCGCGGGTCACATGCTGCTGCTGGTGTTTACGCTCGGCGGGTTCGCGATGATCAATTCCAACGTGCTGCTCGCGCCGGTCTCGCTGCTGAGCTGGTTGATGACGATCGCGCTGACGTTCCTGGACTTCGCGATCATCGCGCTCCAGGCGTACGTGTTCACGGTCCTGACCGCCAGCTACATCCAAGGCTCGCTCGCCGAGGGGCACTAACCCGCCGCCTCGGTCCCTGATTTCCCTTGTAACACCCGTTGTCGTCCCGCATGACACTCATGCGAGATTCGGAAGGAATCCCGAAATGGCACTTGCCGAAGTAGTGGGTAGCACCGCCGCCATCGGTTACGGCCTCGCGGCCATCGGCCCGGGCGTCGGCGTGGGCCTGGTCTTCGCCGCCTACATCCAGTCGACCGCTCGCCAGCCCGAGGCGGCCCGCATCACGCAGCCGTTCCTCTGGATCGGCTTCGCCGTGGTCGAGGTTCTCGCCCTGCTGGGCATCGCGTTCGGCTTCATCTGGTCCGGCCAGTGACCCTCGGCCTCGTTTAGGAGGTGCTCATGCCGTCATCTTTGATCCTCCTGGCCGCTGAGGGCGGGGAGGCCAAGCACAGCCCGATCGTCCCGCTGATCCCGGAACTCATCCTCGGCACGATCGCGTTCGCGATCGTCTGCTTCGTCCTGATGAAGTTCGTCTTCCCCCGCATGGAGGAGACGTTCCGCGCCCGGGTCGACGCGATCGAGGGCGGGATCAAGCGGGCCGAGGAGGCGCAGGCCGAGGCCAACTCGCTGCTCGAGCAGTACCGCGCGCAGCTCGCCGAGGCTCGCACCGAGGCGGCTCGCATCCGCGACGAGGCGCGCGCCGACGCCGAGGGCATCCGGCAGGACGTCCTGGCCAAGGCTCGTGAGGAATCCGACCGGATCATCGCGGCCGGTCGCGAGCAGCTCGCCGCCCAGCGCGAGAGCATCGTGCGCGACCTGCGGTCCGAGGTCGGCACGCTGGCCGTCGACCTGGCCAGCAAGATCGTCGGTGAGTCGCTGGCCGACGAGGCGCGCAGCCGCGGCACGGTCGACCGCTTCATCTCCGACCTGGACTCGACGGGCGGGCGGCGCTGATGGCGACCGCCACCCGCGAGGCCTACGGCGCGGCGGAGGAAAAGCTCGCCGCCGGCACCGCCACGGCCACGGCCGCGCAGCTGACCGAGGTCGCCGCCGAGATTCTCGCGGTGGCCGGTCTGCTGCGCGGCGAGCCCCGGCTGCGCCGCGCGCTGACCGATCCGGCCCGCCCCGGGCAGGATCGGTCCGAGCTGCTCGTCTCGCTGCTCGGCGGCAAGGTGTCGGCCACCGCGGTGGACGCCCTCGCGGTGCTCGTCGCCGGTCGCTGGTCGCGGCCGACCGAGCTGCTCAACGCGGCCGAACGTCTCGGTGTGGACGCGACGCTCAGCGCCGCCGACAAGTCCGGGAAGCTCGCCGACGTCGAGGACGAGCTGTTCCGCTTCGGGCAGATCGTCAGCGGGAACCCCGCGCTCGCGGTCACGCTCAGTGACCCCGGAGCGGCTGCACCGCGCCGGGCTAAGCTGGTCGAGGACCTGCTCAAGGGCAAGTCCCAGCCGGCCACGCTCCGACTCGTCGAGGTGGCGATCGAGGGCCTCGGCGGCCGGGGCTTCGAGGCCTCGCTGACCCGGTTGGTGGAGCTCACCGCCGCGAAGCGGGACCGTGAGGTCGCCTACGTGACCGTCGCCAAGCCGCTGGCCGACGCCGACGAGGACCGCCTCGGCGCCAAACTGTCCGAGATCTACGGCCGCCAGGTCTCGCTGAAGGTCGCTGTCGACCCGCGGGTCATCGGCGGCGTCAGCGTCCGGGTCGGCTCCGACCTCTACGACGGCACGATCCTGCGCCGCCTCACCGAGGCGAAGCAGGCGTTCGCCAAGTAATCGTTTTTCCGACTTCCCCTCGGTGACCGACGTCCCGAGCTGACTAGAGAAGGCAGAGGATGGCCGAGCTGACCATCTCCTCGGACGAGATCCGGGGGGCGCTAGAGCGCTACGTCTCGTCCTACACGCCCGAGGTCTCCCGTGAGGAGGTCGGCATCGTCTCCGATGCGGGCGACGGCATCGCGCACGTCGAGGGTCTGCCCTCGACGATGGCGAACGAATTGCTCGAGTTCGAGGACGGCACGCTGGGTGTCGCCCTGAACCTCGACATCCGCGAGATGGGTGTCGTGGTCCTGGGCGAGTTCGCCGGCATCGAGGAGGGGCAGCAGGTCAAGCGGACCGGCCGCGTTCTCTCCGTGCCGGTCGGCGACGCGTTCCTGGGACGCGTCGTGAACGCCCTCGGCGAGCCGATCGACGACCGCGGCGACATCGAGAGCGAGGGCTTCCGCGAGCTCGAGCTGCAGGCGCCGAACGTGATGGCGCGGCAGCCGGTGAAGCAGCCGCTGCAGACCGGCATCAAGGCGATCGACGCCATGACGCCGATCGGTCGCGGCCAGCGCCAGCTGATCATCGGCGACCGCAAGACGGGCAAGACCACCGTCGCGCTCGACACGATCATCAACCAGCGCGCCAACTGGGAGTCGGGCGACCCGGAGAAGCAGGTTCGCTGCATCTACGTCGCCATCGGTCAGAAGGCCTCCACCATCGCGAGCATCCGTGGGACGCTCGAGGAGCAGGGCGCTCTGGAGTACACGACGATCGTGGCCTCCCCGGCGTCCGACCCGGCCGGTTACAAGTACATCGCTCCGTACACCGGCTCGTCCATCGGGCAGCACTGGATGTACAACGGCAAGCACGTCCTGATCGTCTTCGACGACCTGACCAAGCAGGCCGAGGCCTACCGCGCCGTGTCGCTGCTGCTGCGCCGCCCGCCGGGCCGTGAGGCGTACCCGGGCGACGTCTTCTACCTGCACTCCCGGCTGCTGGAGCGCTGCGCCAAGCTCTCCAACGACCTGGGTGGCGGCTCGATGACCGGCCTGCCGATCATCGAGACCAAGGCCGGCGACATCTCGGCCTACATCCCGACCAACGTCATCTCGATCACCGACGGCCAGATCTTCCTCGAGGGCGACCTGTTCGCCTCCGGTGTGCGTCCGGCCATCAACGTGGGCACCTCGGTGTCCCGGGTGGGCGGTTCGGCGCAGGTGAGGGCGATGCGGTCGGTGTCGGGCCGGCTCCGTCTCGACCTGGCCCAGTTCCGTGAGCTGGAGGCCTTCTCGGCCTTCGCCTCCGACCTGGACAAGGCGTCGCGGGCCCAGCTGGAGAAGGGCGTGCGCCTGGTCGAGCTGCTCAAGCAGCCGCAGTACTCGCCCTACTCGGTGGTCGAAGAGGTCCTGGTGATCTGGGCCGGCACCACCGGCCAGCTCGACGACATCCCGGTCGGCGACGTGCGTCGCTTCGAGGGCGAGATGATCGACTGGTTCAAGCGCCACCGCAGCGAGGTGCTGACCAGCATCGAGTCGACCGGTCAGCTCTCCGACGACAACGTCGAGAGCCTCCAGTCCGGCATCAACGAGTTCAAGGACCTGTTCAAGCAGGGCGACACCGGCGTCTCGGTGAACGAGCCGGAGGCCAAGCCGCTCGAGGGCGAGCAGAGCCACGAGACCGTGACCCGCGAGGTCCGGCCGGCCCAGGACGAGAGCTAGCCATGGCCGGTCAGGTACAGGCCCTGCGGCGGCGCATCCGCACGGTCAAGTCGACCAAGAAGATCGCCAAGGCGCAGGAGCTCGTGGCCACCAGCCGGATCGCCAAGGCGCAGGAGCGGGTGAACGCCTCCAAGCCCTACGCGGAGGCGATCACCCAGGTCCTGACCGCCCTGGCGTCCAACGCGTCGGTCGACAACCCGCTGCTCAAGCCGCGCGAGACCGTGCGGCGGGCGGGCGTCCTGCTGATCACCAGCGACCGCGGCCTGGCCGGCGCCTACAACGCCAACGCGATCCGCACCTGCGAGCAGCTGATCGCCCGGCTGCGCGAGGACGGTAAGGACGTGGCGCTGTACGTGATCGGCCGGAAGGGCACCGGGTACTACCGGTTCCGCAACCGGGAGATCGCGGCCAGCTGGACCGGCTTCTCCGAGCGACCGACGTTCTCCGACGCCAAGAAGGTCGGCGAGTCGCTGCTGGAGGCCTTCGTGGCCGGCGCCGACGACGCCGGCGAGGAGCACGGCCCGGACGGCATCCCCGGCGTCGACGAGCTGCACATCGTCAGCACCCGGTTCAAGTCGCTCATGACCCAGTCCGCGGAGGCGCATTTCCTGGCGCCGATGCAGGTCGAGGAGCACGAGCGCGAGCCCGGGCTCCGTCCGGCCTACGAGTTCGAGCCGGAGGCCGAGGAACTGCTCGACGCGCTGCTGCCGAAGTACCTCAACACGCGGATCTACGCGGCGTTGCTGGACTCGGCGGCCAGCGAGTCGGCGTCGCGCCGGCGGGCCATGAAGAGTGCGTCCGACAACGCGGACGACCTGCTCAAGCGGTACACGCGCGAGATGAACTCCGCGCGGCAGGCTGCGATCACCCAGGAAATCAGTGAGATCGTCGGCGGCGCCAACGCGCTGGCCGCGGCGGGAAGTGATGAGTGATGACTGCTGTTGCTGAGCCCACCAAGACGGAGACCGGCGTCGGCCGCGTCGTCCGGGTCATCGGCCCGGTCGTCGACGCCGAGTTCCCCCGTGACGCCATCCCGGACATCTACAACGCCCTGCACGTGGACGTGACGCTGTCCGAGGGCACCCGCACCCTGACCCTGGAGGTCGCCCAGCACCTGGGTGACAACCTGGTCCGGGCGATCTCGATGCAGCCCACCGACGGCATGGTCCGCGGCAGCGAGGTCCGCAACACCGGCGAGCCGATCTCGGTGCCGGTCGGCGACGTGACCAAGGGCCACGTGTTCAACGCCCTGGGCGAGGTGCTCAACGTCGACCCGTCGACGCTGGACATCCAGGAGCGCTGGCCGATCCACCGGCCGCCGCCGCCGTTCGCCTCGCTGGAGCCGAAGACCGAGATGCTGGAGACCGGCATCAAGGTGCTCGACCTGCTCGCACCGTACGTGCGCGGTGGCAAGATCGGCCTGTTCGGCGGCGCCGGCGTGGGCAAGACGGTGCTCATCCAGGAGATGATCATCCGGGTCGCCCGGAACTTCGGCGGCACCTCGGTGTTCGCCGGTGTCGGCGAGCGCACCCGTGAGGGCAACGACCTCATCCTGGAGATGGACGAGGGTGGCGTGCTCGACAAGACCGCCCTGGTCTTCGGCCAGATGGACGAGCCGCCGGGCACCCGCCTGCGGGTCGCCCTGACCGCGCTGACCATGGCCGAGTACTTCCGGGACGTTCAGAACCAGGAGGTGCTGCTCTTCATCGACAACATCTTCCGGTTCACCCAGGCCGGTTCCGAGGTGTCGACGCTGCTGGGCCGCATGCCGTCGGCGGTGGGTTACCAGCCCACCCTGGCCGACGAGATGGGCCAGCTGCAGGAGCGCATCACCTCGGTCCGGGGCAAGGCGATCACCTCGCTGCAGGCGATCTACGTGCCCGCTGACGACTACACCGACCCGGCCCCGGCGACCACGTTCGCCCACCTGGACGCGACCACGAACCTCGAGCGGTCGATCTCCGACAAGGGCATCTACCCGGCCGTGGACCCGCTGGCCTCCAGCTCGCGGATCCTGGCGCCGGAGTACGTCGGCGCCGAGCACTACGCGGTCGCCCGTGAGGTGCAGCGGATCCTGCAGAAGTACAAGGACCTGCAGGACATCATCGCCATCCTCGGTATGGACGAGCTCTCCGAGGAGGACAAGGTCACGGTGCAGCGGGCTCGCCGCATCGAGCGTTTCCTCTCGCAGAACACGTACGCCGCCGAGCAGTTCACCGGCGTCCCCGGCTCGACGGTCCCGCTGAAGGAGACCATCGAGGCGTTCAAGAAGATCTCCGAGGGGGAGTACGACCACTTCCCCGAGCAGGCCTTCTTCATGTGCGGTGGCCTCGAGGACCTCGAGAAGAACGCACACGAGCTGATGAAGGGCTGATCCAGCCCTTTCGAAGAGCCGCGCCGGGCCTCGGGGTCCGGCGCGGCTTTTTGCGTTTCCTGGCCCGGTTGGGGTCGTTTGACCAGGTCATGGGCGCACGGGCGGCACAGGTTACGCGGCTACTGTGGTCGGGTATCACTCGCTGGAGCGCGGGAGACCTGGTGACCGACCCGGACAAGCCTCGAAAGAAGCGCAAGTCGCCGTTGTGGGCGCGGCTGTGTGCCATCTTCGGCTGCATCCTGATGGTGATCAGCGGCGGCACGATCGTGGCCACCCAGGTGGTCACCGCCCGGGTCAACGGGGCGGTCCCGCCCGGCGATCTGCTGCCGGTCGAGCCGGGCGCGCCGGTCAAGCGAGCCGACATCAAGGGCCCGCTGAACATTCTGCTGGTCGGCATCGACCCGCGGAACGACACCACCGCGCCGCTGTCCGACTCGATCATCGTGGTGCACATCCCGCAGGACATGAGCGAGGCGTACCTCTTCTCCGTACCCCGGGATCTGATCGTCGACATTCCGCCGTTCGCCAAGACCGGTTTCCGGGGCGGCACCTCCAAGATCAACGCCGCGATGTCGTACGGCAGTTCGGTCGGTAACGGCAAGCACGACGTGCCGCAGGGCTTCAGCCTGCTGGCCAAGACCGTGAGCAAGCTGACCGGCATCCAGACCTTCGACGCCGGCGCGATCATCAACTTCGGCGGCTTCAAGAAGATCGTGGACGCCATGGGCGGCGTCACGATGACCGTCGACGAGTTGGTCAAGTCCGAGCACCTGGCGCCGGACGGCTCGCCCCGGCCGCGCTCGGCCCGGTGCCGTGACCCGCGGTCGAACTGCGACCACCCGTACACCGGCCCCCAGAAGACCTACAAGCCCGGCACCTACCACCTGCAGGGCTGGGAGGCCCTGGACTACGTCCGGCAGCGCTACGGCCTCAAGAACAGCGACTACGACCGGCAGCGTCACCAGCAGCAGTTCATCAAGGCGATGGCCGACCAGGCGTTCAGCAAGGACGTGGTGACCGACCCGGCCAAGCTCGGCGCCGTGCTCGAGGCGGCCGGCAAGTCGCTGATCTTCGACGGCAACGGCAACTCGGTGGTCGACTGGGCGTTCGCGCTGAAGAACATCCGACCGGCCAACATGACGCTGATCAAACTGCCCGGGCGCTCGGTCATCACCAACGGGTCGTACAAGGGTGAGGCGCTGGACGACACGGCCGACGAGTTCTTCGCCTCGATCCGCGATGAGACGGTCGACACGTTCCTTCTGCAGCACCCCGAATTCATCAACAAGGCCTGACCACCTAGACTTTCACCCGACAGGGTTTGTAACTGCCGGAGAGCTGAGGAGACCTCGTGGCCAACCAGCTGCACGTCCAGGTCGTCGCCGTGGAGGAGAAGATCTGGTCCGGCGACGCCGAGATGCTCGTCGCCCGCACCACCGAGGGCGAGATCGGCGTGCTGCCCCACCACGCACCGCTGCTGGGCCTGCTCAAGGAGCCCTCACAGGTCCGCGTGAAGCTGGCCGGCGGCGAGCAGCTGACCTACGACGTGACCGGCGGCTTCCTCTCGATCGACGCCGACGGCGTGACGGTCCTGGCCGAGAGCGCCTCGCCCGCTCAGCCCGAGTCCCGCTGACCACGCGATGCGGATTCTGGAGGTTGCCGGAATCTGCGTCGCCGCGCTGCTCGCGCTGCTGTTCCTGATCTTCTTCCGCCGCCGGCTCCTGATGGCCGGCGGCGGCACCATTCGCTTACAGGTCCGGGTCACCACGATGGTTCGGGGTCGTGGCTGGTCCGCCGGGGTCGCCCAGTTCGTCGGCGACGAGATGCGCTTCTACCGCATCTTCACCTTTTCGATCCGGCCCAAGCTGGTGCTCAACCGCCGCACCCTCACGGTCGGCGCCCGCCGCCTCCCCGAGGGCCCCGAGCGGCTCATCCTGCCCGGCGATTCGATCATCCTGGCCTGCACCACGCCCGACTCGCCGGTCGAGATCGCGATGGCCGAGTCGACAGTCACCGGGTTCAGCTCATGGCTCGAGGCGGGCCCGCCCGGTCCGCCCGGCAGCAGCCGGCTGATCCCGCGTCACTTCGGCGGGCCGGCACAGAGCTCGACCTCGTAACCCCAGGCGTCCTCCAGGTAGGCGGCGTAGTGCTCGGGGCCGCCCGCGTGCGGGTGCCTGTCGGCGTACATCAGCGACCAGCCGTGGGTTTCCGAGAGGCCGCTGAGCCGGTCGACCTCGCTTTCGCCGGCGACGGTGAAAGCCAGGTGGTTGAGACCGGGTGCGCAACGGTCGTGCCGCCGGCCGGTCAGCGCCGCGGACTGTTCGAGGACCAGGTAGGTGCCGTCCTTGAGGAACGAGCGGCCGCCCTCGAACTGCTGGAACACCGTGTAGCCGAGCTCGCCCAGCAGCCAGCCCCACGGCGTCAACGCGCCCTCGAGGTCGGGCACCCAGAGCTCGACGTGGTGCAGGGTCAACGCGCCGAACCGCCCGGCACCCACTTCACGTCGCCGTCCGGGTTGGCCGTCCGGGACAGGATGAACAGCAGGTCGGAGAGCCGGTTGAGGTATTTGGCGGGCAGGTCGCTGGTCCGCTCCGGGTCGTCCTTGACTAGGGCCCAGGCCGAGCGCTCGGCCCGCCGGGCCACCGTCCGGGCCACGTGCAGCAGCGCCGCGCCCGGTGTGCCGCCGGGCAGGATGAAGGAGTCGAGCGCGGGCAGCCCCTCGAGGTATTCGTCGCACCAGCCCTCGAGCCGGGTCACGTACGCCTCGGTGATCCGCAGCGGCGGGTACGGCGGGTCCTCGGCGATCGGGTTGCACAGGTCGGCGCCCACGTCGAACAGATCGTTCTGCACGGCGGTCAGCACCGTGCGTACATCGGCCTTGATGTTGCCCAACGCCAGCGCCACGCCCACCGCGGCGTTGCACTCGTCGGTGTCGGCGTAGGCCACGATCCGCGGGTCGGTCTTCGCGGCCACCTCGTTGTTGCCCAGCCTGGTCTCGCCGGCGTCGCCGGTGCGGGTGTAGATGCGGGTGAGATGCACGGCCATCCCTCCACCTTAGGGCCTGTCCTGGCGGTCAGCCGGGGCTGCGGCGGGGTCCAGAGCGCGGCCGACGCCAGACGCGCTCTGGACCCCGCCGCGCTCTCGGCTGACCGCCAGGACAGGCCCTACGGACCCCGGCCCGGGGTGGGACCCCTACCATGGCGCGGGTGGATGTCATCAGGGTCAAGGGCGGCGCCCCCCTCATCGGAGAGGTGCCGGTCGGCGGCGCCAAGAACTCGGCGCTCAAGCTGATGGCGGTGGCGCTGCTGGCCGAGGGCCAGAGCGTCGTGGAGAACGTCCCGCGCATCACCGACATCGCGATCATGGCCGAGGTGCTCCGCCGGCTGGGCTGCCAGGTGACCCTGGACGGCACCAGCGCGCACATCGACGTGCCGGCCGAACCGGGTAGCGAGGCCGACTACGACCTGGTCCGCCGGCTGCGTGCCTCGATCTGCGTGCTCGGCCCGCTGCTGGCCCGCCGCGGCTACGTCCGGGTGGCCCTGCCCGGCGGCGACATGATCGGCTCCCGCGGCCTCGACATGCACGTGTCCGGCCTGGCCCGGATGGGCGCGGACATCTCCGGCGAGCACGGCTTCGTGATCGCCTCGGCTCCGGCCGGCCTCAAAGGCTCCAAGATCTGGCTCGACTTCCCGAGCGTCGGCGCCACGGAAAACCTGCTGATGGCGGCCGTGCTGGCCAAGGGCGTCACCGAGATCGACAACGCCGCCCGCGAGCCCGAGATCGTCGACATCTGCGAGATGCTCACCGCGATGGGCGCCCGGATCGCCGGGGCCGGCACGTCGACGCTGGAGATCGAGGGTGTGGACAGGCTGCGTCCGGTCCGGCACACCACGGTGGGTGACCGGATCGTCGGCGGCACCTGGGCGTTCGGCGCGGCGATGACCCGCGGCGACGTGACCGTCCAGGGCGTACGCCCGGAGTTCCTCGACATCGCGCTGGACAAGCTGGTCTCGGCCGGCGCCGTGGTCGAGCCCGGCGACAACCAGTTCCGGGTCCGCATGGCCGACCGCCCCAAGGCCGTCGACATCGTGACCCTGCCGTTCCCCGGCTTCGCCACCGACCTGCTGCCGATGGCGCTGGGGCTGGCCGCGGTGGCCGAGGGCTCGTCGCTGATCACCGAGAACATCTTCGACGGCCGGTTCATGTTCGTGAACGAGATGGTGCGGCTGGGCGCCGACATCCGGACCGACGGCCACCATGCGGTGGTGCGCGGGCGGGCCCGGCTCTCCGGGGCGCCGGTGCGGGCGACCGACATCCGGGCCGGCGCGGGCCTGGTGATCGCCGGGCTGTGCGCGGACGGGGTGACCGAGGTGGGCGAGGTGCACCACGTCGACCGCGGCTACCCGAACTTCGTCGCCGACCTGGCCAGCCTGGGCGTCGAGGTCGAGCGGGCCGACGTACCCGAGCCGTCTTTTGATTTCTGACCTTCAGTGGTAGCCCAGCGTGGCATTCCGCACCGGAATGCCACGCTGGGCTACCACTGTCAGAGCATCAGGCGGCGGGCGGCTTCCAGTTCCTCGGCGAAGACCAGCACCGCGATCCGTCCGTCCCGCCGCATGCCCTGGGTCGACCGGATCCCCGCGTCGGCGAGCAGCATCCGGATGTCGTCCGCCTCCCCGGTGGTGTCGGTGACGGCGGCCGGACAGAGCAGGCCGAAGTCGTCGGTGTCGAACGGGTCGGAAAAGATCGACAGGCCGCCGTACGGGTCGTCGGCCTGATCGATCCAGGACAGCCCGAGCCGCCAGAAGACCACGCCGAGCAGGGCCACCAGGGCAACGGCAAGCAGCGGTCCGAAGAGGTACCAGCCGTCGCTCGGGGCCATGGGCACAGTCTGGCACCGGAGATCGGCGATTTTCCGAAGAATTGACTCGATAGAGTGGCTGAGCCTGCGTTAAGGAGCAGGCGTGGCTCAACAAGGAGGCTGGACATGGCGGGTCGGCTCGCGGTCATCGGGTCGGGTCTGATGGGTTCCGGTATAGCTCAGGTGTCGGCGCAGGCCGGCTGGCAGGTGACGATGCGCGACGTCGACGACGCCGCCACCGCCCGTGGCCTGGCGGCGATCCGTGACTCACTGTCCCGGTTCACGGCCAAGGGGAAGATCACCGAGGAGGACGCCGAGGCGACACTGGGCCGGATCACCACGACCACCGACCTGGACGCGGCGGCCGACGCCGACATCGTGGTCGAGGCCATCTTCGAGCGGGTCGAGGCCAAGCACGACGTGTTCCGTCAGCTCGACAAGATCTGCAAGGCCGGCGCGATCCTCGGCACCAACACCTCGGCCATCCCGATCACCCAGATCGCCGCGGTCACCCAGCGTCCCGAGTCGGTGGTCGGCATCCACTTCTTCTCGCCGGTGCCGATGATGAAGCTGGTCGAGCTGGTGCGGGGCTATCAGACCTCGGACGAGACGCTGGCCGAGGCGCGCGACTTCGCCGAGGAGGTCGGCAAGACCTGCGTCGAGGTCAAGCGGGACGTGGCCGGCTTCGTCTCCAACCGGCTCTTCTCCGCGCTCCTGGTCGAGGCGATCAAGCTGGTCGAGTCCGGGGTGGTCTCGGCCGCCGACCTCGACACGGTGATGAAGCTGGGCTTCGGGCACACCATGGGCCCGCTGGCCACGGTCGACCTGACCGGCCTCGACGTGATGCTGAACGCGGCCGGCAACATCCACCGCGATACGGGTGACGCCAAGTTCTTCCCGCCCGAGCTGCTCCAGCGCATGGTCACGGCGGGCGACCTCGGCCGCAAGGCGGGAAAGGGCTTTTACACCTACTAGAGATGTCGTAGCTGGGTGGGTGGTGCTGACCGTCGCTCCCGCCGAGGTCGCTTCGC
This sequence comes from Actinoplanes sp. NPDC049265, assembly GCF_043197135.1. Lineage (NCBI taxonomy): Bacteria > Bacillati > Actinomycetota > Actinomycetes > Micromonosporales > Micromonosporaceae > Actinoplanes > Actinoplanes sp. NPDC049265. The sequence goes on along the minus strand of NZ_JBICSP010000001.1, from coordinate 220,002 downwards.
TCCACGTGCGTGATCGGTCGCCCTTTCTCAAGGCCTTTCGGCCTGGGATTTGAGGGCCCGGTTGAAGGCGGCGAAACCCTCGTCACCGCCGGCCGGGCCCTCCTTCGTGAGGCGGGACAGCAGGCCGCCGAACTCTTCGCGGTGGGTGAGGCGGGTCGACCCGTCCGGCCGCCCGGTCAGCCGGAATTCGTGGACGCCGTGGTAGATCGCGGAGGGCAGCCAGGTCGCGCCGGGGATGACGGCGGCCCAGGCCAGCCGGACGCCTGGTGTCGCCTCGAGGACCGGGGCGTGGACGACGTACGGGCGCCGGTCCGGTGGGCCGAGGACCACCTTGATCTTCGTGCCCACCCGGGCCTCCCCGGCCAGCTCCTGGATGTAGGTGGTCCAGCGCGGATAGGCCGGGAAGTCGGTGAGGATCTGCCACACCCGTGTCGGCGAGGCGGCGATGTCGGTGACGATCTCGATCGTTCGCATCGGCCCACCGTAGGGAAAACTTGTACCGAGTACAAAACTGTAGGGTGGGAACGTGCAGCGCGATCGGAAGAAACGGGAAACCTGGGAGGCGATCCGGGCCGCCGCGCTGGCCCTGTTCGAGAAACGTGGTTTCGACGCGGTCAGCGTGAACGACATCGTCGCCGCGGCCGGCGTGGCCCGGGGCACGTTCTTCAACTACTTCGAGAACAAGGAAGCGGTGGTCGTCACCTACGGCGCCCACGAGGCCGAGTTCCAGCGCCGGCTGATGGACGAACGGCCGGCCGGCGAGCCGCTGTGGGACTCGGTGGTGGCGGTCATCGAGGGCTACCTGATCGAGTTCGAGGCCGAGATCGTCAAGCACCTGCGGCTCAAGCCCGGCTCGCCGACCCTGACCCGCTCGGCCCGCCCGATGACCGGCCGCCTGGTCGCCGACCTCAGCGAGTGGTCCCTGCGCCGCCACCCCGACCTGACCGAGCCCGAGGTCATGCTGACTGTCAACGTAGCGGTCACAGCCTTGGGCACAGCAGTCCACCACTGGAACGTCGACGACCCCGCTCCCACCCGCACAGCCCAGGTTCGCGCCATGCTCGACCAGGTCGCCACCGGGCTGGCCGCCCGACCGGAACCGCCGGCCCACTGACGGCTACGGCAACGGCTCGAGGAAAGGTTGCGGTGCGTCGGTGCAGACGGTGGCGCCGCCGGTCGGTGGTTCGCCGCTGAGCAGGTACGCGTCGATCCGCGCGGTGACGCATGGACCCCGGCCATAGCTCGTGTGGCCCCAGTTGTTGCTGGTCAGCAGCGTCGAGTGGGGGAGCAGCAGGCTGGCCGCCACCGCCCCGCGATAGTTGGTTCCGGGGTCATGGATGGCGCCCACGATGAGGACCGGTGCCTCGGTCCGGCGGTTGAAGGGGCCGGTGTACGCGTCCTCGTCGCGCACGGTCCAGGTGCCGCGGGCGCACACACTGTCGAACCAGCCCCAGACGCTCCCGAAATACGGTGCCTGACGGTTCCGCGCGGCGACGGCGGCCGGCCAGCTCGCCACGTCGGCCGGGTACAGGCCGTCGGTGCACTGGAGCGCCTTACCGGCTTCCGTCATGTTGTCGTCCGCGACGGCGCGCACGGCGGCCACCACGGCGCGGAGCCGCTCGGCCGTCGCGGGGTCCGGGCCGTCATCGAGGGCGGTCCGGACGTCCGCCGCTATCCGGGTCACTCGCGCTCCGGCGTCCGGCCTGAAGAGCGAGGTCGAGGTGGCCATGACGAACTCGGCGTAGGTCATCGTCCCGCCGTCGAACACCAGGGACCGGTGCCGGAGGCGGCGGGCGATCGAATCGAAGTTCCGCACCGGGTCGCCGGCCGCGAACACGCAATAGCGTTCTCCGGCCGTGTCGCAGCGTCGTAGCACCTCGATCAGCGTCCGGTAGGTGCCGTTGGAGAAGTGGGCCCGTTCGTCGAAGATCACCCGGGTGGTCCGGCCGACCCACGCGGTCGGGTCGAACGTGCCGTCCACGGCCAGCGCGCGGAACCGGTCCGGGAACATGTTGGCGTAGACCTGCCCGAGCTGGCTGCCGTAGCTCCGCCCGTAGTAGGTGAGCTTCTCATCGCCGACCGCCCGCCGGATGACGTCCATGTCCTGGGCGGTCTCGGCGGTGGACACCGAGCCGGCGAGCCGGCGACCGGTGGTGGAGCAGGCCTGGCCGAGCAGTCGCGAACCGCGTAGGTAATCATCGGTTTCGGCCCGCGTGACGGGGAACGGCACGCTGAGCAGGTCGAGCACCTCGGCCCGGTCCGCGGCGGAGGTGAAGCAGTCGAGATGCTCGCTGGAGCCGACGCCGCGCGGGTCGACGCCGACGATGTCGAACCGGTCCAGCAGCGGCCCGCTGAGAAGAGTCGGTGCGCTCAGCGCCAATGCCGTCGCCGGGTTGCCCAGCCCGCCCGGGTTGACGAAGAGGCTGCCGATCCGGTGCGCCTGGTCCCTGGCCCTGACCCGCAACACACCGACCCCGACGGTCTCGCCGGTGGGCTCGTCATAGTCGAGCGGGAGCCGCACCGTGGCGCACTCGGCGATGTCGTGGCACGGACGCCAGTCGAGCACCGGGGTCGGAACGGCATCAACCGGCGGTGCCGGAGCGGCAGCCGCGGCTCGGACGGGAACCGCGGCACCGCCGGCCAGCGCCAGGCCGGCCAGCGCGGCGGTCAGAAGCCGGGGTACGCGGGACAAGGCGTACGAAGAATCAATCCTCATACTGACGTGAGTCGATTTTCCGGTGACCCGAGTTCCCGCCCCGGCCCGGTTTCAGCGCGACGAGGCGAAGACCAGCGACAGCAAAGCGGCGGCGATCATGCCGCCCAGCAGGGTCAGGCCGATGCCGCCGATGTCCAGGCGGGCCTGCAGGCGGCGGTGGGCATAGACGGTGGCGACCGGGACGCCGGAGGAGGGGGCGAGCAGGAAGCAGAGCCAGCCGGCGCCGCGGACGACCTCGCCGGCCGGGACACCGGCGCCGCCGATCGTGACCAGGCCGGCGGCGAGCAGACCGGTCAGGCCGGCGACCAGGGCGCCCAGCAGTGGGAGCAGCGGCAGCGTCCAGCGCGGCAGGGGGCGGCGGGCGGCCGGGCGTACCGTGTCGTCGATCCGCTCGGCCGCGCGCGACAGCAGCGCGCGCGCCGAATCGCGGGGGGCCTGGGCGTTGTCGGTCGGCCGGCGCTGCAACGCGACCCGGGGCAGCGACTCCACCGAGGACGGCTCGGGCAGCTCGCCCAGCGCCCGCGACCGCACGCCGCGGGCCCGGCGCAGCTGATCCCACAGCCGGGCCGCCTCCCGGTCGACGTCGAGCACCTGGGCCGCGGCCGCCGCCGCCCACCGGTCCGCCGACGACGCCTCACCCTCGGCCCGGGCCAGCTCACCGGCCGCCCGCGCGGTGCTGTCCTGGTAGGCCTGGTCGGCGTGGTCCAGTTCGGTCTCGCGGCGCCGGGTGATGTCGGCCAGCGCGTTCATCATCAGCTGGTAGTCGCGGTCACGTGGGGTCACTGTTCACCTCGTACGGGACGATCACTTCGGGGACGCGATGCACGGAACGGTCGAAGAACAGCGCCCGGCGGGGGCGTGGGTACCACACCGGGCCGCCCGGCACCGGACATAGCGGGCCCAGGTCGGCGCCGTGCACGTCCAGGGCCACCCAGGCGCCGATCGCGTCCAGCCGGGCACCCGGGCCGCCCAGGTCGTCGCGCAACCGGGGCACCGACCGCCACCAGCCGAGCACGTGGGTACGGGCGGACGGTCCGTCGGCCAGCAGGCGCCGCAGCCGGTCCTTGTGGCCGGGCACCGCGTCCAGCGCGTACCCGAGGACGTAGTGCGGAATGTCGTCGGGGACCACCTCGAACAGCTGGGCCAGGTCCGACTCGTCGTACCAGGCGGCCTCGGGCAGCTCGGCGATCAGCCGGGCCGCCGCGTGCTGCGCCTCGGGCAGCGTGCACACCACGCTGAAGTGCGCCGGGCCCTGCGCGGCCAGCGACAGCGCCGCCGAGGCGAGAATGTCGCAGGCCTCGTCGACCCGGGTGCCGAGCACGGCCAGGTTGCGCCCGGGCATCCGGCCCAGCCGCAGCCGGGCCGGCCGGGCGGCGACGTCGATGCGCTCGCCGAGCACCGCACCCGGCGATGAGCCCTGGGTGGCGGCCTGGGCGAAGGACGGCAGCGAAGGCACCGCGTCACCGTCGAAGAGCCGGGGCGGTTGGCAGCCGGCCGGCTTGGCGCGCCACAGGCGGCGCTGGAGCGTACGCCAGGAAACCCGATCCGACGCGTCCGGCAGCCGGACGATCTGATTGGCCCCGGCCGCGCCCGACTCGGTGTTGACCACCGCGTGGAAGCGCGGGATGACCGCCGCGGCCAGGTTGTTCTCGGCCAGGATCCGCCGCGCCTTGGGCAGCGCGATCCGCAGCGTGAACTGTCCGATCAGCCCGGACCGGCCCCACAGCGCCTCGATCCCGGACACGTCCTGGCTGGCCAGCACCAGATGGATGCCCTGCGACCGGCCGCGCCGGGCCAGGTCCTCGAGCAGCGTGACGGCCTCGTCGGCGACCGCGTCGCGCCCGCCCAGCAGCACCTGGAACTCGTCGATCACCGCGACGATCCGCGGCCAGTGCCCGTCCGGGTCCTCGGCCCGCAGCTCGGCCAGCTTGGTCGCCTCGTGCCGCTTGGCCGCCTGGGCCCGGGTCCGCAGCTCGTCGCCGAGGTGCCGGAGCAGGGCGAGGCCGAACTCCCGGTCGTTGTTGACGTTGATGCCGGCCAGCCGTACGTGCGGCAGCCAGCTGTCGTCGCGGGACCCGGGTGTGAACCGCGCGAACGACACGCCCTCCTTGAAGTCGAGCAGGTACAGCGCCAGCTCGCCCGGGTCGTAGCGGGCGCACAGCGAGCCCAGCCACGCGTAGATCAGGTTGGTCTTGCCCGAGCCGGACGGCCCGCCGATCAGCGCGTGCGGCGGATCGTCGCCCAGCGGCACCTCGATCAGCGCGCCGTCCGGGCCGTCGCCGATCGGCGCCACCAGCCCCCGCGCCGACGACTCGCGCCACAGCCGGGGCGGTTCCAGGTCGGCGAGGCGGGCCGGCGGTGGCCCGGCGCGCAGGCGTTCGGCGGTGGCGCGGCAGAACGCGGCGACGCGGTCCGCCGGTGGCGGCGGGTCGAGGCGGATGGACAGGTCGCCGGTGGTGTCGGCGGCTCCGATGCCGTCGCGTACGACGATCCGCTCGGCCCCGTCGGCGGCGAGGCCACGGATGATCAGGTGTACGCCGCAGGCCACGCCGACCCGGAGGATCCGGTCCAGCTGCGCCCGCTGGGCCGCGGTGATCTCGCCGTCGAACAGCAGCACCACCACCCGCCACGGCTCCGGCCGCGGCCCGACGGTGGCCGCGGTCAGCTCGGCCAGCGACCCGAACTCGCCGCCCAGCACCGACTCGTTGACCCGGCAGATGTGCTCGACCAGCTCGTCCAGCATCGGGCCGAGTCCGCCGGGCCCGACGAAGGTCAGCCCGAGTGGCGCGAACGCGGCCAACGTCCCGCCCAGCCGCTCCGGGTCGTAGACGGTGAGCCTCACGTCGCCCGGCCGGGTGGTGCCCAGCGCCCGCAGCAGCACCCCGGAGATCACGCCGTCGACGGCGATCCGGTCGTCGCCGCTGACGTGCAGATGGGCCGCGTCGAGCAGCGGGACCAGGGCCGGCATGGTGGTGTGCTCGAACGCGATGGTGCCGATCCGCAGCAGCCCGGGGTGGGTGCCTCGGTCGGGTTCGGTCGGCGACCACATTCGCCAGGAGGAGCCGGCGGCGCCCGGTGCGCACAGGGCGGCCAGCGAGCCGGCGTTCCCGGCCAGCGCGTTGGCCTCGTGCCGGTACCGGCGTTCGATGGCGTCGCGGGCCGCGTCGCGTGCCTCGGCCAGCTGGTTCAGGCAGGTCGCGTAGGCGTCGCGGACCAGCCGCCGGTGGCGTTGGGCCTCGGCCCGGGCCGATTCGGCGGCGGCCAGCACCGCGCGAGCGGTCCCACGGGCTTCGGCGAGCTCGTGCCGGACCGCTTCGACCAGCGCGTTGCGGTGGCTACCCACGCGGAGATATTAGCCACTTTGGGCGCAATGACCGATTCTACGGGCTGCGTGTCGGTGGAGCGGCCATCGTTCCGGCCCGGGTCAGCCAGCGCGGATCCGTACGCATCAACTCGCCCCACAGCCGATCCGCGACCAGCGCCGCCGCCTCCCGCTGCCACTGCCGCAGCGACCGGCGCGGCACATAACGCCGGAACCACTCCAGCGCCCGCCGCGAATCCCGGTCCAGCCCGTCGGTCACCGGCTTGCGGTCGTACGGCCGCAGCCCCACCACACAGCAGAAGTGCAGCGCGTTGTAATGCCGCCACTCCTCGGTCGTGCCGAACAACCCATCCGGCTTCAGCCGCGCGACGCTCTCCTGCAGCACCGCCCGCAACTGCAGCGCCCGGGCCATCGGCCGCTCCGCGTTCTCCCCGGCCAGCCGCCGGTCCACCGTCGGCAGGTCGATCAGCGGGCTGCGCAGCAACCGGGCCAGGTCGCCGAAGTTGTCCAGCGCCTGCACGGTCAGCCGGCGGAACTCCTGCTCACTCACCGCGAGCAGCGTGTGCCGTTCCCGCCGGCGCGGCAGGGCCTCACTGAGCAGGGCCAGCGCCTGCCGGTCCTGGCGGAGCCGGTCGTCGTGCGGGAAGGCGACGCGGTCCAGGCCGCGCCGCACCGGGCCGATCAGGCCGGCGTACGCCATCACGACGCCCACCAGCCCGAACTGCAACCCGGTCAGCAGCCGCCGATCCGGCACCGCCAGCATGGTCAGCGTGGCCAGCCCGCCGACCAGCAGCGCACCGGCCGCCGCGCCGACGGCCGAGCGCCGCAGGTCGGGCCAGAGCCGCTCACCCGCGTCGGTCGCGTCGGCCACCGCCACCAGATAGCCCAGCACCGCCAGGTCCAGGCCGGCCGCGGCCAGCACCAGGGCCGGGGCGCCCAGATCGACCGGCAGGAGCAGGGCGACCAGGGTGAACGTGTAGAGCGCGGCCACCACCGTCACCGCGGCGGGCAGCACGGCCGGGCGTACCCGCTCGTGGAACCGCCAGAGCAGCACCAGCCCGCCGACCAGCGGCGCCACCGCCACCAGCCGCGCCGCGCCCGGCACCACGACCACCGTGGCCAGGAACAGCGCCGAGATCAGGAGCCAGCCCTTGTCGAGCGGGGTGCGTTCCGGCATCTCCTCCGGGAGCAGCCCGATGGCCACTCCCGCCCACATCAGCGCCGGAACACAGAGCAGCACCTGGGCCGGGGCGCCGCCCGGGGCGATGGTCCAGGCCGCCACCCCCGCCGCGTACGCGATCAGCGCGGCCGCCGCCCGCCAGTGCAGCCGCCGGCGCGGATCCCGCCCGACCAGATAACTCGCCAGCCAGACCGCGAGGGCGAAAACAGGGACGACTACCGGGGGCACGACGTTAGTCAATCAAATGTCCGCTACGCACCGACAGCCCGTCGCGCCCGTCTCTTCCGGACCACCCAGACAGCCGACGACACCAACAGGACGAGGCCGAGCAGGACCAGGATCGGCACCAGAATGGCCAGGATCGACAGAATGATGCTGGACACGTCCTCGGCCGTGCTCGCCACCGGCGCGCCCACGCCCGCGGTGCTCGCGTTGATCACCGGCCGCGACGCCGCTTTCACCCCGTGCACGCTCAACGCGATGATGATGCCGGCCGCGACCGGCACCCACTGATGCGACGAGAAGAACTGCCCCGGGTCGCTGACCGTCACCGTCTCCGACGACGATCCCGCCCCGAACGCCAGCCCGCCCGCGGTCGGCCGCACCACCGTCTGCACGATGTCGTTGACATGATCGACCACCGGCACCTTGTCGGCGACCACCTCGATCGCCAGCAGCACCACGAGGATGCCGATCACCCAGCCGTTGCCCAGCCACTGCCAGCCCGACGGCAGATCGATGAAGTCGGTGTACCGGGCCATCAGCCCCACCGTGAGCAGCGGAATATAGGCATTGAGCCCAGCCGATGCGGCCAGCCCCGCCCCCGTCAACGCTTCGAACACGCCTCCAGGATGGCACCGCCGCGCTCGTGCCGCTCGGGTGCGGCTACCCTCGTCGGGTGCGCCTGGTCATCGCGAAGTGCTCCGTGGACTATGTCGGCCGCCTCTCCGCCCACCTGCCGTCGGCGACCCGGCTGGTGATGGTCAAGGCGGACGGCTCGGTGTCGATCCATGCCGACGACCGAGCGTACAAGCCCCTCAACTGGATGAGCCCGCCCTGCAAACTGCAGGAGGCGCCCGGCGTGTGGAAGGTAGTCAACAAGGCCGGCGAGGAGCTGCGGATCCACCTGGAGGAGATCTTCCAGGACACGTCGTACGAGCTGGGCCAGGACCCCGGCCTGGTCAAGGACGGCGTCGAGGCCCACCTGCAGGAGCTGCTGGCGGCCCACCCCGAGACTTTCGGTGAGGGCTACACCTTGGTCCGGCGCGAGTTCATGACCGCCATCGGCCCGGTCGACCTCCTGCTCCGCGACGCCGCCGGCGCCGCCGTAGCCGTAGAGGTAAAGCGCCGAGGCGAAATCGACGGCGTCGAGCAGCTCACCCGATATCTCGAGTTGATGAACCGCGACCCGCTCCTGACCCCGGTCACCGGCGTCTTCGCCGCCCAGGAGATCAAGCCCCAGGCCCGCGTCCTGGCCACCGACCGAGGCATCCGCTGCGTGGTCGTCGACTACGACAAGCTCCGGGGCACCGAACGCAACGAGCTAACCCTCTTCTAGCCGAGGACGCCGTTAGCTCCCTCCCTTCCTCGCGGCCGACTTCAAGATCGAGCGGGATGTCGTGCGCGAGTGGGTGGCACAGGGCAAATGCCGCCCAGAGCAACCACTGTCACCGACCACCGACCGGGCACCGTATCGCACGAGCGTGAGCGCCGGGCAAGCGTGAGCATCGCCCGAGCGTGAGCGGCCGCAGTGAGGGTGATGAGGCAGCCGCCGGCATGGCCTTGGCCACCCCGTGTGGGTGACGGGCCGCGGTGAGGGTGGGTTCCGCCGCGGCCACCCGCCGTGGGTGACGGGCCGCAGTGTGGGGACCGGGCGTGGAAGGACCGAGGTGGGTCAGGCGGGCCTGGTCAGGTCGACTCGGGCCGGATCGGTGCTGCCGACCAGGTAGAAGCGGGCCCCCAACACGGCAACCCCTGCCTGCACAAGCACCCCCACCCAGGGCAACCGACCCCCCGTAGCGATCATGATGACTGCCGGAAGCCCGAGGAGTAGAAGGTCGTACCCGACCACCGAGGCCAGGGCGGGCCCGGTCGACACCGTGCCCATAGGCGTGTCGAGGGGCAGTAGCGAGTTGTCGACGAATCCGACCCGGGCCCGCCGGATCGCCGCCACCGCCCCGATCGGCCCCAGCGTGACGCCCAGCGCCCACCACGGCCCGGCCGGGAGGGCGTCCAGGAAGGTCAGGACGCCCAGGGCGAGCCCCGCCCACACGGCGGCGAGGACGGTCGGCACGAGCAGGCGCTGGGTGAGGGCTTCGCGGGAGTTGAGGCCGAGCAGGCGCAGCAGCACCGGGTTGGCGGCGTCGGTGCGGGTGGTGGCCGTGGTGGTGCCGGCGGCGAGGAGGGCGCCGATCAGCACGGCGGGGCCGAGGAGGCCGGCCGGGGCGTGTGACAGCAGGGCCGGCAGAGCGGTCGCCAGCAGGAGCCACAGCAGGCGGCGGGGCCGGCGCAGGGCCAGGCGCAGGTCCTGGGCGGCCAGCACGGGCAGGCGCGGGTTCAGGGCGGCCGAGCGGAGCTTCCGGTGGGACCAGTAGCGGCGTTCGATCATGTCGGCGACCCAGGTCGGTTCCACGCCGAAGGCCGAGTCGGCGAGGGTGCCGGCGATGCGGGAGGCGTCGAGGATGCGGTGGTCGGGCGTACGGCCCAGATCGCGTACGGCCGTCAGCAAACCGGCCAGCGTGACCGCACCCAGCACCAGCACCACCGGCGGGCCGGGGAAATATCCGCCGAGCCGGGGCGCGCCGACGGCCGCGTCCACCACCAGGCCGGCCAGTCCGGCCGCGACCAGCAGGGCGACGCCGTTGTCGAGGACGGTGAAGAGCCACCCGCCGGACTGGGCGGCCAGCGTGATCAGCAGCAGCGCCACGCCGCCGAGGGCGCCGATCACGATCATGGCCACGGGGATGGGTCGCGGGCCGGCGTGGCCGAGGATCGCCAGGGTGGCGACGGCGGCCGCGAGCATGGCCAGGGTGGCACACAGGGCCAGTGACGGCCACAGCAGACGGCGCCGGCTGATCGGGGCGGTGAGCAGCCAGGACGCGGCCGGACGGCTGACCGCGAGCGGGCCCAGGCGGCGCAGGGCCAGGTAGAGCCCGCCGCCGAGGATAGCGGTGAGCGACCCGGCGGCCAGGGCGGAGATGTCCGGTGCGGACGGCCAGACCAGGCCCCGGACGCGGCTCCAGATCATGCTGCCGAGGATCAGGATGGACAGCACGACGACGTAGAAGGTGCCGAAGCGTTCGCCGCGTTCGAGGTGGGCGGCCTGGGTGCGGCGGATCCAGCGCCGGAGCGGGGTCACCGCCACGGTGGTCAAGAGAGGGACTCCATCGTGGTGATCTCGGCGCCGGACGCGGCCGCGAAGTCGTCGTCGTGGCTGGCCATCAGGATCGAGCCGCCGGTTTTCAGGTAGTCGGCCAGCAGTTCGGCCACCAGGGCGCGGCCGTCTCGGTCGAGGCGCTGCTCAGGCTCGTCGAAGATCAGCAGGCTGCTCGGGCGCAGCAGGGCCAGCGCTAGCGTGAGGCGCTGCTTCTGCCCGGAGGACAGCGAGGCGGGGATGGCGTCGCGGTGGCCGGCCAGGCCGAACCGGGACAGGGCCTCGTCGATGCCGGCCGCGGACGGGTCCTGCCCGTGCGCGCGGCAGACCAGCTCGGCGTGCTCGCGGGCGGTCAGCCCGGGATACCAGGTCGGTGGCTCCACCGTGGTCACCACGGCCCGCCAGAAGTCCGGTGTGGAGCCGGGCGCGCCGCCGAAGACGCGGATCTCGCCGTCGTCGGGCTGCTGCAGGCCGGCCACGCAGCGCAGCAGGGTCGACTTGCCGATGCCGTTCTCACCGGTGACGCAGACGCCGGTGCCGGCCGGGACCAGCAGGGCGACGCCGGTCAGGACCGGGGTCGAGCCGTAGCCGACCACCAGCCCGTCGACCTGGACCGCGGGGTGATCTTCCACTCCTGGAACGCTAGCAGCGCGCGTCACCGCTTTCGCGCGTACAGCATCTTGACGGTTTTGATCAGTCTTCGCACCTGCGCGGGGGTGCGTTCGAAGGTCATCGCCGGGATGAGTGACGGGCCCCGCCGCACCGACACCGACTTTGACCGGGCGAACTCGCGTAGCCCGTCGTCGCCGTGGATGCGGCCGAAGCCGGAGTCGCCGACCCCGCCGAACGGCAGGTTGGCGTTGCCGACGAAGGCCAGCGCCGAGTTGACCGCGACCATGCCGGAGCGCATCCGGCGGGCGATGCGGATGGCGTTGGCCTTGCCGAAGACGGCGCCGCCGAGCCCGTACGGGAGCGCGTTGGCCTTGGTCACCGCCTCGTCGGCGTCGGCGACCTTGGTGATGGTCAGCGTCGGCCCGAAGGTTTCCTCTCGCACGGCCGAGGATTCTTCGGGTACGTCGACCAGTACGGTCGGGGCGACGTACGGTGCCTGAACCGAGTCGCGGCCGCCGAGCACCGCCTCACCGCCACGGTCGAGCGCGTCGTCGATGTGCCGCTTGATGATGTCCAGCTGCTTGGGCATGGTGATCGGCCCGATCTCCTCGCCGGTGCGCAGCTTGCCGGCCTTGTCGACCACGGCCGCGACGAAGGCGTCGTAGACCGGGGCGACCGCGTACACCCGCTCGATTCCGATGCACGTCTGCCCGGCGTTGGTCATCCCGCCCCAGACCGCCGCCTCGGCCGCCGCGGCGACGTCGGCGTCCGCGTCGACGATCATCGCGTCCTTGCCGCCGGCCTCGATGATCACCGGGGTGAGGGTCTCGGCGCAGGCGGCCATGACTTTTTTGCCGGTGGCGGTCGACCCGGTGAACGCGATCTTGTCGACCCCGGCCCGGCACAGCGCCCCGCCGACCTCGCCCAGCCCGTGCACCGCCTGGAAGACCTGATGCTCGGGTACGGCTTCGGCGAACGTGTCGACCAGCCACTGCCCGACGATCGGGGTGTATTCGCTCGGCTTGAACACCACCGCGTTGCCGGCGGCCAGGGCGCCGGAGATCGAACCGATCGGGGTGAGGATCGGGTAGTTCCAGGGCCCGATCACGCCGACCACCCCGTACGGCTGATATTCCAGGTGGCCGCTGTGCTCGAGCACCATCGCGCGGCTGCGGACCCGGCGCGGCCCGAGCACCCGCCGCGCGTTGCGTGCCGCCCAGTCGATGTGCTCGATCGCCGCGGCGGCCTCGACGACCCCGTCGGTGACCGGCTTGCCCCCTTCGAGCAGGGCCAGCTCGCCCAGTTCCTCGATCCGGTCGGCCAGAACGGCGCGCCAGCGCAGCAGCCTGGCCTTGCGGCCGTCGAAGCCGAGGCCGGCCCACCACGCGGCGGCCTGGCGGGCCACGGTCACCGCCTCGGCCACCGCGGCCTCGTCCGCGACCGGCACCCGGCCGGCCTCGGCCCCGCTGGCCGGGTTGGTGGAGATGAGCAGCCCGTTCTCGATTGCCGGCAGTCCCGGCGTGCGCGTCGCCGTCATGAACGTGAGCTTAGTTCGCGCACGTATTCTTGGGACCTGTGAGCCCGCGACGAAATCGCCCCAAGCGGCCGGCCGCCGAGCCGCCCCGCGAGGAGCACGTGCGCCGCGGGATCGACGGCGTCCAGCAATATCAGGACGGCGAGTGGATGGTCCGGTCGATCTTCGGCGGTGCGGCCACCAAGACGTACCTCTGCCCCGGCTGCATGCAGCAGATCCGGCCGGGCGTGGCGCACGTCGTGGCCTGGCCGGCCGATGAGCGCGGCGACGCGGGGGACCGGCGGCACTGGCACTCCGGCTGCTGGAAGGCCCGGGACCGGCGTGGCCCGTCGGTGGAGCGGTCGCGGAACGCGCCGCGCTATGGGTAAGGATGATCTCGTGAGTGCACCCATTCGCGCCAACAGTGTGCTGCCCGCCGAACGGCAGGACGTCGAGCTGGAGACCGCCGACGGCCTGACCCTGGTCGGCGAGCTGGCGCTTCCGCTCGGCGGTCCGCCGGTGGCCACCCTGATCTGTCTGCATCCGCTGCCCACGCACGGCGGCATGATGGACAGCCACGTTTTCCGCAAGGCCGCGTGGCGGCTGCCGGCGTTGGCCGGGGTCGCGGTGCTGCGGTTCAACACGAGGGGTACGAGCAGCGTCCGCGGCACCAGCGGGGGCTCCTTCGACAACGGGGTGGGCGAGCGGTTCGACGTGGCCGCGGCGATCGAGTTCGCCGAGTTCCACGATCTGCCCAACGTCTGGCTGCTGGGTTGGTCGTTCGGCACCGATCTGACGCTGATGCACGGCCTCGACCCGGCGGTGGCCGGGGCGATCCTGTTGTCGCCGCCGTTGCGCTTCTCGAAGCCGGAGCATCTCCAGGCGTGGGCCGCCGACGGGAAGCCGCTGGTCGCGCTGGTTCCCGAGCTGGACGACTATCTGCGCCCGGCCGAGGCCAAGGAGCGTTTCGCGGTGGTGCCGCAGGCCGAGGTGATCGGTGTCGCCGGCGCCAAGCACCTGTGGGTGGGCGACGCCGAGACGGTCCTCGACGAGGTGGTCCGCCGGGTGGCGCCGCCGGTCGCGACGCCGCTGCCGTCGACCTGGGACGGGCCGATGGAGACGGGCGACATGAACGCGTACGCCAACCGCACGGTGGCCGCTTTCGCCGACAAGCCGGTCCCGCGGCCGATGTCGGACTAGGGCGCATCTGACGGATCACCCAGGGCTGCTGCGGCGACCGTGGGCGGCCGGGACGGCGAGCAGTGGCAGGGCGAACTTTCAGCGGCGCTCGGCGGCGGGGAGGACGACCTCGCGGCCGATCAGCTGGATCGCGGCCACCATCGGGATCGCGGCCAGGGCGCCGATCACTCCGAAGAGTGCCGCGCCGAGCAGGGCCGCCACCACCGCGGCGACGTCGCTGACCTCGACCGAGCGGCGCATCACCCGCGGGTAGATGAAGTAGTTCTCGATCTGCTGGTAGAGGATGAAGAACCCGGCGCAGACCAGGCCGGCGGTGAGCGAGTGGGCCAGCCCGACCAGGCTCACCACGACCGCGCCGAGCGTCGCGCCGATCTGCGGGATCAGGTCGAGCACGGCGACCACGACGGCCAGAGCGAACGGGTACGCCAGCCCGAGGATCAGCACCAGCACCCAGGTGCTCACCCCGGCCAGCAGCGCGATCATCACCGCGCCGATCATGTACGCGCCCACCTTGGTCAGGATCTCGTCGGTGAGCAGTCGCACCCGGTCGCGGCGGGTGGCCGGGACCAGCCGGAACGCGCCCTTCTTGATCCGCTCGAAGGCGGCCATGAAGTAGATCGTGAGGACCAGCACGGTCAGCACGTTGAAGATCGTGCCGAAGATCAGCCCGGCCGCACCGGCGATGCCGCCGAGCGTGTTGCCGACGGTGCTGGCGCTGATCGCGCTCTGCGCCTTGTTGAGCAGGTCGTAGCGCTGGACCAGGTCGTTGATGGTGGCGTTGGTCCGCAGGTTGTTGATGTAGCCCGGGATGTTGTTGATCAGCTCACCGGTCTGGGTGACCAGCGGCGGCACCAGCGCGATCAGGGCGCCGGCGAGCACGGCCAGCCCGATCAGGGCGACGATGGCGACCGCGCCACCGCGAGGCACGCCCCACTTGTGGATCCGGGTGACGGCCGGGTTGAGGCCGATGGCCAGGAACATCGCCACGAAGATCAGCACCAGGATCGAGGTGGCGTTGCGGATGCCCATGAAGGAGGCGTACGCCACCAGCAGCCCGACGCCGCCGAGGAAGCCGATGAAGAACGGGTTGCGCCGGTCCAGTGGCGGGCCGGGCGTGCCGAAGCGTGGCTGGGCCGGTTCCTCGGCGGGCGTCTGGTCGTCCTCGGGAGACGGTGCGGGCGAATCCTTGGTCTCGTCGGCCGTCACCGGTTACCTCCCGGGGAGAACGTCAGTCGGCGTCCGCCCCGACCTTCGCGGACGGCGGAACCGTCACCTTAGCGGACGCGGTGATCTTTCCGGGGGCGGGCGCGGCCTCCGGCTGCTCCTTCTCGGCGGCCGGCTTTTCCACCGGGACGGTGGCCGTGGCGGAGACCGGCTTTTCCACCGGAACCGCCGCGGTGGCGGTGGCGGTCGCCGGGGCCGGGATGGGCTCGCCGTCCGCGGCGCCGGCACCGCCGTAGGCGGAGTCATCGGGCGAGGCGGCGGCGGCCAGCACCGCGGCGGCGGCCAGCTCGGCCACCCGCTTCGCCTCCTTTTGCACCTGGCGGCGGACATCGGCGGCGTGCCGCTCGGCCGCCTCACCGGCGCGCTTCGCCTCGGCGACCCGCTTGAGCTCGGCCTCCAGCTGCTTCTGGACCTCGCTGAGGCGCTGCTGGACCCGGTCGGTCTCGCGCTCGGCGGCGGTGGACCGCTCGGTGGCCGCCGTGGCCTTCGCCTCGGCCTCGGCCACCTTGGCCTGGGCGACGGTCAGGTCCTCGGCCGCCTGGGCCAGCTGGGTCTGCTGCGCCTCGATGTCCTTGCGGACCTTGGTGGCCTGCTCGTCGGACTTGCGGAGCACGTCCTCGGCGTACTTGTCGGCCTCGCTGCGCAGGTCGGCGCACTGCTTCTCGACGCCGGTCCGTAGTTGGCTGAGCTCGGCCACCACGCCCTGCCGGCGCTGCACCAGCTCGTGCTCGACGGCGGCCTTGGCCTCGCCCCGCTCTCGTTCGGCGGCGGTGCGCTGTGCGGCGATGTCCTGTGCGGCCTTGTCCCGGAGCGCCTTGACCTCCTGGTCGGCCTGCAGCCGGGTGGATTTGGCGTACCCGTCGGCCTCGCTGCGTAGCCGCTGCGCCTCGGCCGTCGCCTTCTCGTTGAACTGCTGGGCCTCGGCCCGGGCCCGGGTCAGTGTGGACTCGGCCTCGGCGCGCATCTGTTCGGCCTGCTGCCGGGTGCTCGCCACCGCTTTTTCGGCGGCGGCGCGCCGGGCGGCGTCCGACTTCTCTTCCTCGGCGCGGCGGGCGGCCAGCGCGATCTCGAAGTCGCGAATGCCGTCGTGCGCGTGTGCCTCGGCCTCGGCCCGGATCCGCTCGGCCTCGGCCAGGCGGGCGGCGATGTCGTCGGTTGCCGACTGCTTGATGTCGGCCGCCACCTCTTCGGCGGTGGCCAGGATCTGCTCGACCTTGGGACCCAGGTGCCGGAACGACACCTCGGCACCGACGCCGGTGTTGCGGCGGGCCTGGGTGAGCTCCTGCTGGAGTCGGTCGACCTGGGTGGCCATCGCCTGGATCTGCTGGTAGGCCTGCTCGCGCTCGGTCGAGAGCGCCGAGATCTCGCTTTCGGCCCGCGTTACGTAGCGCTCGACCTGCTTCTTCTCGTAACCCCGCAGGGCGGTCTCGAAGCTGGGCTCGGTGGCCGCGTCCCCGCCGAGACCGAAGATTTCACCGCCGTGCGACATGCTGTCCATCCTCACATACGCATCGTCCGCTGATGTGCCGATACACACCGGCTTGGACGGAAGGTGCGTCTGGTTGTGATTTTGTCAGGTGCACCCGGCACACAAACGATCGGGCCGCACCGGAGGCTTCTCCGGTACGGCCCGCATCGAGTCATGCCACTGAACTACCGTCGCGCACTGGCGCGAGCTGTGCAACTGCTGAATGCCGTCAGCGACGTCTCAGGAGTTTGTCTTGGCGGCCACCGGCTTGTCGCCGGCGTCCTCCTTCTCCCCGTTACGCTGGGCCGGAGCGGCCTCGGACTTCTCGGCCGGCTTGGTGGCGTTTTCCACCGCGGCCTTGGCCGCGGCGCCCACCGAGGGAACCAGGCCGGACAGGCCGGACAGCATCTGGCCGAGCTGGTTGGTGACCGCGTCCTTCTGACGGGTGAGGTCCTCGACCTCGCGCCGGGCCGCCTGGGTGGTCAGCTCGGCCTCGGTGCGGGCCTCGCTGAGCAGCCGGTTGGCCTCGGCCCGGGCCTCGGTGACGGTCTTGTCGGAGAGGGCCCGCGCCTTCTCGACGGTCTCGTTGGCGTTGCGGTCGGCCTCGACCCGGCGCTGCTCGGCGCGCTGCGAGATCTCCTTGGACCGGTCCTCGGCCGCCCGGGCCCGCTCCTCGGCCTCGGCCACCATCTTTTGCGTGGCGCTGACCTGGGCGGCGTGCCGCTCGGCCTCCTCGCGCTCGGCCTTCTCGCGCCGCTCGGCGATCTCCAAGGCCAGGGCCTGCAGGTCCTTGTCGCGCTTGTCGCGGGCGTCGGAGAGCATCTTGGTCGCCTCGGCGCGCTTTTCCTCGGCCTCGCGACCGGCCTTGGCCCGCTGCTGGGTGATCTCTCGCTCGGCGGTGGCCCGCAGCGCGTTGACCTCGCGCTCGACGGTCGACTTGAGCTCGGCGACCTCGTGGGCGGTGACCGTACGTAGCTGCTTGGTCTCGCGGTCGGCGTCGGACCGCAGGGTGTCCGCTTCGCGCCGGGCCTGCACCCGGGTCTCGGCCGACTCGCGCTCGGCGTGGGTGCGGACCTGACCGGCCTCGCGCTCGGCGGTCGCCTTCATCGCGGCGGCCTCGGCGCGGGCCTTGTCGGTGATCTCGCGGGCCTCCAGGCGGGCCGCGGAGAGAATGCCCTCAGACTCCCGCTTCGCCTCGTTCCGGTGGTCGTTGGCCTGTTCCTCGGCCAGCCGCAGGATCTGCTCGACCCGGGTGCCCAGCCCGGAGAGCGTCGGTCTGTTGTTCTCCTCCAGCTGTTTGTTGCTGTCGGCGAGTTTCTGCTCGAGTGCGTTGAGGCGTTGCTCGGCCTGGCGCAGGCGGCGCTGCGCGTCGTTCATCCGCTGCTCGGCCTCGGCGCGGGCCTGCTCGGACTGGTTCAGCGCGGCGACCAGCCGGCCGAGGTGCGCATCGACCTGACCACGGTCGTATCCACGCAGGACAACCGTGAAGTCGTGCTGTGAATTAGCTGTCTCGAAGAACGCGAGATTCTGGTCCTGCTGCTGGGGCATTGCGCCATCCTTGCGAACCACTCTGGGGCATGCAAGGGGGAGGGGCCCTAAGAATCAGCCCCCTAAGATCAGGTTCTTCCGCCTGTCGAGGGGGGTCGTCGACCGTTCGGTGGGTGGGGCCCGGCCGCTCGTTCCCGCGCTCACCTGCTGTGTCACGGTTTGACCAGGGATGATCCCATGGGTACGGCCGACCGCGTGAACGATCCTGCCAGGCTCGGAGGGCGCTGTGGGACCGGTTCACCCGGGCGGCGTACAAATCAGGCAGGTTGCACCAATTCCACCAGCACACCCCCAGCGTCCTTGGGGTGCACGAAGTTGATCAGTGAGCCCCCGGTGCCGCGCCGCGGCTCGTCGTAGAGCAGCCGCAGGCCCCGCGCCCGCAGGGCGTCGCTGCTGGCCCGCACGTCGCGGACGGTGTAGGCCAGCTGCTGGAGGCCGGGGCCGCTGCGACCGAGGAACTTGGCGATCGCCGAGTCGGGCCGGGCCGGTGCCAGCAACTGCAGGCGAGGCGCGCCGGGATCGTCGCCGACGGCCAGCATTGCCTCGCGTACCCCTTGCTCCTCATTGACCTCCTCGTGGACACACCGCATCCCGAAGGTCTCGGCGTAGAACGTCACAGCCTCGGACAGGTCGGGCACCGCGACGCCGACGTGGTCGATGCGCAACAATCCGACAAGGGGAAGGTTCGCCATACCGGATAGTGTGGCACCCTAACCATCGTTCAGTCGGCGGAGGCTCCGTGAGCACCTCGGTAATCGTCAGCGGCGCGCGTACACCCATGGGTCGTCTTCTCGGCCACCTCAAGAACCTGCCCGCCACCGCGCTCGGCGGCCATGCCATCGCGGCCGCGCTCGAGCGTGGCGGCGTGCGGCCCGACCAGGTGCAGTACGTCATCATGGGTCAGGTGCTGCAGGCCGGCGCCGGGCAGATCACCGCACGTCAGGCGGCCGTGGCGGCGGGCATCCCGATGACCGTCCCGGCCCTGACCGTCAACAAGGTCTGTCTCTCCGGGCTCGACGCGATCGCGCTGGCCGACCAGCTGATCCGGGCCGGCGAGTTCGACATCGTGGTGGCCGGTGGCATGGAGTCGATGACCAGCGCCCCGCACCTGCTGATGAACCACCGCCAGGGCAGCAAGTTCGGTGACGTGCTGGTCCGCGACCACATGGCGGTCGACGGCCTGATGGACCCGTGGGACGGCATCGCGATGGGCGAGGGCACCGAGCGCAGCGGCGCCGGGCTGGGCATCAGCCGGGCCGAGCAGGACGCCTTCGCCGCGCTCAGCCACCAGCGCGCGGCCGCGGCCCAGCGCGAGGGCCGGCTGGCCGAGGAGATCGCCCCGATCAAGGCCGGCCTGCGCGACACCGACAAGCTGATCGACACCGACGAGGGGGTACGCCCCGACGCCACCCCCGAGACCCTGGGCAAGCTGCGCCCCGCCTTCGCCAAGGACGGCACCATCACCGCCGGCACCGCCTCCCCGATCTCCGACGGCGCCGCCGCGGTCGTGGTGATGAGCCGGGCCAAGGCCGAGGAGCTGGGCCTGACCTGGCTGGCCGAGATCAAGGCGCACGGCAACGTGGCCGGTCCCGACTCGTCGCTGCAGTCCCAGCCGGCCAACGCGATCCGGCACGCCCTGGGCAAGGCCGGGCTGACCGTCGCCGACCTCGACCTGATCGAGATGAACGAGGCCTTCGCGCAGGTCGTCATCCAGTCCATGCGCGAGCTCAAGGTCGACGAGGACCGGGTCAACGTGAACGGCGGTGCGATCGCCCTGGGGCACCCGATCGGGATGTCGGGGGCCCGGCTGGTGCTGACGCTGGCGTACGAGTTGCGCCGGCGCGGCGGCGGCGTGGGCGCGGCCGCGCTCTGTGGTGGCGGCGGCCAGGGCGACGCGCTGATAATTTCCGTTCCGTGACCCGTTCCGTCGCTTCCCTCGTCGCCCGGGCCCGTGCGGGTGACGCGCGGTCGGTGGCCCGCCTGATCAGCCTGGTCGAGGACGGGTCGCCGGCGTTGGGTGAGGTGGCGGCGGCGTTCGCTCCGTTCGCGGGCCAGGCCCAGGTCGTCGGCCTCACCGGCGCGCCCGGCGTGGGCAAGTCGACGACCACCAACGAGCTGGTCCGGGCGTTGCGCGCGGCCGGGAGGCGGGTCGGGGTGCTGGCCGTCGACCCGGCCAGCCCGTTCAGCGGCGGCGCGATCCTCGGCGACCGGATCCGCATGCAGGAGCACGCCGGCGACCCGGGCGTCTACATCCGCTCGATGTCCACCCGGGGCCAGCTCGGCGGGCTCGCCGCGGCCACGCCCCAGGCGGTGCGCGTGCTCGAGGGCGCCGGATGCGACGTCATCCTGGTCGAGACCGTCGGCGTCGGGCAGGCCGAGGTCGAGATCGCCCAGCTCGCCGACACCACGCTGGTGCTGCTGGCGCCGGGCATGGGCGACGCGATCCAGGCGGTCAAGGCCGGCATCCTGGAGATCGCCGACGTCTTCGTGATCAACAAGGCCGACCGGCCCGGCGCCGACCACACCTACCGCGACATCCAGGGCATGCTGGCGCTGGGCGAGCGCGCTCCGGGCGAGTGGCGGCCGCAGGTGGTGCGGGCGGTGGCGGTTCGGCGCGAGGGCATCGACGAGGTCGTGGCCGCGATCGACAAGCACCGCCACTGGCTCACCGACTCGGGCGCGCTGCGGACCGGGCGCGAGCAGCGGGCCGCGGTCGAGGTCGAGGCGATCGCGCTGGGCACGCTGCGTGCGCGGATGGGCTCACTGCGCGACGGTACGCCCCTGAGCGCGCTGGCGGCCCGGGTGGCTCGGGGTGAGCTGGACCCGTACGCGGCCGCCGAAGAGCTACTGAAAACGCTGTAGCGTCTCCTCGATCATTGCCCGGTCCCAGGTCAGCCTGCCCGCGTCGAGGTCGTCGGCCACGCCCCGCAGCCAGCCGACCTCGGCCCGCAGCATGGCCGCCCGGTATTCGTCCTCGATCAGGAAGAGCCGGGGCAGCCCCGGTGGCGCCTGCTCCTCGATCGCGGCCAGCCTCGCCGCCTGCGCCGACGCCCGCTCGGCGAGTAGGTCACGCGCCTGTGCCGGGGCGAGGATGGACAGGAAGGCCAGCGCCACCGGAAACTCGGGGAACTCCCGGGCCGGCGCCGGCAGCCGCCCGGTCACCCAGCGGTGCAGTTCGTCCCGCCCGGCGTCGGTGATCTCGTAGGTGGTGCGCTCCGGGCGCCCGCCGTCCCGCGCGGTGCCGGCCGGCCGGGCCAGGCCGTCCCTGACCAGGCGGTCCAGGGCCTGGTAGACGCTGTTGCGCTGGGCCACGTTGACCAGCTGGTCCTGCCCGCGCTCCTTGATCATCTGCTGCATCCGGTATGGGTGCATCGAGTCCTCGAGGAGCAGGGCGAGCAGCACGATCGCCAGCGGCGAGTGTTTCCCCACCCGGCCAGCCTAGGGGTTCTTTCGGGGTTGCCGGATCTTAGTCATAAGTTGCATAGTCAACGCATGACTAAAGCGATTGTGGCCGGAGGCGGCATCGCGGGGACGGCCACGGCTCTCGCGCTGCATCGCATCGGATGGGACGTCTCGCTGTTCGAGGCCCGGGGCGAGGACGCCGACGAACGGGGCGCGTTCCTCACTGTCGCGGTGAACGGCATCGCGGCCCTGCGTACCCTCGGCATCAACCCGGACGTGGCACTGGCCGGCGGCTATCCCACCCCCACGTGCGTGCTCCGGAACGGAGCCGGACGTGAACTGGCCCGGGCGCCGCTCGGCGGCCCCACCGACGACGGCCTGGTCACCACCACGATCCGGCGGGCCGACCTCTACCTGGCACTGCGCACGGCCGTGCGCGACGCGGGCATCCCGATCCACTACGGCCGCCGGGTCACCGGGGTCACGCACGACGCCGACCTGCTGGTCGGGGCGGACGGGATCAACTCGCAGGTACGTCGCGAGCTCGACGACGCCCGGCCCCGGTACCTCGGGCTGCTCAACGCCGGCGGCTTCACCTCGGAGCCGGTCGCCGCCGACGTCGACCCCACGCCCGGCCTGATGCACATGACCTTCGGGCGGCGGTGCTTCTTCGGCTGGAGCGTGGCACCGGACGGCTCGGTGTGGTGGTTCGCCAATCCGCCGTCGCGTACGCCCCACCATGGATCCTCCGACGGCTGGCGCGAGCATCTGATCGATCTGCTGTCGGTGGACGAGGGCCCGGCGGCGGCGATCGTCCGGGCCACACCGGACGCGCTCGGGCCGTGGAACACCTACGATCTGCCGCGGGTGCGTACCTGGCGTTCGGACAACGTGGTGCTGGTCGGCGACGCCGCTCACGCCGCGTCACCGTCTTCGGGTCAGGGTGCGTCCATGGCCTTCGAGGACGCGGTCGTGCTAGGGGAGGCGCTGGCGTCCTCGGCCTCGGTGCCGGCGGGGCTGGCGGCCTACGAGGAGATCCGCCGGCCGCGTGTGCAGAAGGTCGTTCAGGCTGGTCGGCGCAATGGTAGCGGCAAGGCGGCCGGGCCGGTGGGCGCCGCTGTCCGAGACTTCATGATGCCGCCGATGATGCGCCTGCTCTATCGCAACGGGCACCCGCAGGCCTGGATCCTCGATCACCGCGTGTAGTCATCCCACATGCCGGAACCGGTTCCGCAACTTAAGGGAAACTTAAGTCGGTCGATGGCCGCTTGACCGTCCGAGCGGGACGGGGGAACTGTTAATCAACCTTTCGGTTCCCCCGTTCCCCGCTCGAAAGGACCCCCTTCCGTGTCCCCACGCAAACTCCTCGCCGGCGCCGCGCTCAGCGTCGTCGTCGGTGCCCTCGGCGTCGTCCTGGGCACCACCGACGCGCTCGCCGCCACCTCCGGCACACTGGTCAGCTCGGCCAACGGCAAGTGCCTGGACGTCACCGACGGCTCCACCGCCAACGGCAACCAGCCCCAGATGTGGGACTGCACCAGCGGCAACGCCAACCAGAACTGGACCTTCGCCGACAACGGAACCGTGCAGGCCCGAGGCAAGTGCCTCGACGTGGCCGGCAACGCCACCACCAACGGCGCCGTCGTCCACCTGTGGGACTGCTTCGACACCGTCGCCACCCAGAAGTGGACCCTGACCGCGGGCCAGGACCTGGTCAACGTCGCCGCCAACAAGTGCCTCGACATCAAGGACAACAACCTCGCCAACGGAGCCAAATTGCAGCTCTGGGACTGCGGCGGCGGCGCCAACCAGAAGTGGACCTTCTCCGGCGGCGGCACGCTCCCGCCCAACGACCCGGCCGCCCCCGACCTCGGCCCCAACGTCACCATCTTCGACCCGTCGATGAGCTCGGCGACCATCCAGAACAAGCTCAACCAGGTCTTCGGCCAGCAGGTCGAGAACCAGTTCGGCAACCAGCGGTACGCGCTGCTGTTCAAGCCGGGCAGCTACAACGTGGACGCCAACGTCGGCTTCTTCACCCAGGTCGCCGGCCTCGGGCTCAGCCCCGACCAGACCAACATCAACGGCCACGTGCACGTCGAGGCCGACTGGTGGCACGACGGGTCGCAGAACGCCACCCAGAACTTCTGGCGCTCGGCCGAGGGCCTGTCCGTGACCCCGGCCGACGGCCAGGACCGCTGGGCCGTGTCGCAGGCGGCGCCGTACCGCCGCATGCACCTGCGCGGCCGGCTCGCGCTGTCCGACGGCGGCTGGTCGTCCGGCGGCTTCATCGCCGACACCAAGGTGGACGGGCAGATCGACAACGGGTCGCAGCAGCAGTTCCTCTTCCGCAACACCCAGATGTCCGGGTACGCGAACAGCAACTGGAACGCGGTCTTCGTCGGTGACCAGGGCGCGCCCGGCAACACGTTCCCGAACCCGAAGTACACCAGCGTGGCCCAGTCGCCGGTGATCGCCGAGAAGCCGTACCTCTACGTCGACGGGGCCGGGGCGTACCAGGTGTTCGTACCCGCGCTCCGCACCAACGCGGCCGGCACCACCTGGGCCGGCGGCAACCCGGCGGGCTCATCCCGGCCGATCTCGTCGTTCTACATCGTCAAGTCCGGTGACACCGCGGCGACGATCAACGCGGCCCTGGCCGCCGGCAAGGACCTGCTCGTCACGCCCGGCGTCTACCACCTCAACCAGACGCTCAACGTGACCCGCGCCAACACCGTGATCCTCGGCCTGGGCCTGGCCACCTTCATGCCCGACAACGGCGTCGACGCCATGCACATCGCCGACGTCGACGGGGTCCGGCTGGCCGGCGTGCTGTTCGACGCCAACACCACCAACTCGAACACGCTGCTCCAGGTCGGCCCGGCCGGCTCGGCGCAGTCGCACGCCGCCAACCCGACAGTGCTCTCCGACGTCTTCGTCCGCGTCGGCGGCGCGGTGGCCGGCAAGGCCACCATCAGCATGGAGATCAACAGCAACAACGTGATCGGCGACCACGCCTGGATCTGGCGGGCCGACCACGGCATCAACAACAGCGTCGTCGGCTGGAACGTCAACCCGGCCCGGAACGGCCTGATCGTCAACGGGAACGACGTCACCTTCTACGGACTCTTCGTCGAGCACTACCAGCAGTACCAGACCATCTGGAACGGCGACCGCGGCCGGACGTACTTCTACCAGAACGAGATGCCGTACGACCCGCCGAACCAGGCCGCGTACATGAACGGCAATACGCAGGGCTGGGCGGCGTACAAGGTGGCCGACTCGGTCACCACCCACGAGGCGTGGGGGCTGGGCAGCTACTGCTTCTTCAATGTCAACTCGTCGGTGGTCAACGCCCGGGCCTTCGAGACACCGGCCAGGTCCGGCATCCGTTTCCACAACATGATCACGGTGTCCCTGGGCGGCACCGGAACGATCTCCCATGTGATCAACAACCTCGGGGCGGCGGTCCGCGCCGGCCACACCGAGGAGCCGTTGGTCTCCGGCCCCTGACCCAAACAACGAGGCGGGCGGCAACCGTGGTTGCCGCCCGCCGGCCCGTGGCGATCGACGCGGTCCGCCTTCGCGCCGTCCAGAACGCGAACTCCGCCAGCACCAGCATGAAGGCCGCACGGTTGAGCATCGTGCAGGTTTCGGCGAGTTGGGTGCCCCCGAACTCGTGGTCATCGATGGGCCGGCATTCCGATGCGCAGCGCGGTCAACCGGTTGAGGGTGGTCCGGATCGGGGTGTCCGCGGTGCCGCGAGCGCTGAGGTAGCCGTCGGGGCGTACGAGGATCCAGTCGCCGTCGGTCGCGGCCAACGTGGCCCGGACTCGGCCGTCGGCATCCCACACGCCGCGGTCGTCCGCGGCCGGTCGTCCGCGGCTGATGGTCACCGTCTCCAGCCAGGCCGGCAGTGGCCCGGTCGGGATGAAGGTTTGGGGGTCGAGAGGCGGCTGGCCGGGCGGCGGGGCTGCCGATGCGCCGGCCTGGTCGCGGCCGAGGGTGTGCCGGTCCGCGGCGAAGACGAGCAGATGCCAGGCCGGGGTCCGCAGTAGCGCGCGTAGCGCCGTCCAGCCGGGTGACTGGGCGTCGGCGGTGGAGATCTGGGTGAGTCGCCGGCCGGGTCGTGGACCTTCGGCGGCCTCGTCGCCGGGCACGGTCAGCGCGCTGTCGGGGTAGCCGATGCCCAGACCCGACATGCTCTGGATGAGCTGGAGCATGAAGCCGTGATCGGCGTCCTGGGTGTCCTCGCCGCCGGTGTCGACCATGGCCGTGGTCATGACCTCGCTGGTGGAGGCGAGCAGGGCCTGCCCGATCGGAACGCGCTCGGCGTCGTAGGTGTCGAGCAGCTCGACGTGGGCGTGGCCGTGGATGACCATCGCCAGTTTCCACGCCAGGTTGTACGCGTCCTGGATGCCGGTATTCATGCCCTGCCCGGACGCCGGCGAATGGACGTGGGCGGCGTCGCCGGAAACGAAGCACCGCCCGACATGCATCGTGGGTACCGCCCGCTGCTGAATGGTGAATTTCGACGCCCAGGTGGGGTTGTCCACCGTGGTGTCCCGGTCCAGGGCCCTCGACAACTTGGTGCTGAACTGTTCGGCGATCTGCCCGGGCTGCTCGGGATCGCCGTCGCCGGTCGTGTCCAGCAGCCGCCACTTGTGCGGATCGGGGAACGGGAACACCATCAGCGCGCCGCCGCCGGGAAACAGCCAGTGCACGCCGTCCCGATCCAGGTCGGTGTTCACCGTCGCGTCGGCGATCAGCCAGGTGTGCGCGGCCTCCCCGGTCAGGGGAAGCCGCAGGCTCTTGCGGACGGTCGAATGTCCGCCGTCACAGCCCCAGAGATATCGCGCCCGTACGCTCTCGTGGATGTTGCCGTCGCGGCGGCGCAAGATGGCGGTGACGGCTTCGTCGTCCTGCTCGAACGACTCCAGCCCGGTGTTCCACTCCACCTCGACCCCGGCCGCGGCGGCGTGTCCGCGCAGCACGCGTTCGGTGATCACCTGATCGATGTTGAACATGTACGGGAATCGGGTCACCAGATCGCCGAACTCGTAGTCGACCCGGGCGGCGCGCCGGCCCTGATGGCGGACGAACGCGTTGATCCTCGTACCGTGCGGCGCGATGTCGCTGAGAATCCCGAGCTGATCGTAGATCTCCAGGCTGCGGGCATGCGTGCCCAATGCCCGGCTGGTCGTGGCCGGACCGGGCGCGGCATCGACCAGGCGGACCGAGACACCCGATCGGGCCAGCTGCAACGCCGCCGTGAGTCCGACCGGACCGGCCCCCGCCACGAGCACGTCGACGTCATAGTTTGTCATGGCATGCACGACCCCTCCAGTGTTAGCAATGCTGACACTGAAGGTTATCGGAGGGACGAAGGGACCGGGAGCCATGAGTGCCGGGGATTACACCGACGCGAACCTGCCATTGCTGGCACTCCTGCAGCGAGGTGTCCGGTGGTTCTCCGACCAACTGCTGCAGCGCCTCGAAGCCGAGGGCGTCGAACCCATCACACCGGCGCACGCCGGGGTGCTCGCCCACCTGGGGCACGACACACCGCTGAACATCGCCGAACTCGCCCGCCGAGCCGGCGTCACCCGTCAGACGATGCACCGTGCCGTCACGCAGCTCCTCGACGAAGGCCTGCTAATCAGCACACCCGGCCCCGGATTCCCACGCAGCACCCTCATCGCCCTGACCGAAGCGGGCCGCCGCCGGCGCGACGTCGCGTCCGGGATCCTTCGTGACCTGGAACAGGAACTCGGCGAGCAGCTGGGAGACGCCGCACTGGCGCAACTGCGCGACAACCTGACCCGAGCGTGGCGCGATGAGAACCGCTGATCCCTAGCGGCGGCCACCACTCGGGCCTCCGCGCGAACACCAGTAGGAGGCTGGGTGGCCCTTTGCTCTGAGCACAACGGCGCATCACTCTTGAGCGTTCAACGGCATCGCGCTCATCGGCAGAACGGACCCGGCGGGTGTGTCACGTCGGCGATCTGTCGCCCGTACCCCTAAGAACCCGCGTTTCTGAAAAGAAAGGACACCCAGCCGCGGTACGGGCGCCACGCCGACGCGATCGACTCCAGCTGGGCCGGCGCGGGCTCGGGACCGAGGTCGTAGAGCTCGCCCATGATCTGGTGCAGTCGCGGCGTCTCGCGGGGGAACAGGTCGACGACGCCGACGCCGCGGATCAGGATCAGTTCGGCCGAGAACGGGCCGATCCCGGGCAGCTTCTTGAGATGGGCCATCGCCTCGTCGACAGTCATCGCGCGCAGCAGATCAATATCCAGGTCGCCCGCCGCGGCCGCCTCGCCCAGGGCACGCAGGTTCTCCACCTTGCGGATGAACATGCCCGGCATCGGCGCGAGCCCGGCCAGCCGTTCGGGCGGCGGGAACGCGTACACCACCTCGCCGTCGAAGTCGACCGGATCACCCAGCTCCTCGGCGATCCGACGGCGCAGGGCCGCGCCCTGGGTGCGAGAGATGCGGTGGGTGAGCAGAGCCCAGGCCGCCGCCTCGTACGCGCTGGCGAACAGCACCGGCCTCAGTCCGGGGAACCGTCGCTGGAGGTCGCCGACCACCTCGTCGCGCTCGCCGATCGTGGGGAAGCCGCGCCCGTCGACGTCCAGCGACAGGATGCGGGCGACCTGCCCGGAAATATCAGTCTCGGACAGGCCGCCGGGGTTGGCGACAACGTGCCCGGTCAGATCGTCGGTGACCCGCACGCCGACCGTGGACCACGTGCCGTCGGCCGGGAAAGCCAGCGGCGTGCCCCGGAAGGCGGGAAACGACATCTGGAAGCGGGCCGCCTCGGCCAGCGAGAACGGACCCTGCGTCGACAGCCGGAACGTCATCCGAGAATGAAAGCACTTCAGCGTCCATCAGGAGCCGGCCGGCCTCTGACCGCGCCCGATCCATATTTGTGCTCAGAGCGCTCTGAGCACAAATACGCATCAGCGGTGCGACGGCTGATGTGACGTCCGATATGAGCTGCCCGGCGGCGCGGCCGGGTGGCTGCGCTGCGTGCGAGACTAGGGAACCATGAGCGACCCACGGAGCACTCCGTCGATCTTCACCCGCGGCGCGGTCGATCTCAGCGCGCTGCGCCCCGCTCCGGCCCGCCCCGCCGCGTCGGCCGGCCCGTCCGCAGGCCCGCCCGCCGCCGCGGCGCCCGGCACACCCTCGCCCACCCTGCCCGGCGGCGGTGCCGGCGTCATCGAGGTGACCGAGGCCAACTTCCAGACCGAGGTGCTGGAACGCTCGCTGGCCACGCCGGTCATCCTCGACTTCTGGGCCGACTGGTGCGAGCCCTGCAAACAGCTGTCGCCGGTGCTGGAAAAGCTGGCGGCGGCCGGCGGCGGCGCCTGGGTGCTCGGCAAGGTCGACGTCGACGCCAACCCGCGGCTGGCCCAGGCGCTGCGCGTGCAGGGCATCCCGATGGTCGTCGCGGTGGTCGGCGGCCAGCTCGTCGAGGGCTTCACCGGGGTGCTGCCCGAGGCCCAGGTGAAACAGTACGTCGATGCCGTCCTCAAGGCCGGCGGAGTCGCCGTGGCGCAGGCCGAGGACCCGCGCCTCGACGCCGCCGACGACGCGCTGATGACCGGCGACCTCGACGAGGCCGAGGCGGCGTACAAGAAAATCCTGGCCGAGACCCCGCAGGACCACGCCGCCGAGTCCGGCCTGGCCCAGGTCGAGCTGTACCGCCGGATCCAGGGCGTGGACGCCGCCGCGGCGATGGCCAAGGCCGCCGCCGACCCCGACGACATCGCCGCCCAGCAGCTCGCCGCCGACATCGAGGTGCTCAGCGGCCAGGCCCCCGAGGCCTACCAGCGCCTCGTCGACCTGGTCAAACGCACCAGCGGCGACGAACGCGACGAGGTCCGCAAGCATCTGCTGTCCCTGTTCACGGTGGCCGGACCGGACGACCCGGCGGTGTCCGACGCCCGCCGCGCGCTGGCCCGCGCCCTGTTCTAGAGGAAGGGAAGGGCCCCGCATGCGCCGGATCGCGATCCTCGACGCACCGTCCAATCTCGGTCTGCGCCCGCCGACCGTGACGTCGGTGCCGGGGTGCGCCAAGGCGCCCGGGGCCCTGCGCGACCACGGCCTGCTGGAACGATTGCACGCCCGCGACGCCGGCTGCCTGACCCCGCCACGATACGACCCCGGCGACTGGCGCCCCGGCGACGGCGTGTGCCACGCGGAACAGATCAACGCGTACTCCCGCCGCCTGGCCGACCGCATCGCCGGCATCCTCGACGCCGGCGAATTCCCGGTGATCCTCGGCGGGGACTGCTCCATCGTGATCGGTTCCGGTCTGGCCATGCACCGCCTGGGCTCCGACATCGGCGGCCGCATCGGCCTGGTCTTCGTCGACGGCCACTCCGACTTCCGCCACCCTGGCAACGCGTCCTACGTGGGTGCGGCCGCCGGCGAGGACCTGGCCCTGGTCACCGGCCGCGGCCAGGCCGACCTGGCCGCCATCGAGGGCCGCCGGCCCTACTTCCGCGACATCGACGTGGTCGTCATGGGCATCCGCGCCCAAGATGAGTACCGCCTCGACCTGCAGGCGGCCGGCATCGTCACCCGGCCGGTGCCCACCCTCCGCGCCGAGGGCGCCGCCCGCAGCGCCCAGTGGGCCCGCGACCAGCTGGTCGACTGCGCGGGCTATTGGGTGCACGTCGACATGGACGTACTCGATCCTGCCGTGATGCCCGCCGTCGACGCGCCGTCCCCCGGCGGTATCGCGTTCCCCGAGCTCGAGCTGCTGCTGGCCGGCCTGGTCGACACGCCCGACTGCCTCGGCGTGGAGATCACCGTCTTCGACCCCGACTACGACCACGACGGTGCGTACGCCGCCGAGATCACGTCCACGCTGGTGGCCGGTTTGTCACCGGTCCGCACGGCCGCGCCCCGCCCCGACCTGGCGGCCGCCCGCGAGGACATCGACGAGCCCCCCGCCTCCGACCCGGTAACGGAGTCCGCCGCAGCCTGGGTCGCCGCCCAAACCGCCGCCGCCCAACCTGCCGCCGTCCACCCCGCCGAGCCGCTCACCGCGCCCGATGCTTACGCCGACCTCGCCGCTGCGTCCGATCCCTACACCAAGGTCGCCGCCGCGTCCGATCCCTACCCCAAGCTCGCCGCCGTCCCGGACCCCTCCGCCGAGCCTGCCGCTGGACCGGACCCCTCCGCCGAGCCGATTGTTTCCTCCGAGCTCGAGGTTCGCCCCGAGCCTGAGTTTTCCTCCGAGCCTGAACTCTCCTCCGAGCTTGAGTTTTCCGCCGAGCCGGACACCGACGCCGGGACCGATCTCTCCACCGAGCTGTCGTTGACCGCCGAGCCCGAGCCAGAGGCGACCGCCGAGCCCGACCCGGATCCGATCGCCGACGACGCGGACCTGTCCGACGCCGACGAGGAATCCGCCCCGGCCAGCGATGATCACGATCCGACAGAGCCTTCCGGCGATCCAGAGCCGGTCGAGCCCACCGACGTAGCCGACCCGCCCGAGGCCGGCCACGTCGCCGATCCGCTTGAGCCCACTGACGTCGCCGATCCGGTCGAGCCCACTGACGTGGCCGATCCGGTCGAGCCCACTGACGTGGCCGATCCGGTCGAGCCCACTGACGTGGCCGATCCGCTTGAGCCCACTGACGTGGCCGATCCGGTCGAGCCCGCCGACGTAGCCGATCGGCCCGAGCCGACTGCCGAATCCGAGCCGTTGGCCGGATCCGAGCCCGCCGCTGAGCCAGAGTCGGAGCTCGTGACCGAACCCGACATCGTGATCGAGCCGGCCGCGGCGACCGAGCCGGCCGCCGAGGTCAACGGCGCCGGGGTGGTTGAGCCGGCCCGGCCGATCGTGCCGCGACCGCTCGGGGCGGCGCCGCTGCTCGACTCCGAGCCGCTACCGGCCACCCGCCCGGGAATGCTCCGACCCCGCCCACCGGAGGACAGCGGCTTCAGCCTGCCGGCCCAGCGCCCGGCCTTCGATCTCGGCACCGGCGAGCCCGCCGACATCACCTGACCCCCACCCGAGCGTGCCGCCCGCGCCCAGCCTCCCGCCGGAGCGCGCGTCCGCCGAGTGGTAGGCCACAGCGGAGTTGGCAGGCCAAAGCGCAAGTGGTGGGGCCAGGCGGTATCTGGGGCCCGGGCACCGCCCGGGCCTACCAGTGGCTCAGCGGCTCAGCGGTTGAGGGCGGCGAGGAAGCGGGAAGCGATCGGGACGGCGGCTTCGGCGCCGGCGCCGCCCTTGGGGACCATCACGGCGACGGCGATGTCGTCCTGCCAGCCGACGAACCAGGCGTGCGTGTCCTTCGAGCCCTCCTGGAACTCGGCCGTGCCGGTCTTCCCGTACACCGGCTTGCCCTTGATGCCCTTCAGAGCCGTCCCGGTGCCGGACGTCACCACCTCACGCATCAGCCGGCGCAGCGGCTCGACGGCGGCCTTGTCGAGTTCCGCGCCGTCCGCCGCGGGCTTGGCCGGTGCGGGGTCGAGCACCAGCTTGGGCTGCACGAACTTGCCGCGCGCGACCGCCGCCGTGGCGCCCGCCATGGCTACGGGGCTGACCGCGGTCTGGCCCTGGCCGAAACTGGCCTGGGCCAGCTCGGCGGGGCTGTCGGCCGGTGACGCCTTGCCGCTGAACGTCGGGACGCCCAGGTCCCACTGGCCGCCCAGCCCAAGTGCCGTGGCCGCCGCCTGGAGGCCGTCGGCGCCCAGCTTGGGGGCCAGGTTCACGAACGCGGTGTTGCAGGACTTGGCGAAGTCGGTGCGGAACGGGACCTTGCCGAGGACCATGTCGTGCGAGTTCTTGAAGGTCTTGCCGCCGACCTCTTTCGTCTTGGGGCAGTCGACGGTGGTGTCGGGGGTGACGGCCTTTTTCTGCAGGAGCCCGTACGCCGAGATCATCTTGAAGGTCGACCCGGGCGGCACCTGGCCGGTCAGGGCCACGTTGTCGCCGCCGCCGTCGGGGCCGTTGGACACGGCGAGCACGGTGGCGTCGCTGATCCGCATGGCGACCATGGCGCTCGGGTTCTTCTCGGCCGCGGTGGCGGCGTCGGCGGCGTTCTGCGTACGTACATCGATCGTGGTCTTGACCGGTGTGCCGGCGACCGGCCTGGTGCTGAAGACCTGGGCCGGTTCGGCGTCGCCGCTGCGCTTGATGATCACCGAGAGGCCGGAGGTGCCGCGCAGCTTGGCGTCGTAGCGTTGCTGCAGCCCGCCGTGCCCGGTCTTGTCGCCCTGGGCGAGGGCGCCCTGGCTGCTGTCGATGTCCTCGGCGGTGGCCAGGTCGACGGTGCCGATCAGGGCGCGGGCGAACATCCGGGTGGGGGCCAGGTCGCGCTGCTCCTCGGGAAAGGTGGTGCCGGGCAGCGGGCGTACGTCGTTCCTGATCTTGAGGTAGTCCTCGCGGCGCAGGGTCAGGACGTCGACGCGGCTGCCTTCCGCCGCCTTGCTGATCCGGGTCGGCAGGTCTTTGAGGTCGAGGCTGACGTCGATCTTCTTGAAGGCGGCGGTGAGCGCGGTGACCAGCTTGGGGACGTCGGTGACCCGGGCCGGGTCGAGGGCCACGGTGACGACCGGCCGCGATGTCACGAGCGGTTTGCCGGCGGCGTCGAGGATGCTGGCGCGTTCGGCCGGCACCCGGCGCAGGGCGAGCTTGTCCCCGCCGACCATGTCCTTCTGCAGGATGGCCGGTTCCCAGACGACCCGCCAGCCGTCGCTGTTGCGCTTGGTCAGCCGGACCGTGCTGGGGTACGACCAGGGCACGCCCCCGGGCAGCGTCCAGTTGACCTTGATCGGCCCGTTGGCGATGTCCCCGGTCTCTTTGGCGTCACCCGCCCGGTTGACCTGGAGGGTCTTCACCGGTAGCTCACCGGCGAGCCCGGTCAGCTCGGTGAGCACGTCGGCCGCCTTGATCGGCTGCCCGGCGGCCGTGACGAATCCCACCTTCGACAGGTCGCCGGAGCGCCACCCGGAGAGGAAGTCGTCGAGCGTGTCCCCGGCGCCGTCGGAACCACAGGCCACGGCTCCGGCGCCGAGCATCACCACGGCGAGCAGGGCGGCCGAGGCGCGCAGGACGGGTCGCATCGTGTCTCCTTCCGGATCCGACAGCCGGGGGATCCGGACAGCCAGGAACTGACGTCGTGTTTCGGGGCGCGGCTGAGAGCGAAACACGACTCAGCGAACGGTAGTCACTCCAGGCTCGCGGCGCTGTCCGGTGCTGGGTGATCTGTAGCAAATTCGTGCAACGGTTCGGCATGTTCGCGACCTCGGCGTGACCGACGCCCCGGATTCCGGTCGTAGGCACGCCGTAGGCTGTCCCCGAAGCGTTTAGCCCACAGAGCGGTGGGCTGAGGGGAGTGCCAGGCATGGCTGTCGCCGACGAGGCAGCGACCGATTCCGACCCAGAGATCGACTTCGTGCCGGGTCCTGGGCTGGCTGTGACCGGCCGGCTCGGCACATCCGAGGACAGCGAGCTCGAGGAGCCGTTGCCCAACGCCGAGCGGCTGGTGGCCGCGGCGGTGGGGCTGGCCGGCGACGATCACGTCGCGGCGGCGCTGGTCGACCGTTTCTGGCGGTTCGCGCCGGACGAGGAGCTGGTCGGCTTCACGCCGGATGAGATGCATGCTGCCGCGACGCAGCATCGTGAGCTGGCCGCGGTCCGGCGGCCGGGTGAGCTGAAGCTCGACATCAGCCCGCCGGGGCGCGAGGAGCCACGAACGGTCGTCTCGATCGTCACCGACGACATGCCGTTCCTGGTCGACTCGGTGACCGCGCTGCTCGCCGCGCATCAGCTCGAGGTGCATCTGCTGGTGCACCCGTTGATCGTGGTGCGGCGTGCGTCGCTGGGCGAGTTGTCGCAGGTGGAGGCCGAGGTCGAACCGGACGACGCGATCGACGGCGACCTGGTCGAGAGCTGGATCCGGATCGAGATCGACCCGGTCCGCGACCCGGAGGCCCGTGAGCAGCTGCACAATGAGGTGCGGCGGGTGCTCACCGACGTCCGGGACGCGGTCGAGGACTGGCCCAAGATGCGCCAGCGGGCGCTGGTGATCGCCGACGAGCTGGCCGCCGCGCGTGGCTCCGAGCGCAAGCTCCCGGTGCCCGACAAGGATGTCACCGACTCGGTCGAGCTGCTCAAATGGCTGGCCCACGACCACTTCACGTTCCTCGGCTACCGGGAATACGAGCTGGTCGACGACGTCCTGCAAACCGTCGACGGCAGCGGGCTGGGCATCCTGCGCGGGCCGGGCACGCCGCGGGCACTGTCGTCGATGACGCCGGAGGCGTACCAGAGGGCCTTGGAAAAACGCCTGCTGGTGATCACCAAGGCCAACTCGCGAGCTACCGTGCACCGCTCGTCCTACCTCGACTACATCGGCGTCAAGGTCTTCGACGAGCACGGTCAGGTGGTCGGCGAGCGCCGCTTCCTCGGCCTGTTCTCGTCCTCGGCCTACCGCACCAGCGTTCGCGAGCTGCCGGTGGTCCGCCGCAAGGTGGGCGAGGTACTGGACCGCTCCGGCCTCTCGCCGCGCGGCCACAGCGGCAAGGACCTGCTGCAGATCCTCGAGACCTACCCGCGCGACGAGCTCTTCCAGATCAAGACCGATGACCTGTACGAGGCGGTGATCGGCGTCCTGCGGATGGCCGGCCGCCGCCAGCTGCGGCTCTTCCTCCGCCGCGACGGTTACGGCCGGTTCATCTCGTGCCTGGTCTACCTGCCCCGCGACCGCTTCACCACGCAGAACCGGCTGTGCATGCAAGAGATCCTGCTGCGCGAGCTGAACGGCATCGGGGTCGACTACACCACCCGGGTGACCGAACGGATGCTCGCGCGGGTGCATTTCATCGTGCGTACCGACCCGGCCGACCCGCCCGGCCAGGTCGACCCGAACGCGCTGGCCGAGCTGCTGGCCGACGCCACCCGGATCTGGGACGACGACTTCTCCCTGGTGCTGGAACGCAAGCTGGGCGAGGAGCCGGCCAAGGATCTGTTCGCGCGGTACGCGACAGCCTTCCCGGACAGCTACAAGGACGGGCACACACCGTACGAAGCGGTGCAGGACCTGGCCAAGCTGGAACTGCTCGAGGAGCCGGGCCAGCTCGAGATGCACCTCTACCGCAAGCGGCACCCGGGCGCGAGTGGCGAGCCCGAGCCCGACGACCACGACGTGCGGTTCAAGGTCTACCGGTACGGCGAGCCGATGATGCTGTCGGCGGTGCTGCCGGTGCTGCACTCGCTCGGCGTCAAGGTGGTGGACGAGCGGCCCTACGAGGTACGCCGGCCCGACGGCACCGTCTACCTGTACGACTTCGGGCTGCAGCCGCCGACCGAGCACCGCGACCTGTCCGAGGTGCGGCCGCAGGTGGAGAACGCGTTCGCCTCCACCTGGCGCGGCGAGGCCGAGGTCGACGGCTTCAACGAGCTGGTGCTGCGGGCCGGGCTGACCTGGCGGCAGGCGGTCGTGCTCCGGGCGTACGCCAAATATCAGCGCCAGACCGGGCAGGTCTTCTCGCAGCGCTACATCGAGTCCACCTTCGTCGCCTACCCAGAGATCTCCCGGCTGCTGGTGCGGCTCTTCGAGACCCGTTTCTCGCCGGGGCTGGTGGTCGGCGAGGCCGAGCGCACCCGGCTCTCGGGCGAGCTGGCCGAGCAGATCACCACGCTGCTCGACGACGTCGACAGCCTCGACCAGGACCGCATTCTCCGCTCGTACCTCACCTTGATCCAGGCGACCCTGCGCACCAGCTTCTTCCAGCGCGGCCCCGATCAGCGACCCAAGTCCTATATCGCGTTCAAGCTCGACCCGCAGGCGATCCCGGGCCTGCCGCAGCCGCGCCCGAAGTACGAGATCTTCGTCTACTCACCCCGGTTCGAGGGTGTCCACCTGCGCTTCGGCGACGTGGCCCGGGGCGGTCTGCGCTGGTCGGACCGCCGGGAGGACTTCCGCACCGAGATCCTCGGCCTGGTCAAGGCGCAGATGGTCAAGAACGCCGTGATCGTGCCGGTGGGGGCCAAGGGCGGCTTCGTGCTCAAGCAGAAGCCGGGCGACCGGGACGAGGCGGTGGCCTGCTACCGCCGGTTCATCACCGCGCTGCTCGACGTCACCGACAACATCCAGTCCGGCAAGATCGTGCCGCCGCGTGAGGTGGTCCGGCACGACGGCGACGACCCCTACCTGGTCGTGGCGGCCGACAAGGGCACGGCCACGTTCTCCGACATCGCCAACGAGATCTCGGTCGGCAAGGACTTCTGGATGGGCGACGCGTTCGCCTCCGGCGGCTCGGCCGGCTACGACCACAAGAAGATGGGCATCACCGCGCGTGGTGCCTGGGAGTCGGTCAAGAAACACTTCCGAGACATGGGTACGAACACCCAGACCGACGACTTCACCGTGGTCGGCGTGGGTGACATGTCCGGTGACGTGTTCGGCAACGGGATGCTGCTGTCCGAGCACATCCGGCTGGTGGCCGCCTTCGACCACCGGCACATATTCCTCGATCCCGGCCCGGACGCCGCCTCCTCGTTCGCCGAGCGGCAACGGCTGTTCGACCTGCCCCGGTCGAGCTGGGCCGACTACGACACGTCGAAGATCAGCGAGGGCGGCGGCGTGTACGCGCGTACGGCCAAGTCGATCCCGATCTCGCCGCAGGTCCGGGCCGCGCTGGATCTGGGCGAGGTGACCGCGCTGAGCCCGGCCGAGCTGATGCGGGCGATCCTGCTGGCCCCGGTCGACCTGCTGTGGAACGGCGGCATCGGCACCTACGTCAAGGCGGTCGCCGAGACGCACGCCGAGGTGGGCGACAAGGCCAACGACGCGATCCGGGTCAACGGCCGCGACCTGCGGGCCAGGGTGGTCGGTGAGGGCGGCAACCTGGGTCTGACCCAGCGCGGCCGGATCGAGTACGCCCGCAACGGCGGCCGGATCTTCACCGACTTCATCGACAACACGGCCGGCGTGGACTGCTCCGACCACGAGGTGAACATCAAGATCCTGCTGGGCGGGGCGGTCGCCGACGGCGAGATGACGCTGCCCGAACGGGACGAGCTGCTGGCCGCGATGACCGACGAGGTCGCCGCGCTGGTCCTGCGGGACAACTACGAGCAGGCCACGGCACTGGGCAACGCCGCCGCGCAGGCCCACTCGCTGCTGCCGGTGCACCGCCGGATGCTCAACGAGATGGAACGCTCCGGTCACCTCAACCGCGAGCTCGAGGCGCTGCCCTCGGACGACGACCTGGCCGCGCGCTACGAGGCCGGCGACGGGCTGACCGCGCCGGAGTTCGCCGTGCTCCTGGCGTACGTCAAGATCGGTCTTGAACGTGAGGTCCTGGGCGACAGCCTGGTCGACGAGGAGTGGACCAACCAGATCCTCGCGCACTACTTCCCGACGCCGTTGCGGGAGCGGTTCGCGAGCCGCATGGCGGGGCACCGGCTGCGCCGCGAGATCATCGCCACCGTCCTGGTCAACGAGGTGGTCAACCGGGGCGGCACGTCGTTCGTGTTCCGTGCGATGGAGGAGACCGGGGCGTCCGCACCCGACGTGGTGCGCGCCTACATGGTGGTCCGCGAGGTGTACGGGCTGAACGACATCTGGCACGCGACCGAGCGGCTCGACCACGAGGTGCCGACGACCGCCCAGGTCAAGGTCTACCTGGAGTCGCGGCGGCTGCTCGACCGGGCCACCCGCTGGCTGGTCAGCAACCGGCGTTCGCCGATCGACGTGGCCGGTGAGGTCGAGCGGCTCGGGCCGGGGGTGCGTACCCTGCTCGGCGGCCTGGCCGACGTGCTCGTCGGCGACGAACGCGAGTCGCTGGACAACCATGTCGCGCTGATCGTCGACCTGGGCGTGCCCGAGGATCTGGCCGAGCGGATCGCCCGGGTGGTCTACGGCTTCGGGTTCTTCGACATTCTCGAGACGGCCAAGGGCACCGACCACGACCTGGTCGAGGTGGCCAAGGTCTACTTCGTGATCTCCGAGCGGTTCCAGATCGACGCGCTGCTGTCGCACATCTCCCGGCTGCCCCGCAACGACCGGTGGCAGACGCTGGCCCGGATGGCCCTGCGCTACGACCTGTACGCCGCGCTGGCCGGGCTGACCGCCGAGGTGCTGCAGTCGACGTCGGACGAGGCGGCGGCCGAGGACCGGGTCTCCGAGTGGGAGCACGAGAACGCGGCGTCGATCGCCCGGGCCGGCAACGCGATGGGCAACGTGGAAGACTCGCCGGCCGACCTGGCGGCGCTGTCTGTGTTGCTCCGCCAGATCCGCACGCTGGTGAAGACGTCGGCGGCGAGGTGACGCTGATCTCCTGATACGGGTACCCCCTTGGGGTATGGTGGGTCGCATGGAGCGGCTCATCGAGCTCGAGATCGGTGGGATGACGTGCACGGCGTGCGCCAATCGCATCGAGAAGAAGCTCAACCGGGTGGCAGGCGTCACCGCGACGGTCAACTACGCCACCGAGAAGGCACGCGCCCGGGTGCCTTCCTCGGTGTCGGCCGACGACCTGATCGCGGTGGTGGAAAAGACCGGATACACAGCTGTCCTGCCCGCCTCCGAGAAATCCGTGGAATCGCCGGGTGACCCGCTGCGTACCCGGCTGATCCTGTCGGCCGTGCTCAGCGCGCCGGTCATCGTGCTGGCCATGGTGCCGGCCTGGCAGTTCGACTACTGGCAGTGGCTGTCGCTGACGCTCGCCGCACCGGTCGTCGCCTACGGCGGCGGGCCATTCCACCGGGCCATGGCGGTCAACCTGCGGCACGGCGCGGCGACCATGGACACGCTGGTCTCGCTGGGCACGCTGGCCGCGTTCGGGTGGTCGGTGTGGGCGCTGTTCCTCGGCGACGCCGGGATGCCCGGGATGACGCATCCGTTCTCGCTCACCGCCCGCGGCGGCGATGCCATCTACCTCGAAGCGGCCGCCGGGGTCACCACGTTCCTGCTGGCCGGGCGCTATATCGAGGCGCGGGCCAAGCGCCGGGCCGGCGACGCGCTGCGGTCCCTGCTGTCACTCGGCGCCAAAACGGTGACGATCGTCGACGGAGAGAGCGAACGTTCGGTCCCGATCGACCAGCTGATGGTCGGCGACGTGTTCGTCGTCCGGCCCGGCGAGAAGGTCGCCACCGACGGCGTAGTCGTCGACGGCACTTCCGCCGTCGACCTGAGCCTGGTCACCGGCGAGTCGGTGCCGGTCGAGGCCGGCCCGGGCGACCCGGTGATCGGCGCGACCGTCAACGCCGGCGGCCGCCTCCTGGTGCGGGCGACCCGGGTCGGCGCGGACACCCAACTGGCCCAGATCGCGCGGCTGGTCGAGGCGGCGCAGGACGGCAAGGCGGCGGTGCAGCGGCTGGCCGACCGCATCGCCGCGGTCTTCGTGCCCGTGGTGCTGGCGCTTTCGGTGGGTACGCTCGGCTACTGGCTGGGCACCGGCGGCGGCGCGACGCAGGCTTTCACCGCGGCCGTGGCCGTTCTGATCATCGCCTGCCCGTGTGCTCTCGGGCTGGCCACCCCCACCGCCCTGCTCGTGGGGACGGGCCGCGGCGCCCAGCTGGGCATCCTGATCCGCGGCGTGACCGCGCTGGAGTCGACCCGGCAGGTGGACACGATATTGCTCGACAAGACCGGCACGGTCACCACCGGCGCGATGACGGTGGTCGAGGTGTCCGGCGATGTGCTGCGGCTGGCCGGGGCGGTCGAGGCGGCGTCGGAGCATCCGCTCGGCCGTGCGATCGCCGCGGCGGCCCGCGCGGCCGGCCCGTTGCCCCCGGTGAAGGCCTTCCAGGCGACGGCCGGCGTCGGCGTCCGCGGCCAGGTGGAGGGCCGAGACGTCGAGGTCCGGCGGGCCGGCGCGACGGCGGCTGAGCGGATTGCCACGTGGGTCGAGGTCGTGGTGGACGGGCGCGTCGAAGGGGCGATCGCGCTGGCCGACGCGGTGCGGCCGACCAGTGCCGAGGCCGTTCGGGAGCTGCGGCGGCTCGGGCTCGACCCGATCCTGCTGACCGGTGATGCCCAGCCGGTGGCCGAGGCGGTCGCGACCGAGGTGGGCATCGAACGGGTGATCGCCGGCGTCCGGCCGGCCGGCAAGGTCGACGTGGTCAAGGACCTACAGGCCCAGGGCCGCTCGGTCGCCATGGTCGGCGACGGCGTGAACGACGCGGCCGCGCTCGCCCAGGCCGATCTGGGGCTGGCTATGGGCGCCGGCACCGATGTGGCGATCGAGGCGTCCGACCTGACCCTGGTCCGGGGTGACCTAACCGCCGCGGTGGACGCGGTCCGCCTGTCCCGGCGCACCCTGAACACGATCCGCGGCAACCTGTTCTGGGCCTTCGCCTACAACGTGGCGGGCCTCCCGCTGGCCGCGGCCGGTCTGCTCAATCCG
Source organism: Actinoplanes sp. NPDC049265 (assembly GCF_043197135.1). Lineage (NCBI taxonomy): Bacteria > Bacillati > Actinomycetota > Actinomycetes > Micromonosporales > Micromonosporaceae > Actinoplanes > Actinoplanes sp. NPDC049265. The sequence continues at coordinate 179,061 of NZ_JBICSP010000001.1, read as the reverse complement.
ATGATCGCCGGCGGCGCGATGGCTCTGAGCTCGATCTTCGTGGTGCTCAACAGCCTGCGCCTGCGCACCTTCCACTGACACCCCCGGCCCAAGTGGTAGGTCTGGGCGGCATCCGCTCCGCCCAGACCTACCACCCATAAGCGCCTGCCTCACGTAAGCGCTCGGTGCGGGAAAGGCCTCCCGGCGCCCGACGCCTGGCGAGGAGGGCGCGGCGTCAGCACGGTGGTAGGCCAGGGCGGTATCGGCGGCGGGACGGCGCGCTGGGCTACCACTCGAGAAAGTGCGGGGCTGCGACTTGGGGAAGCAAGTGGCGAGCCGGGCACGAGGCGACCGCTCCCGAGATCGACCGCGTGCCCGGCTCGCCCAGTGCCGCAGCGCGTCTTCGAACTGGTCCCGAAGTTCGAATCCGCCTGCGACGTCCCCAGATCCACCTGCCGACATGACGCTACGTGGCGGTAACAGTTCGGCGGAAGGCCCGGGTAGGCAAACCATCCGTTCGGCCAGGAGCTATCCGCCAAGGGGTTAGCTCAGAGTAACTGCACCGGTGTGACCGAGAGTGATCAGTCGTCGCGGCGGATGGACTCGATCAAGGCGAGGATCTGACGGAGCGCCGGACGCAGCACCCGCAGCCGGGACAGTGACACCAGGCGGTCGATCAGCGGCACCGCCCCGTCGATCAGGCGCCGCGTCCGCCGCTGGCCCGGCGACTGGTCGTACACCCAGAACAGCACCACGCCCATCCACCCGAGCCACAACAGCTCGGGCAGCTCGCGCCGTAACTCCGGATCGAGCTTGGCCGACGAACCGTCGATCACCTCGCGGAACACGCCGATCGCCGCTTCCCGGGCCGGCGACGACTCCCGCGAGAACGGGCTCAACGGCGACGTCGGCTCGGCCGCGGTCTTGAAGAACGTCGCCGCGAACGAGTGGTAGGGCGCGTTCACGTCGATCCCGGCGTGCATCGTCGCCCGCAGCCGCGCCGCGAAATCCCGCTCCGACTCCAGCACCGGCGCCACCGCCGCCCGCAACGACGCCTGGCTGCGGTCGTAGAACCCCTGGATCAGGTGTTCCTTCGAGTCGAAGTAGTAATACGCGTTCCCGACCGCGACCCCGGCCTCCTTGGCGATGGCACGCATCGTCGTCTCGGCGTACCCCCGCTCGCGGAACAGCCTCAACGCCGTCTCCAGAATCAGCTGCCGAGTCTGCTCGCCCCGCGCCCGGCCCCGCCGCGGAGTGGCCGGCGCGTCATCGGCAGGAGTCGTCACACACGTCACCGTAGTCGTCCCCACGGGTCTGGCGACGCACGGCGCTCGCCGCCTTGATGAACCTGCGGGCCGTCGGCAGCAGCGACGGCGTACCCAGCCGCTCGGCCATCCCGCGGTAGTCGGCCAGCGCCCACAGGCAGGCCAGCCACGCACCGTCATCGGCGTAGATGTCGCCGCGGTCGCTGATCACGGTCAGATCCCGCAGGGTGGCCGTGTGGTCCAGGCCGGGGAAGCGGGTGCGGGCCTCGGCCGATCCGGCGGGGACGAACACGAGGGGTACGAGCTGAGCCCGGCTCTCCAGCCACCGGTGGGCGGTGCGGCAGATCGGGCAGCCCTCGTCGTACAGGACGAAGAAGAACCCGATCCGGCCGGCCTCGTGACCGGCCGGATCGGCACCGATCGTCACGCGGGGGCCGGGGGAGGAGTGGTCCCGGGGCGCGGCGATGGCCTCTCTGGGACGGCGGGGTGGCTCGGCCAGTTCCCGGCGGGGCCGGGATTCTGCGGTTGCTGCGGGTGACCGGGCAGGCGGCCGATCGGCGGCAGCGGCGGTTGCTGCTGCTGGGCGCGCAGGCGGCCGCGGCGGTAGCGGTTGAGGAAGAAGACGTTGAAGAAGTGCAGGACGCCCAGGACGAGCAGCACCAGGCCGATCTTCCAGCTCAGTGTCTCGAGGGCCTTGGCCGCGGTGGGGATGCTGGCGGTGGAGGTCATCGCCACCGCTACGTAGCCGAGGTTGAGCAGGTAGAAGCCCATGACCAGGAGCTGATTGACGGCTTTGGCCAGTTTGGTGTCCTGGAAGACGTCCTCCAGGAAGACCATTCCGTTCCTTGACAGCGTGGTGGCCACCCAGACGGTGAGGCCGACGCTGATCGCCAGGTAGGCCAGGTACATCCAGACCTTGTGGTCCATTTCCTTCTCCCTTGAACGTGTTCAACTATGAGTTTGGACCACTTGTTGAACATGTTCAAGAGTGGGGGTGGTCACGGTGGGGGTCGAGGGGCGGTTGCCCCGGGAGGCAGCAAGCCTGATGGGCTCCTGGGCAACCGCCCGCCCCTCGACCCCGTTGTGGTTTCGCCGTGAGGTCAGCGCAGGGTCAGGGCCTCGGCGGCGGCCTGGCTCAGGGACTGGGTTGCGCCGGAAGTGGTGATGAAAGCGGTCGCGCCGGCGGGGCGCCATGGGGAGGGCCAGCCCATCTCGACTACGGCTACGCGGTGGGTGGCGGTGAGGGTGGTGATCAGGTTTCTGGCCGCTGGGTCCTGGTGGAGGCGGCGGCCGACGATGATCAGAGGCCGGCCGGGTGGGGGTGTCACCTCGGCCGGCGGGGCGATGATCTTGTCGAGGGTTTTGATCAGTGGCGCCAGGCCCCAAGGGGTGCTGCCCTCGGCTACCGAGTGGGGGGTGTCCAGCTGGATCAGGACGGCCTCGGTGAAGCCGGTGGGGGTGCCCTCGACGTGGATGGCCCGGCGGGCCGCCTCCAGGCCGAGGGTGGGGCCGTGGGGCTTGGGGGTCGGCGGGCGGCCGGCCCAGGCGGCCAGGGTTGCCGTGCGGTGTGCGGCGTTCTCCAGGCGGGAGAGAGGCAGGTCGCCTTCGGTTACCGCGGTGGCTATCGCCTCGACGATGGTTTCGATCAGGTCGCTGGTGACGCGGCGGCCCAGGCATAGGAGGTCGGCGCCGGCGGACAGGGAACGGGTGGCGGCGGTGCCTATGGTGCCGGCGGCCTGGATGGCCCCGGCCATGGACAGGGCGTCGGTGACGATGGCGCCGGTGAAGGCCAGGTCGTGGCGGAGCAGCGTTCGCAGGATGGCGGGGCTGAAGGTGGCGGGGTCGGCGCCGGTGATGGTGGGAATGCGGATGTGGGCGGTCATGATCGCCTGCGTGCCGGCCTCGATCGCGGCCTGGAAGGGTGGGAGGTCGCGGGGGCGCGAGAGGGGGACCGTGGGCAGGGACGTGTGGGAGTCGGTGGTGGTGGAGCCGTGGCCGGGGAAGTGTTTGGCGCAGGCGGCCACGCCGGTCGACTGCAGGCCGGTTGTCGCGGCGGCGGTGTGCCGGGCCGTGATCGCGGGGTCGGCGCTGAAGGCGCGCGTACCGATGATGGGGTTTTCGGAAGTTGTGTTGACGTCGGCGGTGGGGGCCAGGTTCAGGTTGAGTCCCAAGGTGGCCAAGTCGGATCCCACTGACTGATAGATGTCGTGGGTTAACTGAGGGTCGTCAATTGTGCCCAGTGCTGCATTGCCAGGGAAGGGACTTCCGGTACTCGCGTGCAAACGTGTTACGTCACCGGCTTCCTCGTCGATGGCCAATAGGACATCATGGCGTACAGCGCGCAATTCACCGGTGAGGCTCGACACCTGAACCGGGTTGACCACGTTGCTTCCGAACAGCGTCAGCCCGGCCAGACCCTCACTGATCAGGTGCAGCGACCATTCGGGGGCCGACGGGCCGGGGAAGGCGGCCAGTAGCGTCCGAAGGGTGAGACGACGTAGCCCGGGGTCGATCGACATGATGTCCCCTCCGCGCCCGGCCGGCGATCCCGGCGGCGCGATCGATGTGAATTGGCATCTCCGCTGCATATCCTCGCCATGGTGACCCGCTGCGGCTCCAGATGGTCATGCGTTGAATATGATAGGAAAGAAACCTAAATGGCAGGGGATACCATTATGGCCGCTACGCGTCTCCCGGGAACGCCCCGGTTGTTGCGGGCCCTCAACGACCGCGCGGCGTTGGAGCTGCTGCTGACCCGCGGTCCGCTGACCCGGGCGCAGCTCGGTGAGATGACCGGCCTCAGCAAGGTCACCGCCTCCCAGTTGGTGGAACGGCTGGAGGAGCGCGGGCTGGTCCGGCGGGTCGGTGAGCAGGCCGGTGGCCGGGGGCCGAACGCGCAGCTGTACGCGGTCACGCCAGGCAGCGCCCACGTGATCGGTGTCGAGGTCGGTCCCGACCGGGTCATCGCCTCCTGTGCCGACATCACCGGCGCGATCATCGGCCGGGTCGAGCACTCCACCAAGGACACCGACGATCCGGTCGGCGTGGTGCACAGCGCGGTGATCCAGGCCGCCGGGCGGGCCGGTGCCGACATGTCGTCGGTGCGCCGGGTCGTGCTGGGTACGCCGGGCCTGGTCGACCCCGAGTCGGGCGAGATCTCGTTCGCGTACGACCTGCCCCGCTGGCACCGCGGCCTCCTCGACGACCTGCGCCGCGACCTCAACATCCCGGTCTCGTTCGGCAACGACGTCAACATGGCGGCGGTGGCCGAGGCGCACAACGGGGCGGCCGAGGGCGTCAAGGACTTCGTGATGATCTGGGTCGACCGTGGCGTCGGCCTGGCCACCATGATCAACGGCAAGCTGCACCAGGGCGTGAGCGGTGCCGCCGGTGAGATCGGCTGGCTGCCGGTGCCCGGCGCCGAGGTGCCGCGCAACGTCACCCGGCGTGGCGTTCGCGGCTCGTTCCAGACGCTGGTCGGCGCGGACACGGTCAAGGCGGTCGGCAAGCAGCACGGCTTCCGCGGCGCCGAGGGAGCCGACGTGGTGCGGGCGGCGGTGGCCGCGGGCCCGGCCGGTGAGCCGTTCCTCGACGAGCTGGCCGGTCGGCTGGCGCTCGGCGTGGCGTCCATCTGCGTGGTGCTCGACCCACCCCTGGTGGTGCTGTCCGGTGAGATCGGTCAGGCCGGCGGGACCGAGCTGGCGTCCCGGGTGGAACGCGAGGTGGCGGCCATGACGTTGGTCACCCCGAAGGTGGTGCCCGGGCAGGTGGCGGTCGAGCCGGTCATGCACGGTGCGCTGCGGACCGCGCTCGACGCCGTACGCGACGAGGTCTTCGGGTCGACGACGGGGTGAGCCGGCCGGGCGTGATTGGATGGTGCCGTGCCTGAGGCTGCTGTCGCCATCCCGCCCCACGAAGACACCGTGATCGCGTTCGACAACGTGAGCGTGGTCCGCAGCGGAAACCACCTGCTGCGCAACCTGAGCTGGCAGGTGGAGCTGGATGAGCGGTGGGTGGTCCTGGGCCCGAACGGGGCGGGCAAGACCACCCTGCTCAACCTCGCGACCGGCCGCATGCACCCGACCCGCGGCACGGCGTACGTGCTGGGTGAACGCCTCGGCCGGACCGACATCAACGAGCTGCGTACCCGGATCGGCCTGACCACCGGGCAGCTCGCCGAGCGCATCCCGGGCGATGAGCGGGTCCTCGACGTGGTCGTCACCGCCGCCTGGTCGGTGGTCGGCCGCTGGCGTGAGGAGTACGACCCGCTGGACGAGGCCCGGGCCCGGCAGCTGCTCGGCCAGATGGGCATGGGCGGCCTGCTCGACCGCACCTTCGGCACCCTTTCCGAGGGCGAGCGCAAGCGCACCCAGATCGCCCGCGCGCTGATGACCGACCCCGAGATGATGCTGCTCGACGAGCCCACCGCGGGCCTCGACCTGGGCGGCCGGGAAGATCTGCTGGGCCGGCTGACCGAGCTGGCCGAGGACCCCGACGCCCCGGCCATGGTGCTGGTCACGCACCACGTCGAGGAGATCCCGCCGGGCTTCACGCACGCGCTGCTGCTGCGTGAGGGCACGGTCGTGGCGGCCGGGCTGCTCGGCGAGACGATGACCGCGGACAACCTGTCCAAGACGTTCGGGCTGCCGCTGGTGGTCGAGCGTCGCGGCGACCGGTACACAGCCCGGGCCGCCTGATGAGGCCCCGGGTCGCGGTGGTCGGCAGCGCCAACATGGACCTGGTCGGTCTGGCGCCCCGCCTCCCCGCGCCCGGTGAGACGGTGCTCGGCGACGACTTCGTCATGACGCCCGGCGGCAAGGGCGCCAACCAGGCCATCGCGGCGGCGCGGGCCGGCGGCGACTGCGCGTTCCTCGGCGCGATCGGGTCGGACGCCTTCGGGGTCACGATCAACGCCCGGCTCACCGCGGCCGGGGTCGACGTGTCGGCCGTGCGCACCAGCTACGGCGCCTCCGGCGTCGCAGTGATCATGGTGGACCGGTCCGGGGAGAACTCGATTCTGGTCAGCCCGGGCGCCAACCGGAGCTTCCTCAACCTCTCGGACGCCGAGAAGTCGCTGATCGCCGGGGCCGACGTGCTCGTCTGCCAGCAGGAGATCCCACTGTCCACGGTGACCGAGGCGGCCCGCGCGGCCCAGGCCGGTGCCACCCGGGTGCTGCTCAACGCGGCGCCCGCCCGTGAGCTGCCGGCCGAGCTGCTCGCCGCGGTCGACCTGCTCGTGGTCAACGAGGTCGAGGCCCGCGCGATCACCGGCGCCGCCGAACCGGACGCGACCACGCTGCTCGAGGCGGTGCCGCGGGTGGTGCTGACGATGGCCGGGGCCGGGGCCTGGTACGCCGACCGGGACGGCACGTCGGTCAAGGTGCCGGCGTTCCCGGTCGAGGTGGTCGACACGACGGCGGCCGGCGACGCGTTCTGCGGGGCGCTCGCGGTGGCCTGGGGCGAGGAGCGCGACCTGGTGGACGCGGTGCGCTGGGCATCGGCGGCCGGGGCGGCGTGTGTGCGGAAGGTCGGCGCGTACCCGTCACTGCCCTCCCGGGCGGACATCGACGAGATCTACCACGGCTGATCCGCCGGGGGTGTCGAAACGCACCGGCTTGGCGCCGACCAGCATCGCCAGCTGCCGTTCCATGGTTTCCACCGCGGCCGCGCCGATCCGGCGCTCCCAGTTGGCGCGTAGCTGGTCGAAGATCGCCTCGCCGGTGCGCATCACGTCGTGCCCGAGTTCGGTGACCTGGAGCCGTTTGCGCCGGGCGTCGCGCGGGTCGGGCTCGCTCGACACGTAGCCGCGTTCCTGCAGCACGGCGATCGTCTTGGCCGCCGACTGCTTGGTCACCGACAGGCGGCGGCCCAGCTCGGAGGCGCTGTCGGCGCCGGCGACGATGGCCCTCATCGCGAAGTCGTGCACCGGCCGCACGTCCGGGTAGCCATGGGCGGCCAGCTCGGTGACCGCGTCGTCGACCAGGGACCGGAAGCCGCCGAGGAGCAGGAGCGCGAGGTCCGCGCCGGATCGAGACATATCCGCAGGTTACGGCAGGGCCCTTGAAGAAAGACAGCCTGGGTGTCTATTGTTTTGGACAACCAGGCTGTCTAACTGAGGAGGAGCCATGGTGCTGCACTATCGGTCCGAAGGCATCGAGGGGCCGCCGATCCTGCTGGTTCACGGATTTCCCGAGACATCCCTGGCGTTCCGACGGCTGATGCCGTTGCTCGCCCGGAACCACCGGGTCTTCGCGGCCGACCTGCGCGGGTTCGGCGACTCCGAGATCGCGCCGGACGACTTCGACAGCGCGGCCGCGGCCGCCGACCTGCACGAGCTGATCGAGCACCTGGGCGTCGGCCCGGTGCACCTCACCGGCCAGGACATCAGCGGCGCGGCCGTCGTCCGCCTCGCCGCCGCCCACCCGGACGACCTGCTCAGCCTGACCGCGATCGAGATGGGGCTGGCCGGGTTCGGGCTCGAGGCGCTGGCCGACGTGACCCACGGCGGCACCTGGCACATCGGGGTCATGGCCGCGCCCGGCGTTCCCGAACTGATGCTGGCCGGCAAGGAGCGGGAGTTCCTGACCATGATCCTCGGGACGGAACCCGCCGAGGAGGTGGTCCGGGCCTACGCGCGGCCCGGTGGCTGGCGTGGGGCGGCCGGGCTCTACCGGTCGATGCTGCGGGAAGGCGACGAACTCAAGGGTCTCCGGCTGACCGTGCCGGTGCTCGCCGTCGGGGCCGGCACCGGCGACTTCACCAGCGGCACGATGGCGCGGGTGGCGGCCGGCGAGTTCCGCTCGGCGCGGATCGGGGGCGGGCACTATGCCGCGACGGACGCGCCCGGGGAACTGGCCGAGGTGCTGCTGGACTTCTATGCCCGGAACAGGTTCGAGGTCACGCGCTCCGGGCCGAGTTGACGAAGCGGTGCACCTCGGAGCGGAGGACCTCGGCCAGCTGGGACAGCCCGGCCGTACCGGACTCGTGGCCGCCGTCGACAGCGGCCGCGATGCCGTTGACCAGGTTGCCCATCTCGCGGATGCTGCCGGTCACCGCCTCCAGCACCGCGACCGCGTCGGCGGCCGCCTGCTGGACGGTGTTGACCTGGCCCAGAATCTCCTCGCTGGACCCCGAGGTCTCGTTGGCCAGCGTCTTGACCTCGCCCGCGACCACGCTGAAGCCGCGACCGGCCTCGCCCGCCCGGGCCGCCTCGATTGTCGCGTTCAGGGCGAGCAGCCGGGTCTGCGAGGCGACCTGGTTGATCAGGTCGACGGCGAGCCGGATCTGGTCCGACGCGGTCCGCAGCGAGGTCACCGTGTCCAGACCCCGTTCGGCGTCGACCACCGCCTCACGGGCGAAGTCGGCCAGGCCGTTGGCCGAGGCGCCCATCTCGGTCGCCGCGGTGGCCACCTGCTCCGAGACCGTCAGCACGGCCGACTCCAGCTCGTCGGCGAGGGCCAGCCGGGACCGGGTCGCCTCGGCCACCCGGCCCGCCGACACGCTCATCTGGTCGCTCGACTGGGCGATCTGCTTGGCCGAGTTGCGGAAGGCGCCCTGCATGCCGCGGGTCAGGAAACGTCGGTGGAACCGGCCCTCGGCGGCCGCCTCGGACGCCGTGCCGGCCTCACGGACGAACGCGTCGGTGTTGTCGAGCAGACCGTTGAGAGCGGTACGGGCGGCGACCGCCTCGGCCGAGTCGCCGATCGCCGGCAGCCGTGCCTCCAGGTCGCCGGCCGCGGCCTTGCGGCACACGTCGGCGATCAGCGTGAGCGTCCGGGTGCCGTCCACAGTCCCCGGACCGGAACCGACCGACGGCGCCCGGCGGATCACGACCGGCCTCCGTTGGTCAGCTCCCAGACGAACTCCTCGTACGTCTGCGCGCGGTCGGTCAGCGTCTGCTGGAGCATCCGCCACCCGGCGTCGAGCCCGGCCGGCGAGCTGGACTGGCGGCTTTCCTCGTCACGGACCTTGCGGTAGAGCTCACCGGCCGCGCTGATCGCCGCCGGCTCGGGCTTGCGCCGGTTGGAGTGGTAGCCGACCACCTCGCCGCGCGCGTCGAACGACGGTGTCACGTGGGCCAGGACCCAGTAGTGGGCGCCGTCGGCGGCCAGGTTCACCACGTACGCGAAGAGCTCCTTGCGCTCCTTCAACGTGTCCCACAGCAGCTTGAACACGGCCCGGGGCATGTCCGGGTGCCGGATCAGGCTGTGCGGCTGACCGATCGCCTCGTCCTCGGTCAGCGCCGAGATCCGCAGAAAGACGTCGTTGGCGTAGGTGAGGATCCCCCGCAGGTCGGTCTTGGTGACGATGATCTCGTCCTCGCCGAACGTCCGCTCGGCGCCCGTGGGACGAACCTGGGTCGCTCTCATGACTTCCTGATCGTCCCTGGTCGTGGCCGGTCCCGGCGGTGATTCGGCCGAACTGGTCAGGCCGGGCCGCTGTCCAGCGCCCGCTGCAGAGCCCGATAGATCTGACCGAAGCGGCGGCGGTCGCCGGTGCGCAGCAGCAGCACGTCGGCGCCGCCGACCCGGCCCCAGATCTCCAGGCTGCGGCTGCCCCGGTCGTACGAGCGGTCGACCCGGTCCAGCAGCACGTCGGCCAGCGGCAGGGCGAGCAGCCCGGCCAGGATGCCGCCGCCGATCAGCGCGACGGTGGTGCCCGCGGAGGCGTGGATGAGCAGCGCGACGCCGATGCCGAGCAGGCCGACCAGGACCGGCACGGCGACGGCCAGCCCGATCACGCCGCGACCGGCCACGATGCCCCAGGACCGGCGGCTGCGGCGGTGCCAGACGGCGGTGAAGTCGGCCAGCGCGAACTGGCGGCCGGCCATCCGCACACCGGTCGAGGTGACCACCACGTCGGCGTCCCGGTAGTAGGTGAGCATCACCTCCACCCTACGTAGGGTGGGTCTGACGTCATCGATGAGGAGGCCTCGTGGGCGAGTTCGTGACCCTGCAGACGACCGGCGGCATCGGCACCATCCGGCTCGACCGGCCGCCGATGAACCCGCTCAACACCCAGGTGCAGGAGGAGCTGCGAGCTGCCGCCGATCAGGCCGCGGCCGACCCGGAGATCCGCGCGGTGATCGTCTGGGGCGGCGAGAAGGTGTTCGCGGCCGGCGCCGACATCAACGAGTTCACGACCAAGACCTTCCAGGACATGACGGTACGCGCGGCCGCGCTGACCGGCGCCTTCAACTCGGTGGCCGAGATCCCGAAGCCGACCGTCGCCGCGGTCACCGGCTACGCCCTCGGCGGTGGCTGCGAACTGGCCCTGGCCTGTGACTGGCGGGTGGTGGCGGACGACGCCAAGCTGGGCCAGCCCGAGATCCGGCTCGGCCTCATCCCCGGCGCCGGCGGCACCCAGCGCCTGGCCCGGCTGGTCGGCCCGGCCCGGGCCAAGGACCTGATCTTCTCCGGCCGCATGGTCGACGCCGAGGAGGCGCTGCGCATCGGGCTGGCCGACCGGGTGGCGCCGGCGGCCGAGGTCTACTCGACGGCGGTCGGCGTGCTCGAGCCGTACGTGACCGGTCCGGCCCTGGCCCTGCGCGCGGCCAAGCTGGCCATCGACGGCGGCCTGGACCGCGATCTCGCCTCCGGGCTGGCCTGGGAGAGTCAGTTGTTCGCGAGCCTGTTCGCCACCGAGGACCGGGTCGAAGGCACCGAAGCGTTTGTCGAAAAGCGCAAACCCGAGTTCAAAGGCCGTTAGGTCGCTCGCTTCGATCGATGGTTTGACATAGTGTCGCCCCCGTGACGGAACCGGTCCCGAGCGCGACGTCGCCGCGCCGCACCGTGCGCGTCGCCGTCGCTCTCGTGGCCGGTCAGGCCGCCCTCTGCGCGGTGATCGGTTATCTCACGATCGGGGGCGGGCCGGGCCCGGATGCCGCCGGTCGTGGTGCTGAGGCGCAAGCGCCCGTCATCATGCCGACGGCGAGCATCGGGCTGCCGGCGGCGCCGCTGCCGCCCGTACCCCGGAAGCCGGCCGAGAGCCGCACCGAGCCGCAGCCGCCGGCCCGGCGCACCCACCAGCCGGCCGCGGCGGTCAAGAAAGCGGCGACGGCGAAGCCGAGCCCGAGGAAGAGCACCGCGCCGCCCCGCCCGATCAGCGCGCCCGACGACGGCCTCGCGCCCGCGCCGCCCAAACCGCCCAACGGCCTCGTGCCGACCGGCACCCCCGGCAACGAGCTGACCGCCCCGGTCAAGGAGGGTGCGGAGTGCGAGACCGAGGGTCAGCGCGGCCATACCACGGACGGTGCGGCCATGCGCTGTGCGAAAGCCGACGACGGCGCGCTGAGCTGGCAGCCGGTCTGATCACAGCTTCCGCCTAGAATCCTCCTCATGTCCATCGACCAGGGTCGGCAGGGCCATGCCCTCGGCGTGGATTTCGGCACGTCCAACACGGTCGCGGTGGCGCGCTGGCCCGACGGCCGCGCCCGGCCGCTCCTGATCGACGGGTCGCCGCTGCTGCCCTCGGCCGTCTACGCCGAACCGGACGGTCCGCTGGCCGTGGGCCGTGATGCCGTGTACAGCGCCCGGATCGACCCATCCCGGTTCGAGCCCAACCCGAAACGCCGCATCGACGAGGACCGGGTGCTGCTCGGCGACCGTGAGGTGCGGACGGTCGAGATGTTCGCCGCGGTGCTGTCCCGGGTGGCCGAGGAGTGGCGCAACGCGGCCGGCCCGGTGCAGCCCGCGGTCACCCTGACCTGCCCGGCGGCCTGGGGCGCGACCCGGCGCACACTGCTCGCCGAGGCCGCGACGATGGCCGGGCTGACCGACGCGCGGCTGGTCGCCGAGCCGGTGGCGGCGTCCACCTACTTCGCCCACGTGCTCGGGCGGGACGTGCCGATCGGGTCGGTCGTGGTGGTGCACGACTTCGGGGCCGGCACGTTCGACGCGAGCGTCGTCGCGCGTACCGCCGAGGGGTTCGAGGTCCTGGCCGTGGACGGGCGCGACGACGTCGGCGGGCTGGACATCGACGCCGCGCTGATCGAGCACCTGGCCGCCGGGGACGACCGCTGGCGCCCGCTGCTGATGCCCGGGACGCTGGCCGAGCGCCGGGCCCAGCGGCAGCTCTGGGACGACGTGCGGATCGCCAAGGAGCGGCTGTCCCGGGCCCAGTCCGCCGACCTGGTCGTGCCGATGCTCAACCACGAGGTGCACATCACCCGGGACGAGCTCGAGAAGCTGGCCCGGCCGCTGCTCGACCGGACCGTTCAGGTGACCAAGGACCTGCTCGACTGGGCCCGGCTGCCCGAGGGGCGGCTGGCCGGGGTGTTCCTGGTCGGCGGGGCCAGCCGGATCCCGCTGGTGGCGACGCTGCTGCACCGGGCCATCGGGGTCGCGCCGGTGGCCATCGAGCAGCCCGAGCTGGTGGTGGCCGAGGGCAGCCTGTTCGCCGACGCGGCGCTGCTGGCCGGCGAGCCGGCCGCGCCCGGCCCAACCGAGGAGATGCCGCGGTTCGGCGTGGTCCGCCCGCCCGCGCACGAACCCACGCCCACGCCGACGCCCCCGCCGTCCGAGCCCGAGGTCGTGCCCGAGACCTTCGACTACAGCCGGTACGACTTCGGGCCGCCGGGTGACGAGCCGAGCCGGGAGATCCGGCCGGCCGTGGACCCGTGGGCGGACGCGCCCCCGATGCCCTGGGCGCCGGACCCGTCCGCGACGGTGGTCAACGAGCCGTTCAGCACGCCGGTGCCGGTGCCGGCGCAGACCCGGCCGTTCGCGGAGCACACGTCGCGGCCGATCACCCGGTCGCAGCCGGTCCGGCCGGTTCCCCCGCCGCAGCCGGCGGCCAAGCCGGCCAAGGTACGCAAGCCCCGGCGCCGCACCCGGGGATTCGTCCGGTTCCTGCAGATCCTGCTCAGCGTGCTCGTACTGGTCACCGCGCCGGTCCTGGCCATGGCGATGGCCTATGGGTACGGCAACGGCGAACCCTTCATCACGGACGTCCGAGAGGTCTTCGCCGACATCGCGCGATTGATCAGCGGCGCATAAGGTGAACGGGATTCACAACTGACACCTGGGAGTGCGGGCATGGCGGACACCATCGAGGGGCACGGCGGCGAACTCGCGCTGGCGATGCTGCGGGCGTACGGGGTCACAGAGATGTTCACCCTCTCCGGTGGGCACGTCTTCCCGCTTTACGACGCCGCGCACAAGGCCGGCTTCCCGATCTTCGACGTGCGCCACGAGCAGTCCGCCGTGTTCGCGGCCGAGGCGGTGGCCAAGCTGCAGCGCCGGCCGGGCCTGGCCGTGCTGACCGCCGGCCCCGGCGTGACGAACGGCATCTCCGGGCTGACCAGCGCCTTCTTCAACGCGTCGCCGGTGCTGGTGATGGGCGGGCGGGCGCCGGCCTTCCGCTGGGGGTCCGGCAGCCTGCAGGAGATCGACCACCTGCCGCTGGTCACGCCGGTCACCAAGTACGCCGCCACGGCCGCGGACACCGCCTCGATCCCGGGCGAGGTGTCCGCCGCCCTGACCGCCGCGCTCACACCGCACCGCGGGCCGGCCTTCCTCGACGTACCCCTCGAAGTGCTCTTCTCCTCCGACGACGCGGCGGTCCCGGTCGCCAACCCGATCGCCCCGCTCGAGGCCGACCCCGAGGACGTGGCCAAGGCGGCCGGCCTGATCGCCGCGGCCGAACGCCCGGTGATCATCGCCGGCTCGGACGTCTGGGCCGGCGGCGCCGTCGACGCCCTCCGCGCCGCGGCCGAGGCCCTGCAAGTGCCGGTGTTCACCAACGGCATGGGCCGGGGCGCGCTGCCGCCCGGCCACCCCCTGGCCTTCGCCAAGGCCCGCCGCCCGGCCCTGAACGAGGCCGACGTGGTGGTCGTGATCGGCACGCCGCTCGACTTCCGGCTCGGGTTCGGCGAGTTCGACGCGGCGGTCGTGCACATCGTGGACGCCCCCTCGCAGCGCGCCACGCACGTCACCCCGGCCGTCTCGCCCGCCGGCGACCTGGTCCGGATCCTCACGGCCCTGTCGCAGAAGAACGCCGATCACGCCGAGTGGATCGCCGGGCTGCGGTCGGCCGAGGACGCCGGGAAGGCCCGGGACGCCGAGGCGATGGCGGCCGAGTCCGACCCGATCAAACCCGCGCGGGTGTACGGCGAACTGCGCAAGGTGCTGGCCGAGGACGCGGTGACCATCGGCGACGGTGGCGACTTCGTCTCGTACGCCGGCCGTTATCTCGAACCGGCCCGCCCCGGCACCTGGCTGGACCCGGGCCCGTACGGCTGCCTCGGCACCGGCATGGGCTACGCCATGGGCGCCCGGGTCACCTACCCCGACCGGCAGATCTGCGTGCTGATGGGCGACGGGGCGGCCGGCTTCTCGCTGATGGACGTGGAGTCACTGGTCCGCCAGCAGCTGCCGGTGGTGATCGTGGTCGGCAACAACGGCATCTGGGGCCTGGAGAAACACCCCATGCAGGCCATGTACGGCTACGACGTGGCCGCCGACCTGCAGCCGGGCCTGCGCTACGACGACGTGGTGAAGGCCCTGGGCGGCGCCGGCGAGACCGTGGAGAAGCCCGGTGAGATCGGCGCGGCGCTCGAGCGGGCGTTCGCGGCCAACGTCCCGTACCTGGTCAACGTGCTTACCGACCCGGCCGACGCGTACCCCCGCAGCTCGAATCTCGCCTAGGGCGCGTTTGATAACCCGGCCAAGTGTGAGGCGAGGTCCAGAGTGCGCCTCAGGGGCTCTTCTCGTCGCCGTTGTGCTGGTGGTCGGGCTCCCGGTTTTCCGGGGGCTTCTTTACCTCGTTCTCCCACTGGGCCAGCAGCTCGCGGTCACGACGGGCCTGCTCGCTGTCCATCGAGCGCAGGAAGTCGGGGTCGTCGTCGGGCGAGGCCGGGCGGCGCGGGCTGACCGGCCGGGCGATCGCCGGACGGCCCCAGCCGTAGTAGGCCATCGGCCCGATCAGGGGCACGACGAGGATCACGAGCACCCAGAGCGCACGTGGCAGGTTGCGTACGCGGTCGGCCGCGAGGCAGCTGATCAACCCCAGCACGAGAAGGACGAGCTGCGCGGCCGCGAGGAAGACGAACAACCGGACCATGTGGCAATGATGACGCGCCAAGCTGGGAACGGCATGGGTCAGAGGGTGACAACCAGTCCACCGATGATGGCGAGGCCGGTCGTCACCAGCGCGCAGGCGACCACGGCGCGGCGGCCCGGTCGCGGTGGGTGCCGCTTCAGGCCACGGCTGCGGCGGTACGAGAGGGCAACCAGCGCCGCGAAGCCGATCATGGCCCCGCTCGCCGCCAGCAGCTGCCGTGGCCCCGGATCGGCGAAGGCCGGCCGCAGCGCCAGCAGGGCCGCCGCGGTGCCGGTGAGCGCGGTCCGCCGCCAGGCCAGCCTGGTCCGTGCGGCCGACGCGCCGGGGTCGTTGTCGGTCTGGGCAGCCTGCGTGCCGGGGTCGTTGTCGGTGTCCGTCATCCGAAGGCCCGGGACAGCACGGTGATCACCAGGATCACCGCGCCGGCCGCGACCACGATGGCCAGGACGGCCGGGAATCGGGAGCGCGGCAGGTCCTGCTTGAGCCGCATGGCCCGTTCGGTGCGGGCCCAGTGGTCGACCGCCCGCAGCGCGACCAGCCCGCCGAGCACGAGCAGCGCGACCGCGATGCCCTCGCGCAGGTGGGCGATGGGCAGCGGGGGCAGGAACTGCGCGCAGGCCAGGCCGCCGGCGATCAGGGCCAGGCCGGTGCGGATCCAGGCCAGGAAGGTGCGCTCGTTGGCCAGCGAGAAGCGGTAGTCGGGAGGTTCGCCCACCCGTTCCGCCCGTTCCGGGTCGAACCACTGCCGCAGGTCGCCGATCACCGTTCGATTATTGACCGCTCGGGTGAAGAAGGGTCGGCCCAGACCTTGCGCACTGCGTCACGTACGCAGGCTTCGCGGGGGCGGCCACACGTGCAGCGGGCGCTGCCGGGATCGATGCGATGGCGAGATCGTCGTGGTAGAGGATGGGGTGCGGACGGGCGCAACCCGTTCGGAAAATGTCGCATACCTCCTCCTGTTCTCGAATCGTACCGATCTTGAGAACTCCGCGGGTGAGGTGTGTCACGGTCCGCATAAGCTACTCGCTAGTAACCTTTCGAGTGCTGGGCACGTCTACAGGAGGGTCGTCTAAGCGCGATGAACATCGTCGTACTGGTCAAGCAGGTGCCCGACTCCGGCGCCGAGCGTTCCCTGAGCGCGACGGACAACACGGTCGAGCGCGGCTCCGGAAACGTCATCAACGAGATGGACGAGTACGCCATCGAGGAGGCGCTGAAGATCAAGGAGGCGCACGGTGGCGAGGTCACGATCCTGACCATGGGACCGGACGCGGCCACCGAGTCGATCCGCAAGGCGCTGTCGATGGGCCCCGACAAGGCTGTGCACGTCACCGACGAGGCGCTGCACGGCTCCTGCGCGGTCGCCACCTCCAAGGTCCTCGCCGCCGCCCTCGGCACGCTCTCGGCCGACCTGATCATCTGCGGCGCCGAGTCCACCGACGGCCGCGTGCAGGTCATGCCCCACATGCTGGCCGAGCGCCTCGGCGTGGCCGCGCTGACCGGCGCCCGCAAGCTCACCGTGGACGGTGACACGCTGACCGCCGAGCGGCAGACCGACGAGGGCTACGAGGTCGTCTCGGCCGCCACGCCGGCCGTGGTCAGCGTCTGGGACACCATCAACGAGCCGCGCTACCCCTCCTTCAAGGGCATCATGGCGGCCAAGAAAAAGCCGGTGCAGACACTGTCCCTGGCTGATCTGGGCGTTGCGGCCGACGAGGTCGGCACGGCCGGGGCGACCTCGTCGGTGGTCTCGTCGGCGCGGCGCCCGGCTCGCTCCGCGGGCACCAAGATCACTGATGAGGGTACGGGCGGCCAGCAGCTGGTCGAGTACCTGGCCACCGAGAAGTTTGTCTGAGAGGGGCTTTCGTAATGGCTGAGGTACTGGTCGTCGTCGAGGCCTCGCAGGCTGCCGGCGTCAAGAAGGTCACGCTCGAGATGCTGACCATCGCCCGCACCCTGGGCGACGTGTCCGCCGTCGTGTTCGGTGGCGCCGGCGCGGCATCCGCTCTCGCCGGCAGGCTGGGCGAGTACGGCGCTTCGAAGATCTACGCCGCCGAGGGCGAGGACATCGACGGATACCTGGTCGCGCCCAAGGCCACAGTGCTCGCCGACCTGGTCAAGCGGGTCGAACCGGCCGCCGTGCTGCTCGGCTCCACCCAGGAGGGCAAGGAGATCGCCGGCCGGCTCGCCGTCAAGCTGGAGAACGGCCTGCTCACCGACGCGGTCGAGCTGGCCGCCGACGGCACCGCCACGCAGGTGGTCTTCGCTGGCTCGACAATCGTCAAGTCCAAGGTCACCCGCGGGCTGCCGATCGTCACGATCCGCCCCAATTCGGTCACCCCGGCTCCGCAGGCGGCCACCCCGTCGGTCGAGCAGCTGACCGTCGAGGTCGGCGCCAAGGACAAGCTGACCAAGGTGGTCGAGCGGGTCGCCGAGCAGAAGGGCTCCCGCCCCGAGCTGACCGAGGCCTCCATCGTGGTCTCCGGCGGCCGCGGCGTCGGCAACGCCGACAACTTCAAGCTCGTCGAGGAGATGGCCGACCTGCTCGGCGGCGCGGTCGGCGCCTCCCGCGCGGCGGTCGACTCGGGCTACTACCCGCACCAGTTCCAGGTCGGTCAGACCGGCAAGACGGTGTCCCCGCAGCTGTACGTGGCCCTGGGCATCTCCGGCGCCATCCAGCACCGGGCCGGCATGCAGACCTCGAAGACCATCGTCGCGGTCAACAAGGACCCCGAGGCGCCGATCTTCGAGCTCGCCGACTACGGCGTGGTCGGCGACCTGTTCAAGGTCGTGCCGCAGGCCGCCGAGGAGATCCGCAAGCGCAAGTAATCGACAGTGGTCGCCCCGCGCGGCATCCGCCGCGCGGATAGCGCGCGGGGCGACCACTGGGGTGTTTGGGTGGTAGCCCCGCGCGGCATCCGTTGTGGGCTACCACCGGTGCGTGGGGCTACCACTATGTGGTCAGCGGCTCTTCCAGGCGGCGGCGCGGCGGGAGCGCTCTACCGCGCCGGGGAGGGCGGCCAGCAGAGCGTCGACGTCGGCGCGGGTCGAGGTGTGACCGAGGGTGAAGCGCAGCGACGAGCGGGCCCGGTCGTCGTCGGCGCCCATCGCCAGCAGCACGTGCGACGGCTGGGCGACGCCGGCCGAGCAGGCCGAACCGGTCGAGCAGGCGATGCCCTGGGCGTCGAGCAGCAACAGCAGGGCGTCGCCCTCGCAGCCGGGGAACGAAAAGTGCGCGTTGCCAGGCAGACGGTCGGCCGGGTCGCCGTTGTGGACGGCGTCGGGGATGGCCGCGCAGACCCGGCGGACCAGGTCGTCGCGCAGGGCGCCGACGCGGGCAGCGTACTCACCCTGGGTCTTCACCGCGGTCTCGACCGCGACGGCGAAAGCGACCACGCCCGCCGTGTCCAAAGTCCCGGAGCGCACGTCGCGCTCCTGGCCGCCGCCGTGCAGGATCGGCGTACAGGCGACGTCGCGGCCCAGCAACAGCGCACCCACCCCGACCGGACCGCCCAGCTTGTGGCCGGTCAGCGTGAGGGCGGCCGCACCGCTGGCCGCGAAGTCCACCGGGATCTGACCGACCGCCTGCACCGCGTCGGTGTGGAACGGCACACCGGCCCGGGCGGCCACGGCGGCCAGCTCGGCGATCGGCTGGACGGTGCCGACCTCGTTGTTCGCCCACTGGACGCTGATCATCGCGATGTCGTCGTGCTCGTCGACCAGCGCGGCCAGGCCGGCCGGATCGACCCGGCCGGCCGCGTTCGCCGGCAGCCACTCCGGCGCCGCGCCCTCGTGTGCGCCCAGCCAGTCGACCGCGTCCATCACCGCGTGGTGCTCGACCGCGGAGGCGACCACCCGGCGCAGCCGGGCATCGGTGTCGCGCCGGGCCCAGAACAGGCCCTTGGTCGCCAGGTTGTCGCTTTCCGTCCCGCCGCTGGTGAAGACCACCTCGGAGGGGCGGGCGCCGAGCACCGCGGCGATCCGCTCGCGGGACTCCTCGACCAGCCGGCGGGCGCCCCGGCCGGCGGCGTGCAGGGACGAAGCATTGCCGACCTGCCGGGCCGCTGCGACATACGCGTCGAGCGCCTCGGGAAGCATCGGTGTGGTCGCCGCGTGATCCAGGTAGGCCATCAATTCGACAGCTTATGCCTACGCGGTGCGACGCCGCCCGCACGTGTCATCGCCTGCGTCACATCACTGTGAGGCTGTGGGCGGTCGGTGGCGCCGGCACGGTTACCCTTGACCCCATGCGTGTTCTTGCGGCGATGTCGGGCGGGGTGGACTCCGCCGTGGCCGCCGCGCGTGCGGCCGAGGCCGGGCACGACGTCACCGGCGTACACCTGGCGTTGTCCCGCAACCCCCAGACCTACCGCACCGGCGCCCGCGGCTGCTGCACGCTGGAAGATTCGCGTGACGCGCGCCGGGCCGCCGATGTGATCGGCATCCCGTTCTACGTGTGGGACATGGCCGAGCAGTTCCACGACGACGTGGTCGACGACTTCGTCGCCGAGTACGCGGCCGGCCGTACCCCCAACCCCTGCCTGCGCTGCAACGAGAAGATCAAGTTCGCGGCGGTGCTCGACCGGGCCGTCGCCCTGGGCTTCGACGCGGTGGTGACCGGCCACCACGCCCGGCTCGGCCCCGACGGGCTGCTGCGGCGCAGCGTCGACCTGGCCAAGGACCAGTCGTACGTGCTGGCCGTGCTGACCGGCGCGCAGTTGTCGCGGGCGATGTTCCCGCTCGGCGACTCGACCAAGGAGCAGGTGCGGGCCGAGGCGGCCGTGCGTGGGCTGGCCGTCGCCGACAAGCCGGACTCGCACGACATCTGCTTCATCGCCGACGGGGACACCCGCGGCTTCCTGCGTGAGCGGCTGGGCGAGGCGCCGGGCGACATCGTCGACGCCACCACCGGGGCGACGATCGGGCGGCACCAGGGGGCGTACGCGTACACGATCGGCCAGCGCAAGGGTCTCGACCTGCGGGTGCCGGCGGCAGATGGGCAGCCGCGCTATGTGCTGTCGATCACGCCGGTGAACAACACGGTCACGGTCGGGCCGCGGTCGGCGCTCGAGGTCTCCCGGGTCACCGCGACCAGGCCGATCTGGCACGGCTCGGCCGAGTCGCCGGTCGAGTGCGACATCCAGATGCGGGCGCACGGCGAGGTCGTGCCCGGGGTGGTGACGGTGGACGGCGGCACGTTGACGGCCGAGCTGCGTACGCCGGCCCGGGGTATAGCCGCGGGTCAGGCGCTGGTGGCATACCGCACCGACCCGGCCGGTGACATCGTGCTCGGGTCGGCGACGATCTCGGAAACCGCCGGCTCGCCCTCCGGTGCGGCCGCGTCGGCTGCATCGGCCGGGTCGCCGGCGGGTGCTCTTCCGTCGGCCGGGCCGCGTTCCGGTGCTCTTCCGTCGGCCGAGCCGCGTTCCGGTGCCTGACTTTCCCTGGCCGGCCGGGGCGGCCACCGGCATCGGGTCGCTGCCCGGCACCGACATCGCCGAGGCGCAGCGGCTGATTCTCGGCGAGCTGCCCGACCTGCCCCACCTGGCCGAGCTGCCCGCCCGCGGGCCGGGGGCCGACCTGATCGGCCGCGGCGCCGGCCTGCTGGTCGATTTGCCGGTGCAGCTCTATGCGGGGCGCTGGCAGGTCGCTCCCCGGCCCGGCCGCGACCTGCGGGTCACCGCCGACCTGCGGCAACGCGACCTCGACCAGTTGACCGAGCAGGGCGAGGGATACGCCGGAACGATCAAGATCCAGGCGGCCGGCCCGTGGACCCTGGCGGCCGGCCTCGACCTGCCGATCGGCGGGCGGATGCTGCGCGACCCGGGTGCGGTGCGCGATCTTGGCGGGTCGCTCGCCGAGGGCCTGCGCCGGCACGTCGACGAGGTCCGCAAGCGGCTGCCCCGGGCGCGGGTGCTGCTGCAGTTGGACGAGCCGTCGCTGACCGCGGTGCTGGCCGGGCAGGTGCCGACCGAGAGCGGGCTGAGCGCGTACAGGGCGGTCGACCGTGCCCTGGCGGCGGCCACGTTGCGTGAGGTGATCGAGGCGGCGGGCGTACCCGTGGTCGTGCACTCGTGCGCGCCCGACGTGCCGCTTCAGGTGCTGCGGGACGCGGGCGCGACCGCGGTGGCGCTCGACCTGGCGCTGCTCAGGGATCTCGACCCGCTCGGTGAGGCGATCGAGGCCGGGCTGGGCCTGTTCGCCGGTGCTTTTCCCACCGACGCTGTCAGTTCCGACAAACAGGTCGCCGATCGGGTACGCACCCTGTGGAAGCGCCTCGGCTTCCCGGTCACCCGGCTGCCGGGACAGGTCGTCGTCACGCCCGCCTGCGGCCTGGCGTCGTCCACGCCGCAGCACGTCCGCGCGGCGCTGAAGGCGTGTCGCGAGGCCGCCCGCCGCCTCGCCGAAGTCTAGGCCGAGTTTCCGCCGTCCAACCGAGCTGAAGGCGTGTGGCGAGGCCGCCCGCCGCCACCCCGCGGCCCCGGTCGGACTGCGAGACAAGACCTGGGGACGGGCTCCCCGAAACTGTCAGGGGCGCGTACTAAATTGGGCCTCCAAGCACGAAACACGGAGGTCAGACGGTGCCCACGGACGAGATTGCCGACCCGCCGGCCGAGGTCAGCGCGGCCCACGCCGAGCTGGCCGAGGAGTTGCTCGGTCATCAGTACCGCTACTACGTGCTGGACTCGCCGACCGTCTCCGACGCCGAGTTCGACGCCAAGCTCAAAGAGCTCGAGGCGATGGAGGAGAAATACCCCTCGCTGCGTACGCCCGAGTCGCCGACGCAGCGGGTCGGCGGCTCGTTCTCCACGCAGTTCACGCCGGTCGAGCACGCCGAGCGGATGATGTCGCTGGACAACGTCTTCAGCCTCGATGAGCTGCAGGCCTGGTCCGACCGCACGGTGCGGGACGCGGGCGGGCCGGTGCCGTTCATCTGTGAGCTCAAGGTGGACGGGCTGGCGATCAACCTGACCTACGAGAAGGGGCGGCTGGTCCGCGGGGCCACCCGGGGCGACGGGCGTACCGGCGAGGATGTCACCGCCAACGTCCGCACCATCCGCGAGATCCCCGAGCGGCTGGCCGGCGACGACCCGCCCGAGCTGCTCGAGGTGCGCGGCGAGATCTACTTCCCGGTGTCCGCCTTCGCCGACCTCAACGCGCTCCTGGTCGAGCAGGGCAAGGACCCGTTCGCCAACCCGCGTAACGCGGCGGCGGGCAGTCTCCGGCAGAAGGACCCGCGGATCACCGCGTCCCGGGGGTTGCGCATGGTGGTGCACGGCATCGGCGCGCGTCAGGGTTTCACGCCTGATTCGCAGTCGCACGCGTACGAAGCCCTGAAATCGTGGGGGCTGCCGACCAGCAGCCGGTGGAAACTGGTCGACGGCATGCCCGGCGTGCGGGATTACATCGACTACTACGCCGAGCACCGGCACGACGTCGAGCACGAGATCGACGGCGTGGTGATCAAGGTGGACCCGGTGTCCATCCAGGGGCGGCTCGGCTCGACCAGCCGCGCGCCGCGCTGGGCGATCGCCTTCAAGTACCCGCCCGAGGAGGTCAACACCAAGCTGCTCGACATCCAGGTGAATGTCGGGCGGACCGGGCGGGTCACCCCGTTCGCTGTGCTCGAGCCGGTGAAGGTGGCCGGTTCCACTGTGGGCCTGGCCACCCTGCACAACGCGCGTGAGGTGGAACGCAAGGGCGTCTGGATCGGTGACACGGTCGTGCTGCGCAAGGCCGGCGACGTCATCCCCGAAGTGCTGGGCCCGGTCATCGAGCTGCGGCCGGACGACGCCCACCAGTTCGTGATGCCGACCGAGTGCCCGTCCTGCGGCACGACGCTCGCTCCGGCCAAGGAGAGCGACGTCGACATCCGCTGCCCCAACACCCGGTCCTGCCCGGCGCAGCTGCGCGAGCGGGTGTTCCACCTGGCCGGCCGGGGTGCTTTCGACATCGAGGTGCTGGGCTACAAGGCCGCCCAGGCGCTGCTCGACGAGCAGATCATCGCCGACGAGGGCGACCTGTTCGGGATCACCGCCGACGATCTGCGGCGTTCACCGTTCTTCGTCAACAAGGACGGCAGCCTGGGCACCAACGCGACCAAGCTGCTGGAGAACCTCGAGGAGGTCAAGGGCCGCCCGCTGTGGCGGGTGCTGGTGGCGCTGTCCATCCGGCACGTCGGCCCGACCGCGGCGCAGGCGCTGGCCCGCGAGTTCGGGGCGATGGAGGGCATCGAGGAGGCGGTCGCCTCGGACGAGGGCGCCGAGCGGCTGGCCGACGTCGACGGGGTGGGCCCGACGATCGCGGTCAGCCTGCGCGAGTGGTTCACCGTCGACTGGCACCGCGAGATCGTGCGCAAGTGGCGGGACGCCGGGGTGCGGATGCGGGACCAGCGGACCGACGAGGGCCCGAAGCCGCTGGCCGGCCTGACCGTGGTCGTGACCGGCACCCTGGCCAGCTATTCGCGCGACGCCGCGACCGAGGCGGTCACCTCGCGGGGCGGCAAGGTGAGCGGCTCGGTGTCCAAGAAGACGTCGTTCGTGGTGGTTGGTGAAAATCCGGGCAGCAAGTACGACAAGGCGTTGTCGCTGAAGGTGCCGGTGCTCGACGACGCGGGCTTCGCAGTGCTGCTGGCCGACGGCCCGGACGCCGCCCGTGAGGTCGCGGAGATCGCCACGGACGAGTGATTCTTTCGCCGTAGCGCGTTCGGCGGCCCTTCTCGGCCTGATATCTGGCGAGTCTGTTTCGCGTAGATATGTTCACTCACGCCTATGGTGAGGAACATCGGTCGATCGATGCCATCGTGGAGGTCGCATGGGGACCGCTCTGTTGCGCCGCGCGGTGCCCGTCAGGCTCAAGGCGGGAGTGCCCGAACGGTGGCGGCCGCGCCCCTCCGGCCGGCTGACCGTGTTCGTCCTCGCGGCCGGCGCCGAACTCGCGCTGTGGGCCGGTCCGGGGCTCGACCGGCTGCCGGCGGCGTACTGGGTGATGGCCGTGCTCGCCGTCGCCGTCGACGTGCGGCCCTACCTGGTCGCCGACCGGCGGGCCAGCTCGGTCATCCTGCCGTCCATCTGCTTCACCTTCGCCATCGCGCTGGCCTGGGGCATCGTCCCGGCCCTGGCGGCCGAGACCGCCGCGGTGACGGTCGCCGCCGGACAGACGCGGCGGCCGGTGCGCCGCACGCTGCACCTGATGCTGCAGCACGGCGCCGCTCTGGCCGCGGTGACCCTGGTCGTCTCGCTGACCGGCCTGCGAGCCGGTGATCCGGGCTGGGACGACGCGCTGGTCACGGTCGGGGCGGCGGCGGCCTGGATGGGGGCCCGGTACGGGCTCGCCGCGCTGGTCGCGCACTGGCGATCGGAGCCCCGGAGACAGCGGGTGCGGCCGGTCGAGCTCTTCGCCACGGCGGCGCTGCTGCTGCTCGGGCCGGTGGTGCTGGCGGCGGCGGACGGCGGGCCGGCGCTCGTACCCCTGGCGCTGCTCGCTCTGATCGCCGTGCATCGGCTGGTGCGGTCGAGCGGGGAGTCGGAGCGGGCCGGACGGACCGATGCGCTCACCGGGCTGCCCAACCGGCGGGCCCTGCAGAGTTCCGTCGTCCAGCGCGGGGTGGGTGCCCTGCTGCTGCTCGACATCGACCGGTTCCGTACGGTCAACGACGCGCTCGGGCACGCCTCGGGGGACCGGCTGCTGGTCGAGGTGGCCCGCCGGCTCGCCGACGTGGTGCCGGCGCACGATCTGGTCGTGCGGCTCGGCGGGGACGAATTCGCGGTGCTGGCCACGCGGGTGGACGGCGCGGCGGCGGCCCGCCGGATCGCCGGGCATCTGACCGAGGCGCTGGGGCGGCCGTTCGCCCTGAACGGTACGACCGTCGACGTCAGCGCGTCGATCGGGATCGCGGTCCGGCAGGAACGTGGGTCCGACGGGGCGGCCCTGCTCAGGCAGGCCGAGGCGGCCATGTACGACGCCAAGCAGCGCGGGGCCGGGGTAGCGGTCTACGGGCCTGACGCCGCGCACCACTCGCCCGAGCGGCTGACGTTGCAGTCCGATCTGCGCCGGGCGCTGTCCTCGTCGTCCGCGGACGACGGCGTCACCATCTATTACCAGCCGCAGATCGCCATCGCGACCGGGGAGGTGGTGGGGGTGGAGGCGCTGCTGCGGTGGCGGCACCCGGTGCGGGGGATGGTCGGGCCGGACGAGCTGCTGCGGGTGGTCGAGCCGACACCGGTCATGCGGCTGCTGACCGATCGGGTCCTGCGGACCGTTGTCGCGCAGGTGGCCGAGTGGCGGCGGGCCGGGCGCGACGTGCGGGCCTCGGTCAACGTCAGCGTGCGCGATCTGCGGGCCGGCGACATCGCCGACCGGATCGCGGACATGCTCGCCGCGCACGGGGTCCCGGCGTCGCTGCTCCAACTGGAGATCACCGAGAGCGCGTTGATGGCTGATCCGCACCGGGTGATGGACACGATCTCGCGCCTCGACCGGATGGGGATCGCGATCAGCCTGGACGACTTCGGGACCGGGTATTCGTCGTTGCAGCATCTGCGGCGGCTGCCGCTGGCCGAGGTGAAGATCGACCGGTCGTTCGTGCTGGGGATGGCCGGGGATCGCAACGACGCGGCCATCGTACGGTCGGTGATCGGGCTGGCGGGGGCGCTGGGGCTGCGGGTGGTGGCCGAAGGGGTCGAGGACGAGCGGACCTGGCGGGTGCTGGGGGCGCTCGGGTGCGACGCCAGCCAGGGGTGGTTCCACGCCCGGCCCATGCCCGCCGGGGAGCTGGCGGGGTGGTGGGGACGGTACCGGCCGGTGCATCCGGTCGGGTAGGTGTGGAACGTCTCCACGAGAGTCGATAGGTTCGCGGTTGTGGACGGCGATGATGTTCGGGCTTCGGTCTGGCGGCTCAGTTCGGCTCTGGTGGCGTTGGGCGTCGAGGGTGCCCGCACCGAGGAAGAGCACTTGGCGGCCGTGGACGAGCTGGGTGGACCGGACGCCTATCGGGCGTGGCTGGCCTCGGCCCTGCTGGGGGCGGCTCAGGCCGAGGCCATGGTCGCCGATCGGCTGCCGTTGAGCCGGGACTCCCGCTATGCGGTGTGGCAGCGGCAACTGGACGCGGCCGGGGTCTCGTCCGATCCCGCCCGGCGGGCCGCCCTCATCCAGTGGCAGGTGCGGCGGGCTTCGGCCCAGCTGCCGGCCATCGCGCAGGAGCACCGGAGCGATCCGATCCCGTTGGCCGCCGCGCAGGCCGCCGAGGCGTTGCAGACGCTGCTGGCGGTCGGCGCGGCCACCCGGGGCGCGGTGGAGGACGGCGATGTGCGGCGGCTGGCCGTGCAGGCCTCGCGGTTGCGGGAAGCTCGCAAGGCCCTGCAGGCGGCCCTGGACAACACCGATGTGTTGCTGGAGCTGCTGGGGTCGGTTGATCTTTGAGGGTGACCCCTCACGCACGTGGAGCGAAGCGACCTCGGCGGGAGCAGCGGTCTGTACCACCCACCCAGGTGCGACCCCCATCTTTTGATCTTGCCCCGGCCGGTGGACCCCACGCGCCGCGAAATAGACTCCTCGGGACGGACCAACGGCGATGGAGGACGGACGATGGCTGCCATCTCGCGTGACGAGGTCGCGCATCTCGCGCGCCTGTCGCGGCTCGCGGTGACCGAGGAGGAGCTGGACCGGTTCGCCGGGCAGCTCGACGTCATCCTGCAGTCGGTCGCGCGGGTGGGTGAGGTCGCCGCCGACGACATTCCGCCCACGTCACACAGCGTGCCGTTGACGAACGTTTACCGCGACGATGTCGTGCAGCCCAGCCTCACCCAGGCCGAGGTGCTGTCCGGCGCGCCGGATCAGGCCGAGGGCCGCTTCCGCGTGCCCCGGATCCTGGACGAGGAGGTCTGACCCCGTGACCGATGTGACCCGGCTCAGCGCGACCGAGATCGCGGGGCTGATCAAGAGCGGGGACGTCTCCGCCGTCGAGGTGACCACCGCGCACCTCGACCGGATCGAGGCGGTCGACCCGCAGGTGCACGCGTTCCTGCACGTCGACCGCGAAGGCGCGCTGGCCGCCGCGGCCGAGGTGGACGCCGGGGACAAGTCCGCGCCGCTGGCCGGAGTGCCCGTCGCCGTCAAAGACGTGCTGGCCACGCGCGGGGTGCCAACGACGGCGGCGTCGAAGATCCTCGAGGGGTGGCGGCCGCCCTACGACGCCACCATCGTCGAGCGGCTGCGCGCGGCCGGCAGCGTGATGCTCGGCAAGACGAACATGGACGAGTTCGCGATGGGCTCCTCCACCGAATACTCCGCCTACGGGCCGACCAACAACCCGTGGGACCTGGGGCGCATCCCCGGCGGCTCGGGTGGCGGCAGCGCCGCGTCCATCGCGGCGTACGAGGCACCGCTGGCCATCGGCACCGACACCGGCGGCTCGATCCGGCAGCCGGGCGCAGTCACCGGCACCGTCGGCGCCAAGCCCACCTACGGCGGCACGTCACGGTACGGGCTGATCGCCTTCTCGTCCTCGCTCGACACCCCCGGGCCGTGCGCCCGCACCGTCGCCGACGCGGCGCTGCTGCACTCGGTGATCGCCGGCCACGACCCGCGCGACTCGACCTCAGTCCCCCAGCCGGTGCCCGACGTCGTCGCGGCCGCGCGCCTCGGCTCCGACGGCGACCTGACCGGCGTCAAACTGGGCGTGGTCAAGGAGTTCGCCGGCGAAGGCGCCGAACCGGGCGTGCTCGCCTCGTTCCGCGAGTCACTCGACGCCCTGGTCAAACTGGGTGCCGAGGTCGTCGAGGTGTCCTGCCCGCACTTCGAGTACGCGCTGCCCGCCTACTACCTGATCGCCCCCAGCGAGTGCTCGTCCAACCTGGCCCGTTTCGACGGCGTCCGGTACGGCCTGCGCGTCGGCGACGACGGCAACCGCTCGCTCGAGGAGGTCATGTCGCTGACCCGCGAGGCCGGCTTCGGTCCCGAGGTCAAGCGGCGCATCATCCTCGGCACGTACGCCCTGTCCAGCGGCTACTACGACGCCTACTACGGCCAGGCGCAGAAGGTCCGCACGCTGATCACCCGCGACTTCGAGTCCGCCTTCGAACGCGTCGACGTCCTCGTCTCGCCCACCACCCCTTTCGTGGCGTTCCCGTTCGGCTCGCGCACGTCCGACCCCTACCAGATGTACCTCGCCGACCTCTACACCATCCCGACCAACCTCTACGGCGGCCCGGCGATCTCCGTCCCGTGCGGCCTCTCCGAGGGCCTGCCGGTCGGTTTCCAGGTGATGGCTCCCACCATGGCCGACGACCGCATGTACCGCGTGGCGGCCGCCCTCGAGTCGGCGGTCGGCACGTTGACGCCGCCGGCTCTTTAAAACCATTCGGGGGTACGCGCGACGCAGAAGCCGGCGTGGCTCACACGCCGGCTTTCGCGGTGGTCACCCCCGTTGCCCCACCGCCGGGTTGTCCCGGTCGGTTGCGCCATGATGGTCCCCTTCGCTGTGGTGAGCGGGCCGGGCTCTCGCCGGATTTCGTGCGGTGGCCGCGTTCCCCGCCAGAGGTTGTGCGGCGGGCCGTGCTCCTGCCGGAGTTCGTGTGGGCGGGCGGTGTTCCGGCCGGAGTCCGTGCTCGCCTCATTTCCCGCCGGAGTTCGTGTGGGTGGGCGTTGTTCCTGCCGGATCTTGTGTGGTGGCCCGTCGACGACGCGGACAGCAACGTCGGCACCGCGATGCTCCGGAACGTCGGCGATCGGGTCGCCCCGGCCGCCGCCGAGCGTCCGTGCTTTCCGCGCCCGAGTTCCCGCCGGAACACCCACGCCGCTTAGCCCCCGGCCGCGACCCGCGCGTGCGCATCCTCGCGACCCGAACCTCCCGCCGGACGTGCGCACCAGACCCGCCGAGAATGCCGCCCTGCGAACCAACCCTTTCCGCCTCCGAAGTGGAGCGTCTCCGCCCATGGTGATCTACGTCCGGCACTGGCAGCGCGACCAACTCGGCGGGGTGTTCCCGTTCCACCTGCTCCACCGCGACGACGAGGGCATCCTGCTGTGGGCGCCGGCTTCCACCCGAGGCTGGCTGTTCAACATGCCAGACGGCCGCCGCCTGCCCGAAACCCCGCTGGCATCGTGGTCGTCGACCCCGCGCGTTCCCGTCCCCCACCCCTCCGGCCACGCCACACTGTCCTGGCATCCCACCGCCCGCGACTATTCGCTCCGCTGGTTCTTCCACCCCGACGGCACTTTCGCCCGCTGGTACGGCAACCTCGAAGCTCCCGCCGCCCTCTCACCCAACTTCCCGCCCGCCGGCCTTGCGCCCCCGCCGGCCGGCGGTCTCCCGCCCCCTCCGGCTGCCCGCCTCGCGCCTCTGCCGGTTGACGGCTCCTCGTCACCGGCCGGCGGTTTCTCGCCTTCTCCAGTTGCCCGCCCCACGCCTCGTCTGGCTGACGGCTCCTTGCCCGCCGATTCCTCCCGCGTTCCGGCTGCCGACTCCTCGCCGTCTCCGGGCGCCGTCCCTTCGCTGTCTCCCGGTGCCGACCTTTCTCCTTCCCCGGGAGACGGCGTCCCTTGGCCTTCTCCGGGCGCCGCCGACCAGTCGGGCGCCTCGCCTATGTATGCGGCCTTCCTGGACACCGTCGACTGGGACCTCGACGTAGTCATCCACCCCGACCGCACGTGGGCGTGGAAGGACGAGGACGTCTTCACCAAGCGCCTGACCCAACCGGAGTCGTACTGGGTCCACGACGAACCCCGAGTCCGCAAGGCCGGCCTCTCCATAATCGCGCTGGCGGAATCCGGCAACTTCCCGTTCGACGGCACATGGTGCGACTTCCGCCCCGACCCATCCTGGCCGCCCCTGCCCTCCGAGCTCCCGCCCCACTTCAACGCCCCGCCCCACTGGTAGCCCATCCCGCCCCGCCCCATGGCGCTCGACCGACCACCGCTCGCAGAAGTGGTAGACCCTGGCGGCGTCCGGGCCCCGGTCGCCGCGCCGTGTTACCACCGCTCGTCGAAGTGATGGGCCCTGGCCAGGTGTCCACGCCCCCAGCCCCGCCCTGCGCTAACACTGCTCGTGGAAGTGGTAGCGGCGGGCGGCGTCCACGCCCCGGACGGCGCGCTGAGCTACCACACTTCGAGGCGGTGGTGGGCGCGCGGCGTCCGTGCCCTGACTACCACTGTTGGGGTGAGTGGTAGCCCGGGCGGCTTGCGCGGGGCGGATGGCGCGCTGGACTACCACTGGTTTGGGAGTGGTTGGTGTGGGCGGTGGGGGGCGATCAGGCTACGAAGATGCAGAACGGGTGGCCGGCCAGGTCGGCGAATACGTAGAGCGGCTCGGTCTTGTCGTCGGAGCGGTCGAACAGGATCGTGGCGCCCAGGGATTCGGCTCGCGCACGCTGGCGTTGCAGTTCCTCGATGGTCGGCACGGTGTAGTCGACGTGCAGCTGCATCGGGATTTCGTGCTTCGGCCACGTTGTCCGCTTGAGCTCGTCGACCTGCTGGAACGCCAGCTTGTGGTTGCCCGCGTCGTCGGTCAGGACCAACCAGTCGGGGTTGTCGTCGGCGTCCGCGTCGGTGGGTGGCTCGTCGCCGGGTCGATAGTGGAAGCCGAGGAGGTGGCGGTAGAAGTCAGCCAGCTCGCGCGCGTTCGGGGTGTCGAGGACGGTGTGCAGCATCTGGGGATAGTCGACCACGATCGAATCAGTTGCCCATGTACGCGGTGCGGGAAACGCGCGTCTGGACCAGCCGCGCGACCGGGTGAATCGGCTGGCGCGGTGTGGTGGTGCGGCGCGGTGTGCAAGGGGGTGTGGCAGCACCCGGTGCGCGGTGCGGTGCGGTCACGCGGTGGTGCGGTGCGCGGTGCGGTGCGGTCACGCGGTGGTGCGGCGCGGTGGTGGGGCCGCAGGAGCTATGCGGGCGGTGCGGTGGGCGGGGTGCGGTGCGGTCACGCGGTGGTGCGGCGCGGTGGTGGCGCCGCAGGAGCTATGCGGTCGGTGTGGTGCGGCGCGCGGTGATACAGCGCGGTGGTGGGCAGCAGTGGGGCGGTGGTGGGACGGCGTGGGCTGACGCGGAGTGGGGCGATGCGGGGCGGTGCTGCGCGCGGTTGAGGTGATGCGGTGCGGGGTGGATGGGCGGTGGGGGCCGGGCGGAGGCACGGTGGGACACGGTGAGTGTGGGACACGGTCAGTGCGGGGCAGGGCGTGCGGGGGTGACCCCACCGGGACGACCCGGCGGTGGGGCGGAGGGAGTGGGCCGACGCGAAAGCCGGCGTGAGTGCCACGCCGGCTTTCGGGTGGGCGTACCAGGGGAAGGGTTTTAGGAAAGACGCGACAGGATCAGTTCGCGGACGGTCTTGGCGTCGGCCTGGCCTCGGGTGGTCTTCATGACCGCGCCGACGAGGGCACCGGCTGCGGCGATTTTGCCGTCGCGGATTTTGGCGGCGATGTCGGGGTTGGCGGCGATGGCCTCGTCGACGGCGGCCTGCAGGGCACCCGTGTCGGAGACGACGCCGAGGCCGCGGGCGGACATGACCGCGGCGGGATCGCCCTCGCCGGACACGACGCCCTCGAGGACCGTGCGGGCCAGCTTGTCGTTGAGCTTGCCCTCCTCGACCAGCGCCTGCAGCTGCGCCACCTGGGCGGGGGTCGCGCCGACGGCGGCGAGCTCGATGCCCGACTCGTTGGCGCGGCGGGCCAGCTCGCCCATCCACCACTTGCGTGCGCCGGCCGGCGAGGCACCGGCGGCGATCGTCTCCTCGATCAGCTCGACGGCGCCCGCGTTGGCCACCGACTGCATGTCGAGTTCGCTGATGCCCCACTGCTCGCGCAGCCGGGACCGCTTGATGCTCGGCTTCTCGGGCAGCGACGCGCGCAGCTCCTCGACCCAGGCCGGGTCGGGCGCGATCGGCACCAGGTCGGGTTCGGGGAAGTAGCGGTAGTCGGTCGCCGTTTCCTTGGACCGGCCGGACCGGGTGTCGCCGGTGTCCTCCTGGAAGTGGCGGGTCTCCTGGAGGATGCGGCCGCCCGCGTCGAGGATGCCGGCCTGCCGGATGATCTCGGAGCGGACCGCGCGCTCGACCGAGCGCAGCGAGTTGACGTTCTTGGTCTCGGTGCGGGTGCCCCACTCGTCGCCGGGCTTGTTCAGTGAGGTGTTGACGTCGCAGCGCAGCGAGCCCTGCTCCATGCGGACGTCGGAGACGCCGAGCGAGCGGATGATGTCGCGCAGCTCGGTGACGTAGGCCCGGGCCACCTCGGGCGCCCGCGCGCCGATGCCGGGCACCGGCTTGGTGACGATCTCGACCAGCGGGATGCCGGCCCGGTTGTAGTCGACCAGCGACTCGGTCGCGCCGTGGATCCGGCCGGTGGCCCCGCCGACGTGCAGCGTCTTGCCGGTGTCTTCCTCGAGGTGGACGCGCTCAATGCCGATTCGCACGGTCTCGCCGTCGATCTCGACGTCGACGTAGCCGTCGGTGCACAGCGGCTCGTCGTATTGCGACGTCTGGAAGTTTTTCGGCATGTCGGGGTAGAAGTAGTTCTTCCGGGCCATGCGGCACCAGGTCGCGATGTCGCAGTTGAGTGCCAGGCCGATGCGGATCGTCGCCTCGATGCCGGCCCGGTTGGCCACCGGCAGCGAGCCGGGCAGC
The DNA here is from genome assembly GCF_043197135.1 of Actinoplanes sp. NPDC049265. Lineage (NCBI taxonomy): Bacteria > Bacillati > Actinomycetota > Actinomycetes > Micromonosporales > Micromonosporaceae > Actinoplanes > Actinoplanes sp. NPDC049265. Next base: position 146,142 of record NZ_JBICSP010000001.1, on the reverse strand, counting down.
GCCAGGCAGACCGGGCACACCTGGGTGTTCGGCTCGGCGCCGAACTCCGTCGGGCAGCCGCAGAACATCTTCGTCCTGGTCCCCAGCTCGACATGCGTCTCGAGGCCGATCACGGGCTCGTATCGGCTGGTCGCCTCGTCGTAGGACGGCAGGGTGGTGACGGTCATGGGGCAAGCCTAATCGGCCGGCGGATCGGGCCGCCCCCACGGGTCAAGATCAGTTCGTTACGGTCTCGTGCATGCCGCGTCCCCTCGCCGTAATTCCCTGTCTGTTGCTCGTCGCGGGCTGCACCTCCACGCCCTCGCCGGCCGCGTCCGCACCCGCGTCGTCGGTCGCCCCGTCCGCGTCCGCCGCCCCCACGATCGACTACGCGGCCTGGTCCGGCGGCACGTCGACGCCGGTGGCCGACAAGCTCTACCCGGCGCGCGGCAACCCGGGGATCGACGTGCTGCACTACGACCTCGCCCTGGAGTGGTCGCCCAAGACCAAGACCTTGACGGGTACGGCCACCCTCCGCATCCGCCCCACCCGCGACGCCGCCGGCATCTCGCTCGACTTCACCGGCCTGACCGTCGACCAGGTGACCGTGGACAACACCCCGGCGACCGGCACCGTGACCAAGGAGAAGCTGACGGTGCCGGTCGCGGTGACCGCCGACCAGCCGGTCACGCTGATCGTCGGCTACCACGGGACGCCGAAGTCCGTGCCGATGCCGTCCCGCCGCGGCGACGCCGAAGAGGGATTGGGCATGCACGTGACCAAGGACGGCTCGCTGTGGACCATGCAGGAGCCGTGGGGCGCGCTCACCTGGTACCCGGTCAACGAGCACCCGTCCGACGAGGCGCTCTACGACATCGCGGTGACGGTGCCCGCGGGCTGGTCGGCGGTGGCGAGCGGCACGCCCGTACCCGGAAAGGGCTTTCACTACCGCAGCACCGATCCGGTGGCGAGCTACCTGGTGACGATGGCGGCGAGCAGATATCGGAAGACGACCGCCACCGGCCCGCACGGCCTGCCGCTCACCTACTGGACCCGGACCGGCGTCGACGACAAGAAGCTCGCCGAGCTCAAGAAGTCACCGGCGGCGATCTCGTGGCTGGAGAAGAAGTTCGGCCGGTACCCGTTCCCGACCGTCGGCGCGGTGACCGTCGACTCGACGTCGGCCATGGAGACGCAACAGATGGTCACCCTCGGCGACAAGATCACCGGTCTCGGCGGCGTGCTCGTCCACGAGTACGCCCACCAGTGGTTCGGCGACGCGGTGACCCCGCGGACCTGGACCGATCTGTGGCTGAACGAGGGCTGGGCGACCTACGCCGAATACCTCTGGGAGCAGGAGCAGGAGGGCTTCAGCGACGCCGACCTGGAACGTTTCCTCCGCGACGGCGACGCCAAGCTGCGCAAGAAGGCCGGCCCGCCCGGCAAGCCGAACCCCGCCTACTTCGCCGAGAGCAACGTCTACATCTGTCCCGCCGCCATGCTCAAGGAACTGAACGACAAACTGGGCGACAAGGCGTTCCTGGCCCTGGCCCGCGACTGGGTGCAGACCCAGAAGAACAGCCACCAGGACCGCGCCTCGTTCATCGCCTTCGTCAACAAGAAGACGGGCAAGGACTTCACCAAGCTGATCAACACCTGGCTCGACTCGAAAACCACTCCGGCATAACTGTTAGCCTCGACTTTCACGTAAAGCTCCGGCGATGGGGGCCGGCACAGCACGGCCCCCGGCGAAGTCTCGCCCCTCCGGTCGATGGAGGGGCATTTCCGTGCGTTATCGCGATTTGTCGCGTGTTCCGTTCTTCGTCGCGGCCGGAGTGGGTCGCGTCGGGATCGCCGCCAGTGCGCTGGCCGTGGTCCTGCTGGTTCAGCACCGAACCGGGTCTTTTGCCGCGGCCGGCCTGGTCGCCGGCTGTTTCGCCGCGGCCGAGGCGGTGGCCGGGCCACAGATGGCACGGCTGATCGACCGGTACGGGCAGACCCGCGTCCTGCCACCACTGCTGCTCGGTCACGCGGCCGCGGCCGGACTGCTGCTCGCCGCCGGTCCACGATGGATGCCGCCGGTCGCCGGTGTGCTTCTCGGTGCCACGATTCCGCAGCTGGGGGCGTTGTCGGCCACACGCTGGGCGGCGCTGCTGGATTCGGAGGCGCTGCCGGCCGCCTTCGCGCTGGAGTCGCTGGCCAACTCGGCGGCGTTCCTCGTCGGCCCGGTGCTGGTCAGTGCGATCGCCGCCACGGGACATCCGGTGCTGTGCCCCGCGGTGGCGGCCGGGCTGATCGTCGTCGGCGGCCTGTGGCTGGCCGCCCTGCGTGGCACCGCGCCACCGCCGGCCGGCCGCGTCCGCCGGGCCGGCACGGGTGGGACGCTGCTCCGCCCCGCCTTCCTGACCTTGGCCGGCCTCAACGCGGCCTTGGGCGTTTTCTTCGGGGCGGTGCCGGTCGCGGTCACCGCGTTCACGATCGAGAGACATCGGGGGTACGCCGTGACGGCGCTGTTCGCGATGTCGAGCGGGGCGAGCCTGCTGGGCGGATGGCTCTATGGCCGGCGCCCTCGTCGTCTCGGCTTCGCCACCGTGGGAGCGCTCATGGCCCTGGGCGGCGTTCTGCTGGCCCTCGCTTCCGCGCCGTTCGGTGGGCCGTCGCGGGCCGCCGCTCTGTCGTTGGCTGGGGATGGGCTGGCATTCGCCGGGGACGGGTTGCCCCTGGCTGGGGATGGGCTGGCATTCGCCGGGGACGGGTTGCGCTTGGCTGGGGATGGGCTGGCGTCGGCCGGGGACGGGTTGCTGCTGACTGGGGACGGGTGGCCCGGTGGGGTGCTGCTGGTCGGGGCCGGGCTGGTGCTGACCGGCCTGGTCGTTCCGGTGATTCTGGTGCTGAGCAACGTGCGGACCACCCTGATCGTCGAGCGGGCGGTGCTGACCCAGGCCTACACGTGGCTCAACACGGCGAGCGTGGCGGGCTCGGCGGCGGCGTCGTCGGCGACGGGCTGGGCGGTCGACCACGGCGGAGCCGCCGACGGTCTGCTGGTCGCCGCCGCGGCCACCGCCGCCGTGGCACTGCTCGCGGCGGCAGCAAGGCGCCGCTGAGCGGTGACCGGGGCTGAGCGGTGACCGGGGCTGAGCGGTGACCGGGGCTGAGCGGTGACCGGGGCTGAGCGGTGACCGGGGCTGAGCGGTGACCGGGGCG
>NZ_JBICSP010000001.1:0-142861 GCF_043197135.1 Actinoplanes sp. NPDC049265 | reverse complement strand
CGGGGCGGTGACCGGGGCGGGGCGGTGACCGGGGCGGGGCGGTGACCGGGGCGGGGCGGTGACCGGGGCGGGGCGGTGACCGGGGCGGGGCGGTGACCGGGGCGGGGCGGTGATCGAGGTGACACCGTGACGGGGCGACCGGGGTCACGCGGTGACGGAGGTCGCGCGGTGGCCCCGGCGTGGCGCGGCGACCGGGTGGGGCGGTGAGTTGCAGGACAACCCGGCGGTGGGGGCAGAGGGGGTGACCCACCACCGAGCCGGCGGGTGGGCCACGTGACCATCAGTCGGGCGTACCCGTCGAAGGGTTTATCGGGGTCACCCCATTGCGGACGCTCGGGTTGGTGGTCGGCTCCGGGTCATGGCCGATGACCTTGCGCTCGAGGGTGACCTCGGACCGGCCGGTGCCGCCCAGCTCGATGTCGTCGTAGGCCTTGAGCTGGTGCTGCTCGTCGAAGTAGAGGACCGACATCTGGATCGGGGTCGGTTCCTCCTTCTCCAGGCCGCGCAGGCCGGCGCCGCCGGTCGAACCCTCGACCATCAAGCGGGTGGCCATGATGTCGTCGGAAGCACCGTCCGGCGCGGGAGACGCCGAGCCGGCCGGCGGGACATCCGGCTTGGGGAGGATGCTCACCCGGCGCTGGTGCAGGTGGCCGGCCAGCACCAGCGGCACCGTGCCGGACAGGGGCGGGGCCATGGCCGGGTCGTGGACCATGGCCACGTCGACCCGGCCGTGCTCGGCCCCGACCGTGACGGCCAGCTGGGATCCGGCCAGGACCAGTGGGGACGGCATCGAACCGTCGGCGTTGCCGGCCTCCGGCGCGGGCTCGTTGCTCTTGTCGGGGGTGAACTCGGGGTCGCCGATTCCGGCGATGGTCAAGCCCTTGACCGTGGTCGTGGTGTTGTCCAGGACGCGGGCGTTGGTCTGGCGGCGGACCGCGGCCTCGGTGGCGACCGAGTCGTGGTTGCCTCGGGTGTAGATGTAGGGCACCCCGACCGACGGGATCTCCGAGACGTACGCGTCCTCCTGGCTGGACCCCCAGTCGACGATGTCGCCGGTGTCGACCACGGCGTCGATGTCGAACTGCTTCACCACGGTGCGGATGATGTCCCACGAGGCCGGGTTCAGGTGCAGGTCGGAGACGTGCAGGATGCGGGTGGAGGTGGCGTCCGGCTCGTACACGGGCAGGCTCGACACGGTCGCGTAGATGCGGCTGACGTTGCTGACGATCTGGGCCAGCTGGTCGGCGTAGCGGCCGTAGTTGTCGGCGATCCGTCGCGCGTCACCGACCACGGCGGGGGCGTTGACCAGCAGGCCCTCGTACCGCGGCTCGCTGATCGAGTCGGGTCGCAGGGTCCCAGCGGCCAGGCCCATGCTGCCCGCGGTGACCGCCAGCGACAGCATGCCGGACCAGGCCATCCGCCGTGAGCTGCGGAACACCAGCGCGGCCAGCAGCAGCGACGTCACCACCGACGCGCCGAGCGCGCGCAGTGCCAGCTTGACCACCCCGCGGGCGACGTCGTCGACCGCGCTCTGGCCGGCCGCGCTGATCGCGGTCGGGTCGTCGATCAGGGCCTCGGTGCGCTGCTGGTCGAGTGAACCCAGGTTGACCTTGAGGTGGATCGGGCCGGCGTGACTGTCCAGATGCAGCGAACCCAGCGGCGGGATGTCGACCTCGGTGCCGCCGGAGAACGACGGGCTCACCGACATCTCGGCGCGGAACGGGCCGACCGCCACCTCGGAGTGCGCCAGCAGGAGCGTGCCGACGACCGTGCCGATCAGACTGACCACGGCGATCGTGGCGCCCAATCGGAGTCGGCCGGCCCAGCGGCTGCGTAACGCGGGCCGCACGTACTTGTTCAGGACTGAGCGCATCAAGGGAAACCCTAGCTGCGGCCGGCGCCGCCGTCCGAGAAGACCAGGCGGACGATGCGGTCGTCGCCGGGTTTCGGTTCACCGCCGGGCTCCTGGTTGGAGGTGCTGGCCCAGAGCGAACCGTCCGGGCCGGCGACCAGGCCGCGCAACCGGCCGTACTCGTCCTTGAGCACCTCGCGCGGCTGCCCGATCAGGGTGCCGTTGCCGGTGACGCTGACCAGCCAGATCCGTTTGCCGGTGAGGCAGGCCGTGGCGATGGTGCGTTCCAGGACCGCCACGCCGGCGCACGACGAGTCGGCGATCGGCCAGCTGACCAGCGGGTTGGTGAACTTGGCGTCGGGGGAGTCGCCGTCGGCGGTGGGCCAGCCGTAGTTCTTGCCCTTGGTGATCACGTTCAGTTCGCCGCTGGCGTTCTGGCCGGTCTCGGTGGCGTACATCCGCTTGGCGCTGTCCCAGGCCAGGCCGAGCACGTCACGGTGACCGGACGACCAGATCAGCGATGTCTTGACCGGGTTGCCGGGGGCGGGCTTGCCGGCCGTGGTCATGCGCAGGATCTTGCCGCCGGTGCTCTTCGGGTTTTGTGCCAGCGAGCCGTCGTCGGTGGCGTCGGCCGTGGTGGCGTAGAGGAAGCCGTCCGGGCCGAAGGCGAGCTGGCCGCCGTTGTCCGAGTCGGAGCGGGGCAGGCCGGTCACGATCGGCGTGAGCTTGCCGCCGAGCTGGAACTTCGCGATGCGGTTGTCCTTGGCGGTGGTGTAGAAGACGTACGCGGTCTTGTCCTCGGCGTACTTGGGTGACACCGCGATGCCGAGCAGGCCGCCGTCACCGGCGCTGACCGGCTCGCTCAGCCGTTGCACCTCGGTGACCTTCAGGCCGTCGGCGTCCGACTCGGGGCCGATCCGCAGAATCCGGTGCGAGTCACGCTCTGTGACGAGCCCGCTGCCGTCGGGCAGGAACGCCATGCCCCACGGCACGTCCAGGCCCTTGGCCAGGACGGTGATCGCGACCTCCTGCTCGTCGTCGCCGCCGGGCCCGGTGGAACCGGACGGCGCGGACGGCGCGGGCAGGTTGGGCGGTTCGCCCGCGACATCCGGATCGGGCGGCCCGAACGCGCACGCCGACGTGACGGCCATCGTGGCGGCGAGCACAACGGCGGCGCCGCGGACGCGAGACGACATGGGGTCCAGCGTAGCCGCGCGCCGGAGCGGTTACCGGCGGTGACCCGTAGGGTTGGGGCCGTGAAGGTGTGGATTGCTCATGAGAAGGGGCGCGGCCTGCTCGGCGAGCTTCCGCGCGGAGTGGTCGTCGAGGTCTGCCCGGACGCCGGGTCGTTGCCCTCCGACCCGGCCGACGTCGAGTTCTGGGTGCCGCCCTTCCTGGCCGGCCCGGACGCCGCCGCGATGCTGTCCAAGCTCGGCCGCCTGCGGGTGGTTCAGCTGCTGTCGGCCGGGGCCGACGTCTGGATCGGGCGTACGCCGCCGCAGGTCACGCTGTGCGACGGGCGGGGTGTGCACGACCGGCCGATGGCCGAGTGGGTGGTGGGCGCGGCGGTCGCCATGATGCGCGAGTTCCCGGCGTTCGCCCGGGCGCAGGAGCGCGGCGAGTGGGCGTACGCCGACTACACGCCGACCCGCGAACTGACCGGTTCGCGCGTACTCATCGTCGGGGCCGGCTCCATCGGCGCGGCGATCGAACGCCACCTCGAGCCGTTCGACGTACGGATCACCCGGGTCGCCCGCACCGCCCGGCCGGAACAGGACGTGCACGGCGTCGAGGAACTGCCCCGGTTGCTCCCGCAGGCCGACGTGGTGGTGCTGATCGTGCCGCTGACCGAGTCGACGCGGGGGCTGGTCGACGCGGCGTTCCTGGCCGCCATGCCCGACGGCGCGCTGCTGGTCAACGGCGCCCGCGGCCCGGTGGTGGACACGGCCGCGCTGCTCACCGAGGTGGCGTCGGGCCGGATCTCGGCCGCCCTCGACGTGACCGACCCGGAACCGTTGCCGCCCGACCACCCGCTGTGGCGGCTCCCGAACGTCTTCATCACGCCGCACATCGGCGGAACGGTGCGCGGGATGATGCCGCGGGCGTACGCCCTGGCCGGCGACCAGCTGCGCCGGTACGCGGCCGGCCAGGAGCTGATCAATCAGGTGTCGGGGGACTACTGACCTCGTGGCCGGCCGCCGCCAGCACGGCCGGCAGGTTGACCGTGGTCACGCCGGTCAGCCGCAACACGCGGCCGTTGACCAGCAGGGCGGACACCCGGCCGCGCTCGTCGGGGGCCAGCTCGGTCACCTCGTCCCAGCCGACGGTGGTCGAGCCGAACAGGGCGCGGACCCGCAGCCGGTCGGGGTAGACGTCGGTGCCGGCCCGCAGGGCCCACACCAGCACGGCCAGCGGGATCAGGATGATCGGGGCCAGGGACCAGCGTGCGCCCGCGACCGGCATCGTGCCGACCAGCGCGATCACGGCGGCGACCAGAAGAGCGCCGGACTTCCGTACGCGTAGGGCTGGGCGGGTCACGGAACTCATCCTCGCACCTTGCCGATTCGGTCAGGATTTGCCCCCGACCGGGGTAAGACCTGGGTCTCCGGTTTGACCGCCGCCCGTCCATACCCGACGATCCGAACATGCAAAGGGTGATGACCGACCCGTAACCTGATCGGGGGATGTGCGTTACCCGATGCGGGTGCAGTGACCTCGCCGTTCGCGCGCCCCTACCCCTCGACTGACTGTGCTGGAGAACCACCGCCGTGGCATCGACCCGCTTCTACCCTGTGCCCAGCGCGGCCGCGCTCGTGCTGGTCGCGGGCGTCGCCGGGCTGATCGACCCGCTGCCCGCGCTGGCCGCCGGCGTCGGGGTGACCGCGCTGTGGGCGTTCGTCCTGCTGGCCTGGAAGTCGTTCCGGATGCACCAGGCGGCCGGCGGCGTGTTCGCCGAGTGCCGGGGCGCCGGGTTCGTCTCGCTGGGTGCGGTCTGCGCCGGGTTCACCGCGGTCGTGCCGCTGGTCGTCGACGGGCCCGCCACGCGGATAGTGACTGTCGGTCAGGGACTGAGTGCGCTGTTCTTCATCCTGGGGGCGATGCTGCTGCCCGGGGCGTCGGCCTCGATGCCGGTCCGGTTGCGGCGCGCCTTCGACGGTGTCGGCCTCGGCATCAGCCTCGCCTTCGCGGCCTGGCTGATCACGCCGATGAGCGACTCGACACCGACCGAACTCGGGTCGACGCTGTGCTCGGCGGCCGGGGTCGCGATCGTCGCGGTGTCCGTGGTGCGCTCCCGGCCGTACCGCCGGGCGGTCCTGATCTGCGGTGTCGGCGCGGTCGTGGCGCAGATCGGCATGTGCGTGATCGCCAACCTGCTCTCCTTCGGACACCTCGGCCCGCTGGTGCCGTTGTTCGCGCTGCCGGTGGTGGCTGGGCTCGCGATGAGCGCCTACGGTGGCACGCGCGGCAGCACGACCCCGCCGGTGTACGCGGACACGCGCGAACCCGACCAGTACCTGACCGGCTACCCGTTGCTGGCCGTCCCCGCCGCGATCGGCGTCATGGCCGCCGCCTACCACCTGATCACGGTGGGCTGGTTCGACCCGGTGGCGGTCGCGCTCGGCCTGACCATGGTCGGCATCCTCAGCCTCCGCGAGTTGCTCGTGGTCAGCGACATCCGGCGGTACGCGGGCCGGCTCAAGACCAAGGAGGCGCACTTCCGCTCCCTGGTCGCCGGGGCCACCGACCTGACCCTGGTGCTCAACGAGGACCTGGTCGTGACCTGGCAGTCACCGGCCGCCGCCCGCCTCTTCGGGCTGGAGGAGGACGAGGTCGTCGGCCGCAACTTCCGCGAGCTGATCCACCCCGACGACGTCGCCGAGGCGCAGCAGGTGATCCACTCGGTAATCGAGGGTGGGCACGAGGACGGGCCGCCGGCGCTGGTCAGCGCCCGGCTCAAGGACGGGCAGAAGGCCTGGCGCGACACCGAGTCCACGGTGTCCGACCAGCGGTCCGTGCCCGAGGTCGCCGCGCTGGTGGTGCATGTCCGCGACGTCGGCGAGCGGCGGCAACTGGAACGCAAGCTGCACCGGATGTCGTACACCGACCAGCTCACCGGCCTGGCCAACCGCCGGGCGCTGATGCGTGATCTGCTCGAGTACCGCCGCCGGCCCGGCCAGCAGGGCACCCTGCTGGTGATCGACCTGCACGGGCTGGCCGAGATCAACGACTCGAAGGGCCGGGAGACCGGGGACGCCGTGCTGATCGAGGTCGGCCGGCGTATCCGCGGCCTGCTCGGCGACGAGGACATGGCCGCCCGGCTCGGCGGTGACGAGTTCGCGGTGCTGACCGCGGACGGCGCGGTCCTGGCGTACGCCCTGGCCACCCGGATCGTCACCCTGCTGATGGAGCCCTACCAGCTGCCCGGCGTGATCGTCGAGCTGCACACCAGCGTCGGCCTGGCCGAACTGGCCGGCGGCGCCGACTCCGACGAGGTGATGCGCCACGCCGACCTGGCCCGCAGCCGCGCCCGCCAGCTCGGCCGGGACCGGGTCGAGTGGTACGACACCGACGTCGAGATCCAGCTGCACCGCCGGATGGACCTGGAACAGCAGCTGCTCGACGCGGCCGACAACGGCGAGCTCGACCTGGTCTACCAGCCGGTTGTCGGCCTCAGGGACCGGCAGCCGGTCGGTGTCGAGGCGCTGCTGCGCTGGCGGCACCCGAAACTGGGCACGATCATGCCGGCCGAGCTGCTGCCGATCGCCCGGGCCGTGGGTATCGCCGCCGAACTCGACGACTGGGTCCTGGACACCGCCTGCCACCAGCTCAACAACTGGGCCGGCGGCGAGTCCGACTTCTGGCTGTCGGTCAACGTCTCACCCAAGGAACTGCTGGCCGCCGGCTTCGCCGCCCGGGTCGAGAAGATCCTGCGCCGGCACCATCTGCCGCCGGAAAGGCTGGTCGTCGAGGTGGCCGAGACGTGGATCGCCGAGGACGTGCCGGCGATCGTGGCGTCCCTGGCCGGGCTGCGCAAGCTGGGGGTACGCGCGGCGCTGGACGACTTCGGTGCCGGCCACGCGTCCCTGTCCCACCTCCGGCGCCTGCCCGTCGACGTGCTGAAACTGGACCGCGTCCTGGTCAACACGCCGACCGAGGCGAACAGCGCGGCCGTCCTCGGCGTGGTGGTCAGCCTGGGCAAACGGCTCGGCCTGGAGATCGTGGCCAAGGGGCTGGAGACCGACGAGGAGATCACCCGCGCCCGTGAGGCCGGCTGCCTCTACGGTCAGGGTTTCGCGCTGGCCCGGCCGGCACCGGCCGAGCGCATCGAGGCGTACCTCGAGTCCCACCGCGCATCGCAGTCCTGAACTGTCAGGCCGGCGGCGCGGTGCTCCCGCGCGGGGTGAGGCGGGCCTGGGCCGCCTCGACGTTGCCGACCGGCTCACCCGCGATGGCCGCCAGCAGCTGACGGGCGGCCCGGGCCCCGTAGGTGGCGATGTCCCGGCTGAGCGCGGTCAGGGCCGGGTGCACGAGCCGGCACAGCGGCGAGTCGTCCCAGGCCACGATCGACAGTTCGGTGGGTACGCGCAGACCCATCTCCTGGGCCACGGCCAGCCCCGCGACGGCCATCACGTCGTTGTCGTAGATCACCGCCGTCGGCCGGTCGGCCCGCATCAGCAGCTGCCGGGTGGCCCGCCCGCCCTCCTCGCCGGTGTAGTCGGCGGGCAACGTCACCGCCGACTCGAACCCCAGCGACCGGCACACCTCGTCGAACGCCCGCCCCCGGGCCCGCGTGTGCAGCAGCTCGGGCATGCCGCTGACCCGCGCGATCCGCCGATGCCCGAGCGCGGCCAGGTAGCGCACCGCCTCGGCCACCGCTCCCGCGTCGTCCGACCAGACCTGGCTGATCGCTCCCGTCTCACCCGGCCCGCCGATCACCACCGCGGGCAACTGCAATTCCTGGAGTACGGGGATCCGCACGTCGCCGTCGCGCAGGTCGCTGACGAACACCCCGTCCACCCGGCGCTCGCCCCACCAGCGGCGGTAGACCTCGACCTCCTGCTCCGGGGAGTCCACCAGCTGCAGGGTGAGCGCGTACGACCGGGACGCCAGCTCGGCCTCGAACCCGCTGATCAGCCCCATGAAGAACGGCTCGACGCTGAGAATCCGGGCCGGCCGGCTGAGCGTCAGCCCGACCGCGGCCGCCCGCGCCCCCGACAGGGCCCGCGCCGCGCTGTTCGGGTTGAAGCCGATCTCGCGCGCGATCGCGATGATCCGTTGCCGGGTCGCCTCGGAGACCCCTGGCTGACCGTTCAGCGCATAGGACACCGCGCCCTTGGACACGCCCGCCCGCTCGGCGATGTCCGCGATAGTCGGCCGCTTCACAAACCCTCCAGACGCTCGCACGATACCCGGCTGCACAAGTTACTCGACAGCTAGTGATCACTTGACCGGTTAAGTGACCGGGTCATACTCCGTGCTCGTTTAATTAAGCTGGCAATTAGGTGACACTCCGCCTCTATTGACACGCCTCGGCGGGCCCCATACGGTCACTCTCACTTACGCGGTTCAGTAAGTCACCCCGACACGATCGGGGCCAGAGGTCCGTCGCCGGGCGCCCCACGTCTGTGGGGGCACGGGCGAGCTGGGGGGCGCGCCCGGGGGCGCCGGCGACGGGTCACAACCTCCCCTCCCACAGTGGTAGCCGAGCGCGCTGCCCCCACCCCAAGCACCGCCCGCCCCTACCACTGTCAGAGCCTGGTGGTGGCCGAGGTCGCGAAGTTTCGCCGGGGCTACCACTGCGAGGCCTGGTGGTAGCTGGGCGCGCTGTTTGTGCGGTGAGGGCCGCCCGGAGCTACCACTACCCGTCCAGAACGCCGGACCGGACCCGTCCAGAACGCCGGACCGGTCCCGCTCAGATGGCCGGACCGGTCGCGCTCGGAAGGATTACTCCGGGACCTTGCGGTAGGCGCCGTCGCTGGCGCTGGTGGCCATGGACGCGTAGGCGCGCAGCGCGGCCGACACCGGGCGCTGGCGGTCGGCCGGCGTGTAGGGGCGTGGGCGCGACGACTGGGCGGCGTGGCGGGTGGCCAGGTCGTCGTCGGAGACGTTCAGGGTGATGCTGCGGCCGGGGATGTCGATGGTGATCTCGTCGCCGGTCTCGACCAGGGCGATCAGGCCGCCGGAGGCCGCCTCGGGGGAGATGTGGCCGATAGACAGGCCCGAGGTGCCGCCGGAGAAGCGGCCGTCGGTGATCAGGGCGCACGCCTTGCCCAGGCCGCGGCCCTTCAGGAACGACGTGGGGTAGAGCATTTCCTGCATGCCGGGGCCGCCGCGCGGGCCCTCGTAGCGGATGACCACCACGTCGCCCTCGACCACCTGCTTGCCGAGGATGCCGTCGACGGCGGCGTCCTGGCTTTCGAAGACGCGGGCGGGGCCGGTGAACTTCCACAACTCCTCGGCCACACCGGCGGTTTTGACCACGCAGCCGTCGGGGGCCAGGTTGCCGAAGAGGATGGCCAGGCCGCCGTCGGCGGTGTAGGCGTGCTCGACCGAGCGGATGCAGCCCTCGACCGGATCGGTGTCGAGCGTCGCCCAGCGGTTGGACGTGGAGAACGGCTGGGTGGTGCGGACGCCGCCGGGGGCCGCGTGGAAGAGCTCGAGCGCCTCGGCTGACGTCTTGCCGCTGCGGATGTCCCAGGCGTCGAGCCACGAGGTCAGGTCGGTGGAGTGCACCGAGCGGACGCCGGTCTTGAGCGCGCCGCCGCGGTTGAGCTCGCCGAGCAGGGCGGGGATGCCGCCGGCGCGGTGCACGTCTTCCATGTGGTATTTCGGGCTGTTGGGGGCGACCTTGGACAGGCACGGCACGCGGCGGGAGACGGCGTCGATGTCGGAGACCTGGAAGTCGAGCTCGGCCTCGCGGGCGGCGGCCAGCAGGTGCAGCACCGTGTTGGTGGAGCCGCCCATGGCCACGTCGAGGGCGACCGCGTTCTCGAAGGCGTCGCGGGAGGCGATGGCCCGGGGGAGCACCGACTCGTCGTCGTTGTCGTAGTAAGAGCGGGCCAGATCGACGATCAGGGCACCGGCCCGCTCGAAGAGCGCCTTGCGGGCGGCGTGCGTGGCCAGCGTCGAGCCGTTGCCGGGCAGGGCCAGGCCGATCGCCTCGGTCAGGCAGTTCATCGAGTTGGCGGTGAACATGCCCGAGCAGGAGCCGCAGGTCGGGCAGGCCGAGCGCTCGATGGTGTCGAGCTGGGCGTCGGTGACGTTTTCGTTGGCGCTGGCGCTCATCGCGTCGACCAGGTCGAGCTTCTCGTGCACGACGCCCTCGATGGCGATCGTCTTGCCGGCCTCCATCGGGCCGCCGGAGACGAAGACCGTGGGGATGTTGAGCCGGAGCGCGGCGATCAGCATGCCGGGGGTGATCTTGTCGCAGTTGGAGATGCAGACCAGGGCGTCGGCGCAGTGCGCGTTCACCATGTATTCCACCGCGTCGGCGATGAGCTCGCGGCTGGGCAGGGAGTAGAGCATGCCGCCGTGGCCCATCGCGATGCCGTCGTCGACCGCGATGGTGTTGAACTCGCGCCCGACCCCGCCCGCCGCGGCCACCGACTCGGCGACCAGGCCGCCCATGTCCTTGAGGTGGACATGCCCGGGTACGAACTGGGTGTAGCTGTTGGCGATGGCCACGATCGGCTTGCCGAAGTCGTCGTCCGTCATGCCGGTGGCGCGCCACAGGGCGCGCGCGCCGGCCATCGTCCGACCGTGGGTCGAGGTCCGGGAGCGCAGTTCAGGCATCCCTACAGTCTGCCACCGGCCGTCGGGAACCGGAGCTGTGGTCCACAGCACGGGACACGAGGGCGTAAAAACAGCAGACTCCCCAAACGGTCGAAGATCCGGCACAGTGTTCCCGTGCACTCACCGTCCGGCGTGGAGCCGGCCGGGCTGGCGGCTCTGGTGGTCGCCGTCCCGGCCGTCGCCCTGCTGGCGCGATCCGGGCGCCAGCACACCGGCGCGGCCCGGCGGGCCTATCAGGTGCTGGCCCTGGGCGGGGCGACAGTGGCCGCGGCGGCGCTGGCCGGTCTGCTCTCGGCGATCCTCACGCCGCACGATCCGGCCGAGGGCAACCGGGTGGCACTGGCGGGCGGGATCGCCGCCGCGATGGCGCTGGGTACGGGCACCCTGCTGACCGGCACCCTGCTGCTGCCGGGTTCGGCCCAGCGCCGCGGCACCCTGCTGCGGAACCTGACCGACGCCGGCATCGCCGGGTCCGCGCTCTGGGTCGTCGGCTGGGTCCTGCTGGCCCGGCCGACGCGTCTGCTCGGCGACCACACGCCCGCCGCCTGTTTCGCGGTGCTGCTCCCGGCGGCGGTGACCGCGCTGGCGATCGGGCTGACCGCGGTGCTCGCCCTGCACGCACACCGGCCGCGGGTGGGCACGGTACGCGTCTCGCTCGGCGTCAGCCTGGTCGCGGTGGCGGCGCTGCTGCTGTCCAGCGGCGTGTGCACGCACGGCGGCCTGGCCATGATCACCGGCGCGGTGCTGCTCCCGGCCGGCCTGTTCGTCATCGCCCGCGCCGTGCTCCTGGTCAACCGCCCGGTGCAGGTCGTGCGGGACGTGACCCAGCGGGGCAACGCGTTCGCCTTCGTGCCGGTGGTGGGCACCATGGTGGCCGGCTTCTTCCACGTGTCCCGGGGTGGCGAGATCGACCTGGCCGGGTTCGGAGCGATGAGCGTGGAGGCCATGCTCCTGGTCACCCGGCAATACCTGGCGCTCACCGACGTCCGGAGCTGGACGTTGCGGCTGAAGGAGAGCGAGGAGCATTTCCGCGAGCTGGCGCACACCGATCCGCTGACCGGGCTGGCCAACCGTCGCGGGCTGGTGCGGGCGCTGCGCGAGCCGGACCCGGCGGGCCGGTCCAAGTTCCTGGTCGGCATCGACCTGGACGGTTTCAAGAACGTCAACGACATGCGCGGCCACGACGTCGGCGACGCGGTGCTGGTCGAGGTGGGCGACCGGCTGCGGCGCAACCTGCTGGCCGGTGACGTGCCGGCCCGGCTCGGCGGCGACGAGTTCGCGGTGCTCATGCACGCCTCCCCGGACGAGGCCATGCTGGCGGCCAAGCGGCTGCTGGCCGTGCTGGGTGAGCCGTACGAGGTGGACGACGGTTCGGTCTTCCTGTCGGCCAGTGTGGGCGTGGCCGGGCATCCCGCCCCGGACGACACCGGCGAGCTGATGCGCGACGCCGACCTGGCGTTGCGTTACGCCAAGCAGCGGGGAAAAAATCGGGTCGAGAAGTACGAGGTCCGGTACGACGAGCTGCTCCGCCGCCGCAGCACGCTGGAGAACGAGCTCCGCCACGCGATCGACCGGGACCAGCTCCGGCTGGTCTTCCAGCCCGTGGTGGCGTTGCCGTCGATGCGTCCGGTCGGCGCCGAGGCCTTGCTCCGCTGGCACCATCCCACGCTGGGCAACGTACGCCCGGACGAGTTCATCCCGGTGGCCGAGGAGTCCGGTCTGATCAACCGCCTCGGGCAGTGGGTGCTGCGGCAGGCGTGCATGCAGCTCTCGGAGTGGCTGACCCAGGGCCACGACGTCTGGGTGTCGGTCAACCTGTCGCCCAAGGAGCTGCACGCGGCCGACTATCCGGGCCAGGTCGCGGACGTGCTGAACGAGGTCGACGTGCCGGCCCAGCGGCTGGTGCTGGAGGTGACCGAGCACGCCGTCGCCACCGATGTCGAGGAGCTGGTCCGGCGGCTGGGCGAGCTGCGGGCGACCGGGGTGCGGATCGCGCTGGACGACTTCGGCGCCGGCTATTCGTCGCTGGGCCAGTTGCGGACGCTGCCGGTGGACATCCTGAAGATCGACCAGCGGCTGGTGAACGAGCCGGAGTCGCGTACCGGGACGGCCGCGCCGCTGGTCGACGTGGTGGTGCGGCTGGGTCACCGGCTCGGCCTGGAGGTGCTGGCCGAGGGCATTCAGACGCCGGCCCAGCGGGTGCTGGTCGAGGAGGCCGGCTGCCGGCTGGGTCAGGGCTCGCTGTTCGGCTGGGGAGTTCCGGCCGAACATCTGGAGGCGCAACTTCGCAATCTGCGTACGCCGATAGCGCCGAAACCGATTCCCGCACCCCGCACCGCGCCTCCGCCGGGGGCCACCGCACGCAGCCAGGTCGTCGTCCTCGGACCGGGAATGCGGCAGCTCAGAGCCCTTCTGCCGGCCGAGCAGAAGGCCGAGCCACCAGCGGGTGATCAGAATGTGGGATCAGTTGACTCACCGCGTGAGATGGGGCAGGGTTAACGACATGTGCCGGTCCATCCGAGTACTTAGTTGAGCGCGCTGCCCCTGACCCCAAGAGGTTGAGCAGTGCGCTAGGTCCCGTGCAGTCAATGCACAGGGCCTTTTTTGTTGCTCGGAACTTGATCACCTACTCGAATCGAAGGCCTGTGCGATGACGAGACCACCCACGCCCGAGACCATGGCCCACCGACCCAGCCCCGCCACCGTGGCCGCCGCCGCCGCGCATCACGGCGGGGTAGCGGCCGGCCCGGTTGCGACCACCGGAGCCGGATCCCTCGTCCGGTCGCTGGAGGCCCTCGGCGTCGAGGTGGCCTTCGGCATCCCGGGCGGGACGATCCTTCCCGCGTACGACCCGCTCTTCGACTCCAAGGTCCGGCACATCCTGGTCCGGCACGAGCAGGGCGCGGGTCACGCGGCCACCGGTTACGCGCAGGCCACCGGTCGGGTCGGCGTCTGCATCGCCACCTCCGGTCCGGGCGCGACCAACCTGGTGACGGCGATCGCGGACGCGTACATGGACTCGGTCCCGATCGTGGCCATCACCGGCCAGGTCTCCCGGCCGGCCATCGGCACGGACGCCTTCCAGGAGGCGGACATCCAGGGCATCACGCTGCCGATCACCAAGCACAACTTCCTGATCCAGGAGCCCGAGGAGATCCCGCGGATCATCGCCGAGGCGTTCCACCTGGCGGCCACCGGTCGGCCCGGCCCGGTCCTGGTCGACATCCCCAAGGACGTGCAGCAGGCGGCGACGACCTTCGCCTGGCCGCCCACGCTGGACCTGCCCGGCTACCGCCCGACGCTGCACCCGCACGGCAAGCAGATCCGCGAGGCGGCCAAGCTGATCGCCCAGGCCCGGCGGCCGGTCCTGTACGTCGGCGGCGGCGTCCTCAAGGCCGGTGCCACCGACGGGCTGCGCAAGCTGGCCGAGCTGACCGGCATGCCGGTGGTCACCACGCTGATGGCGCTGGGCGCGTTCCCCGACTCGCACGAGCAGCACCTGGGCATGCCCGGCATGCACGGCACCGTTCCGGCGGTGTACGCCCTGCAGAAGTCCGACCTGCTGGTCGTGCTGGGCGCCCGCTTCGACGACCGGGTGACCGGCGCGCTCGACTCGTTCGCGCCTGACGCCAAGGTGGTGCACGCCGACATCGACCCGGCCGAGATCGGCAAGAACCGCCACGCCGACGTCCCGATCGTGGGCGACGCCCGGCACGTGATCGACGAGCTGATCGCCGCCGTGTCCGGCCACGCGGGCGGCGCCGACTCGTACCAGGCCTGGTGGAAGACCTTGAGGGAACTGCAGGAGCGTTACCCCCTGGGGTACGACGAGCCGGACGACGGTTCGCTCTCGCCGCAGTACGTGATCGAGCGGATCGGCAAGCTGGTCGGCCCGGACGCGATCTACACCGCGGGCGTGGGTCAGCACCAGATGTGGGCCTCGCAGTTCATCTCCTTCGAGAATCCGGGCACCTGGCTCAACTCCGGCGGCGCCGGGACCATGGGGTACGCCGTGCCCGCGGCGATGGGCGCCAAGGTCGGCAAGCCGGACACCGCGGTGTGGGCGATCGACGGCGACGGCTGCTTCCAGATGACCAACCAGGAGCTCGCCACCTGCGCGCTGGAGGGCATCCCGATCAAGGTGGCCGTCATCAACAACGGCAACCTGGGCATGGTGCGCCAGTGGCAGACCCTGTTCTACGAGGGCCGCTACTCCAACACCGAGCTGGGTACGCACAAGCACCGCATCCCCGACTTCGTGAAGCTGGCCGAGGCGCTGGGCTGCATCGGGCTGCGCTGCGAGTCCAAGGACGACGTGGACAAGACCATCAAGGCCGCGATGGAGATCAACGACGCCCCGGTGGTCATCGACTTCACCGTCGGCAAGGACGCGATGGTCTGGCCGATGGTCGCGGCCGGCACCAGCAACGACGAGATCATGTTCGCCCGGGACGTCCGTCCCGAGTTCGAGGAGGACGACCTTTAGTCATGACCAACCGCACCGAGCGGCACCCGGCCGCACATGACAACGGCGTCGCAGGCGAGGGCCAGGCGGGCATGACGAAGGAGGCTCAGTGACCAACAAGCACACGCTGTCGGTGCTGGTCGAGAACAAGCCGGGCGTGCTGGCCCGGGTCAGCGGGTTGTTCTCGCGGCGCAGCTTCAACATCGACTCCCTGGCGGTCGGCGAGACGGAGAACCCGGACGTCAGCCGCATCACGATCGTGGTCAACGCCGACTCCTCACCCCTGGAGCAGGTGACCAAGCAGCTCAACAAGCTGGTGAACGTCCTGAAGATCGTGGAGCTGGATCCGCAGCAGTCGGTCCAGCGTGAGCTCCTGCTGGTCAAGGTGCGCGCCGATCGTGCGCAGCGGGCCCAGGTGCTGGAGACCGTCGAGCTCTTCCGCGCGAAGGTGATCGACGTCGCTCCGGACACCCTCACCATCGAGGCGACCGGGAACCCCGACAAGCTGGACGCGCTGCTGCGTGACCTCGAGCCGTACGGGATCAAGGAAATGGTCCAGTCCGGGCTCGTGGCCATCGGCCGCGGTTCCCGTTCCATCACGACCGGCCCGGCGCTCCGCGCCGCCTAGCCAGACCTAGGAGTAAGAAAGAAATGACCGCGGAAGTTTTCTACGACGACGACGCCGACCTCTCGATCATCCAGGGCCGGAAGGTCGCGGTGATCGGGTTCGGCAGCCAGGGCCACGCGCACTCGCTGTCGCTGCGCGACTCCGGCGTCGACGTCGTGGTCGGCCTGAAGGAGGGCTCGAAGAGCCGGGCCAAGGCCGAGGAGCAGGGCCTGACCGTGCGTACGCCGGCCGAGGCGTCGGAGTGGGCCGACGTGATCATGGTGCTCGCGCCGGACACCGCGCAGCGCAAGATCTACGCCGAGTCGATCGCGCCGCACCTGTCCGCGGGCAAGGCGCTGTTCTTCGGGCACGGCCTCAACATCCGGTTCGAGCTGATCAAGCCGCCGGCCGACGTGACGGTGGCCATGGTCGCCCCCAAGGGCCCGGGTCACCTGGTCCGCCGCCAGTACGTGGACGGCAAGGGCGTGCCCTGTCTGGTCGCCGTCGAGCAGGACCCGACCGGCGAGGGCCAGGCGCTCGCGCTGTCCTACGCGAAGGCGATCGGTGGCGCCCGGGCCGGAGTCATCAAGACCACCTTCAAGGAGGAGACCGAGACCGACCTGTTCGGTGAGCAGGCGGTGCTCTGCGGTGGCACGGCGGCGCTGGTGCAGACCGGCTTCGAGGTGCTGACCGAGGCCGGGTACGCCCCGGAGATCGCCTACTTCGAGTGCCTGCACGAGCTCAAGCTGATCGTCGACCTGATGTACGAGGGCGGCATCTCCCGGATGCGCTACAGCATCTCCGACACGGCCGAGTTCGGTGACTACACGCGCGGCCCGCGGGTGATCGACGGCCGGGTCAAGGAGGAGATGAAGAAGATCCTCTCCGAGATCCAGTCCGGCGCGTTCACCAAGGAGCTGATCGCGGACGACGACAACGGCGGCCCGCTGCTGACGAAGTACCGCGAGGAGGGCGCGAGTCACCCGATCGAGGTGACCGGAAAGAAGCTCCGCGACATGATGTCGTGGGTCGACCGCCCGATCACCGAGACCGCCTGAATCACCGCGCTTCGAAGCACCCGGCCGGAACGTTCCGGCCGGGTGCTTTGTGTTACCGATCGACTACCTGAAACGCGCGGGTTACGTGCCTTTTACCTGATCAGCACCGTTAACAAATGGTCGACTAGCTAGCCTCCCCGTATGCGACTGGCTGACTCTTTCCGGAGTGAGCGCTTCGGCGCGGTCCGGATTCATGAGCTGCAACGGGTGATCGAGCTCGACTCGGGCGCCCTGGCCGATGCCGGTCGGCCTGGGGTCTCGACGGGTTCCCGGATTGTCGGTCCGGACGCGTTGCGAGCGATCGAGACCCAATTGGTCATCGTCGTTCCCTGTATGAACGAGACCCGGAGTGTCATCGAGGGGGTGCTCTCCGGAATTCCGCACGATTGTCTGATCGTGCTCGTTTCCAACAGCGACCGTGGACCGGTCGACCGCTACGAGATCGAGGCGCAGACGGTCGAGCAGTTCTGCCGGCTGGCCGGTCGGTCGGCGATCACCGTGCATCAGCGGGATCCCGGGGTGGCGGCCGCGTTCAAGGCGGCCGGCATGGACGAGCTGATCGACGACGCCGGCCTGGTGCGGGCCGGCAAGGGCGAGGCGATGCTGGTCGGCATGGCCCTCGCCGCGATGACCGGGCGGAAGTACGTCGGCTACGTGGACGCCGACAACTACGTGCCCGGCGCGGTCCAGGAGTACTGCAAGGCGTACGCCGCCGGGCTGCACCTGGCCGAGTCCCCGTACTCGATGGTCCGGATCTCCTGGCACTCGAAGCCCAAGCTCCGCGACGGCCGGCTCTTCTTCAGCCGCCGCGGCCGCAGCTCGGAGGTCACCAACGAGTGGCTCAACCGCTTCGTGGCCGAGTACTCGAACTTCGGCACCGAGGTGATCGCCACCGGCAACGCCGGCGAGCACGCGATGAGCCTGGAGCTGGGTCTCAAGCTGCGGCTGGCCGGCGGGTTCGCGGTCGAACCGTACGAGTACGTCGACCTGTTCGAGCAGTTCGGCGGCATCCTGGAGAGCCCGCACCCGGAGGTGATGGCCAGCTCCGTCCCGGTGCTGCAGATCGAGACGCGCAACCCGCACTTTCACGACAACAAGGGCGAGGAGCACGTACAGGGCATGCGGATGCAGGCGCTCAACGTGCTCTACCACTCGCAGATCACGCTGCCGGCGGTGCGGCAGGCCATCCTGGACTTCATGGTGGCCCAGGGCGCGCTGCAGGTCGGGCAGGAGCCGCCGCGTGAGCGGACCTACCCGCCGGTCGAGACCTTAGCACTCGACCTGCTGTATGACGCACTGGACGCCGAGGCGCAGTCCTTCCGGCAGCTGGACGGGCTGGTGGCCGAGCCGCCGATCGTGCGTGAACGGATTCCGGCCTGACTCTCACATGTGACGGCGGTCACTCCTTTTCAACGGTGTGACCGCCGTCATGCGTACCATCCGGGAAATTGGCGGTTACGGATGGAGACGCTTTGACTACTCCCGTCGTACTGATCGCCGAGGAGCTGGCCCCCGCCGCCCTCGACGTGCTCGCCCAGGACTTCGACGTACGCCACGTGGACGGCACCGACCGGCCGGCCCTGCTGGCCGCACTGGCCCAGGCCGACGCCGTGATCGTCCGCAGCGCCACCCAGATCGACGCCGAGGCGATCGCCGCCGCGTCCGGCCTGAAGGTGGTGGCCCGGGCCGGCGTCGGGCTGGACAACGTGGACGTGCCGGCCGCCACCGCCCGCGGCGTCATGGTGGTGAACGCGCCCACCTCGAACATCGTCTCGGCCGCCGAGCAGGCCGTCGCGCTGCTGCTGGCGGTGGCCCGGCACACCGCCAGCGCCAGCGCCGCGCTGAAGGCGGGCGAGTGGAAGCGGGCCCGGTACACCGGCGTCGAAGTGCAGGGCAAAACCGTCGGCGTGGTCGGGCTGGGCCGGATCGGCGTGCTGTTCGCCCAGCGCATGGCCGCGTTCGGCACCCGGCTGATCGCCTACGACCCGTACGTGCAGCCGGCCCGCGCCGCCCAGCTCGGCGTGCGCCTGGTCGGGCTGGACGAGCTGCTGCGGGAGAGCGATTTCATCTCGGTGCACCTGCCGCGTACGCCCGAGACGGTCGGTCTGATCGGCGAGCGTGAGCTGGCCACGGTGAAGCCGGGCGTACGCATCGTCAACGCCGCCCGCGGCGGCCTGATCGACGAGCAGGCGCTGGCCGACGCGCTGGCCGAGGGCCGGGTGGCCGGGGCCGGCATCGACGTGTACGTGAAGGAGCCGACCACCTCGTCCCCGCTCTTCGCCTTCGACAACGTGGTGGTCACACCCCACCTGGGCGCGTCGACGGCCGAGGCCCAGGACAAGGCCGGCCTGTCCGTGGCCCGCAGCGTCGCCCTGGCCCTGCAGGGCGAGTTCGTGCCCGACGCGGTCAACGTCCGCGCCGCCGGCGTCGTCGACGAGGACGTGCGGCCGCTGCTGGCCCTGGCCGAAAAGCTCGGCCGCGTCTTCACCGCGGTCGCCGGCGGGGTCGCGGCCGAGGTCACCGTCGAGGTCCGCGGCGAGGTCGCCACCCACGACGTGTCGGTGCTGCGCTTGGCCGCGGCCAAGGGGATCTTCGCGTCGGTGGTGGAGGAGCGGGTCACCTACGTCAACGCGCTGCAACTGGCCGCCGACCGGGGCGTCGAGGTCTCGCTGGCCGCGCTCGACGAAGCGATCGACCACGACAATCAGGTGTCGCTGCACGGGGCGCTGCCGGACGGGCGCCGGGTCTGCGTGACCGGCATGGTGACCGTGGCCGGGGCGCGGGAGATCCGCCGGATCACCGCGGTGGACGGCTTTGACGTCGAGCTCGGCGCCGACGGGGTCCTGCTGTTCTTCCGGTACGCCGACAAGCCCGGCGTGGTCGGCGCGATCGGAACGCTGCTGGGCGGGCATGGCGTGAACATCGCCGCCATGCAGGTGGCCCGGCGCTCGGCCGGCGGCGAGGCGCTGATGACCCTGACCGTCGACTCGTCCGTGGACGCCGAGATCCTCTCGGCCGCGGCGGCGGCCAT
This sequence comes from Actinoplanes sp. NPDC049265, assembly GCF_043197135.1. Lineage (NCBI taxonomy): Bacteria > Bacillati > Actinomycetota > Actinomycetes > Micromonosporales > Micromonosporaceae > Actinoplanes > Actinoplanes sp. NPDC049265. Next base: position 123,055 of record NZ_JBICSP010000001.1, on the reverse strand, counting down.
CGGCGCCTCCCACGCCAGCGCCGTCGACCTGCGCGGCGAATAGCCGCTCAAACGCGGCCCGGGGTCGCCAGGCGGCCGGGCTCCTCCCGCCCTCGACCGGTGGTAGTCCAGGGCGCCGGCGCGCCGTCTCTGGCTATCACTCCACCCGGCGGTCGTAGATCGAGGCCGGTGGGAGGTGATACGCCGGTGTGCTCAGAGCAAGGGGCCTTGCTCTGAGCACAAATTTGCATCGGGGTCGGTCAGCGGGTCTTCACGGGAGGGGGATAGACCGTGCCGTCCTGGAGGTCGAGCAGGTCGAGGTTCAGTTCGCCGGCCAGCTTCTCGATGCGTTCGAGGACCGCGTCGGGGCAGTTCTCGTCGAGGCGCATCTTGATGTGGTCGGCTGCGGCATGCAGCGGGGCGCTGGCCCAGGGGGTGCCGGGCGCCTGGGCCTGGGGTCCCCGATCGGGATATTCCCCGGTCAGGGCGTCATAGAAGGCGACGACGCGGGGGTCGGCGGGCCGCTGCGGATGCTCGCCGCGCGCGCACCGGGCGTTGGCCGCCCGCACCGCGTCCGGCATATCCGTCTTGTCCATTGCCCACACCACGAGGTCGAAACTCACCGGCGCATGGTGCCATACCGCCCGTCGCATCCGTTGATTGTTGCGCCGACACGCGGTGGATGCGTCTTGCGCGTTATTAGTCCGCATAGCTAGCGTTGGTGACGCCGTACCACGCCGCGGGCGCGTCTTCGGGTGACGTTCCTGCTGCTCGCGTGCGGCTAGCACCCCCGGCGGGCGCGAGCCACGCGTTTTCGTCGTCACAACCCCCGCGATCGATGCCGCGATCGACGGGGGTTGTGTTTTTTGCGGCCAAGTCAAACTGAACGTCCATTAAGTGGGACCAGCCGACCGAAGATCGGGACACCCCGCTAATGTTCTTCCCGTCGGAGCGGACTCGTAGGGAGCAGAACGTGAGCGTGGCGCGGATCGCGGTGGTGGCCGGGGACGGCATCGGGACCGAGGTGACCACGCAGGCGCGCAAGGTGGTCGACGCCGTTCTGCCGGGGGTCGAGTGGTCCGATTACGACCTGGGCGCCCGCCTCTACAACCGCACCGGCGAGGTCCTCCCGCAGACGGTCGAGGACGAGCTGGCCGGCCACGACGCCATCCTGCTGGGCGCGATCGGCGACCCGAGCGTGCCGCCCGGCGTCCTCGAGCGCGGCCTGCTGCTCAAGCTGCGGTTCGACTTCGATCAGTACGTCAACCTGCGGCCCAGCAAGCTCTGGCCGGGCACGACCAGCCCGCTGGCCGGCATGAAGCCGGGCGAGATCGACATGGTCTGCGTACGCGAGGGCACCGAAGGTCTCTACGTCGGTGCCGGCGGCGTCCTGCACAAGGACACCCCGGCCGAGATCGCGACCGAGGAGAGCCTGAACACCCGGCACGGCGTCGAGCGCGTCGTCCGGGACGCCTTCGCCCGCGCCCAGCGCCGCGAGCGCCGTCATCTCACCCTGGTGCACAAGACCAACGTGCTGACCAAGGCGGGCAGCCTGTGGTCGCGCACGTTCCAGGCCGTGGCCCAGGAGTTTCCCGAGGTCACGACCGAATACCAGCACATCGACGCGGCTGCCATGTTCATGGTGAGCAACCCGCAGCGATACGACGTGGTGGTGACCGACAATCTCTTCGGTGACATCCTCACCGACATCGCCGCCGCGGTGACCGGCGGCATCGGCATGGCGGCCAGTGGTTCCGTCAACCCGGAGCGGGCCTACCCGTCCACCTTCGAGCCCGTGCACGGTTCGGCGCCGGACATCGCCGGCCAGGGCATCGCCGACCCGGCGGCGGCCATCCTCTCCGCGGCTCTGCTGCTCGAGCATCTCGGGCACGACGACGCCGCCCGCCGAGTATCCGAGGCGGTCGCGGCCGAGGTCGCGTCCCGCACGCCGGGCGCGCCGCTGCGTACCGCCGAGGTCGGTGACCGGGTCGCCACCGCGGCCTGACCTTCCCTTCCGCGCCACATCTCACCTCGGACGGTCTGTTTTAACGACCGTTCGGGTATCTTCGTGCACACAAAATCTTTTAAGAAAGCAGGTCACGTGCCATGACTGGTGGTGACAGCAACCTCGACTTCGAGATCCGCCGAAACAGCGCGCCGGTGAGCGACGTGGACCGGGCGGCGTTATTGGCGAATCCCGGCTTCGGCCGGATCTTCACGGACCACATGGTCACCATCCGCTACGCCGAGGGCAAAGGCTGGTTCGAGGCCCGCGTCGAGGCGCGCGCCCCGATCCCGATGGACCCGGCGACGGCGGTGCTGCACTACGCCCAGGAGATCTTCGAGGGCATGAAGGCGTACAAGCTGGCCGACGGCGGCGTGGCGCTGTTCCGGCCGGACGCCAACGCCGCCCGGTTCGTCGACTCGGCCCGGCGGATGGCCATGCCGGCGCTGCCCGAGGCGACCTTCCTGGAGGCGCTGGGCCAGCTCGTCACCGTCGACCGGGACTGGATCCCGCAGGACCCGGAGGGCAGCCTCTACCTGCGCCCGTTCGCGTTCGCGACCGAGGCCTTCCTCGGTGTGCGGCCGTCCAACGAGTACCTGCACGTGGTGATCGCCTCGCCGGTGGGCGCCTACTTCCCCGGTGGGGTCAAGCCGGTGACGGTGTGGGTCACGCCCGACTACACCCGGGCGGCGCCCGGCGGCACCGGCGCGGCCAAGTGCGGCGGCAACTACGCGGCCGGGCTGGCGGCGCAGGCCGAGGCGGCCGAGCACGGCTGCGCCCAGGTGGTCTACCTGGACGCGGTGGAGCAGAAGTACGTCGACGAGCTCGGCGGCATGAACGTGGTGCTGGTGCTCGACGACGGCCGCCTGGTCACCCCGCCGCTGACCGGCACGATCCTGCCGGGCATCACCCGCGACTCGATCCTGAAACTGGCGCAGCGGGCCGGCCGGGCGGTCGAGGAACGGCCGATCAGCATGGACGAGTGGCGCGACGGGGCCACGTCGGGCCGGGTGCGCGAGGCGTTCGCCTGTGGCACGGCCGCCGTGATCACCCCGATCGGCACCGTTCGGTCGGCCGACGGCGAGTTCACCGTGGCCGACGGCGGGGCCGGCGAGGTCACCATGGCGCTGCGCCAGGAACTGGTGGACATCCAGCGCGGCCGGGCCGAGGACACCTTCGGCTGGGTCCACCGCATCTTCTAGGATTTTTCGAGCAGGTGGTCGCGCATGGTGGCCACCTGCTCGACGGTCAGCCCGATCGTGCGCGCGTAGCTCTCCACCGAGCCGTGCCGGGCACGCAGGTCGGTGAGGAACAGCAGCATCGCCGCGACCGGTGAGTCGAACATGTGCTCGTTGCCCTCGACCGCGGTCGGGTTGGTCTTGAGCAGGTACTCCACCAGGCCCCGCATCGAGGTCGTGGTCAGCGCGTAGTCGGCGGCGATGTCCTCGTCCGAGACGCCGAGCAGCCCGAGCGCCAGAGCCAGGGTGACGCCGGTGCGGTCCTTGCCGGCCATGCAGTGCACGACCACCGGCGCCGCCTGCGGGTCGGCGATCAGGCTGAGCGCACCGCGCAGCGCCTCGTGCCCGTCCTCGGCGAAGTTCAGGTAGCGGTCGGCCAGCCAGCGTTCGTGGTCGACGCCGTCGGGGTGCGGCACGTCGTCCCAGTCGACGTGGCGCAACGGCAGGTTCTGGTAGCTCAGTCCCTCGTACTCGCGGATCCGGCCGTGTTCCACGATCTCGAATTCTCGCCGCAGGTCGATCACGGTGCGCACGCCCAGGGCGGCGTAGGTCTCCCAGTCCGGTCCGTCGGTCAGCCGGTGCAGCGCGTCGGCCCGGAACAGCCGCCGCCAGCGCACGGTGCGCCCGTCCAGCCCGGCGTAACCGCCGACGTCACGGAAGTTGTAGGTCGAAGTGAAGGACACATTCCGGGGGTACGAAAGGTCGGCCACACGAACGAACCTAGTCCCGAAAGGTGGAACAACGCTTCCCACGGCGACGAACGGTGGCACACTTCATCCCGTGACCCACCTCGTGCTCATTATTGGCACCCAGCGCGCCGGCTGACTCTGACTCGCCGACGCGCAGACCTCCCGCATCCGCGGGGGGTCTTTTTGTTGGGCCACCAACTGAGCCTGATCCAAAATCGCCCCCGAAAGGAACCTTCGCCATGGACTACCAGGTCTTCGACACGACGCTCCGCGACGGCGGGCAGCGCGAGGGCATCAGCTACTCGGTCGTCGACAAGCTCGCGGTCGCGAAGCTGCTGGACGAGTTCGGCGTCGGGTTCATCGAGGGCGGCTGGCCGGGCGCGATGCCCAAGGACACCGAGTTCTTCCGCCGGGCCCGGACCGAGCTCGACCTCAAGCACGCAGTGCTGGTGGCGTTCGGCGCGACCCGCAAGGCCGGCGTCGACGTGGCCGCCGACAAGCAGGTCCAGGCGCTGCTGGACGCCGAGACGCCGGTCGTGTGCGTGGTCGCCAAGTCGGACATCCGGCACGTCGAGCGGGCCCTGCGCACCACCGGCGACGAGAACCTGGCCATGGTCCAGGACACCGTGCGGCACCTGGTCGCCAACGGCCGCCGCGCGTTCGTCGACTGCGAGCACTTCTTCGACGGTTTCCGGTACGACCCGGCGTACACCGCCAGCGTGGTCCGTGCCGCCATCGACGCCGGCGCCGAGCGGGTCATCATGTGTGACACCAACGGCGGCATGCTCCCGTCGATGGTCACCAAGGCCATCACCGAGGTCGTCGAGCGCACCGGGGTCAGCCCCGAGCAACTCGGCATCCACTGCCAGAACGACACCTCGTGCGCGGTGGCCAACACGGTCGCCGCGGTCGAGGCCGGGGTCAAGCATTTCCAGTGCACCGCCAACGGTTACGGCGAGCGCCCCGGCAACGCCGACCTCTTCGCCGTCGTGGCGAACCTGCAACTGAAGCTCGGGCTGAAGGTCCTACCGGACGGATGCCTGGAGAAGGCGACGCGGGTCTCCTCCGCGCTCGCCGAGATCGCCAACATCGCCCCCGACACCCACCAGGCCTACGTCGGGGCCGCGGCATTCGCTCACAAGGCGGGGCTGCACGCGAGCGCGATCAAAGTGGATCCGCTGCTCTACAACCACGTCGACCCGTCGGTGGTGGGCAACGACATGCGGATCCTGGTGACGGAGATGGCCGGCCGGGCCAGCATCGAGCTCAAGAGCCGTGAGCTCGGGCTGGACCTGGCCGGCCACCCGGACACCCTGTCCGCCGTGACCAACCAGGTCAAGGACCTGGAGGCCGGAGGATGGTCTTTCGAAGCCGCCGACGCGAGCTTCGAGCTGCTGGTACGGGGGGCGCTGCCGGGTGAGGGCTTCAGCCGGCCGTTCTCGCTGGAGTCGTACCGGGTGCAGACCGAGCACCGCGAGGACGGCACGGTGGTCTCCGAGGCCACCGTCAAGGTAAAGGTCCGCGGCGAGCGGATGATCACCACGGCTGAGGGGAACGGCCCGGTCAACGCCCTCGACGAGGCGTTGCGGAAGGCGCTGACCGGGCACTACGAGGAGCTCCGGAACTTCGAGCTGGCCGACTACAAGGTGCGCATCCTGGAGGGCTCGCACGGCACCGGGGCGATCACCCGGGTGCTGGTCGAGACCACCGACGGGCAGCGGGACTGGACCACGGTCGGCGTGCACGAGAACGTCGTCGAGGCCTCCTGGCACGCGCTGGTCGACGCGCTCACCTACGGTCTCGCGGTGCGGACGACGGCTCAGGCCGCCGGCACGGTCAGCGAGGCGTAGATCGACCGGTGATCGGTCCGGGGTACGCCGTGCACCCGCACGTCGCGTACCCCGATCCGTTTGTCGACCAGCACGTGGTCGATGGTCACCGGGGGCAGTGGGGCGCCGCCGTACGGGCCCCACGTGCCGACCAGGCCCTGGCCCGTGGCGGCGGCCGCGTCCCGGTAGCCGCCCCGGGCGATCAGCTCGCGCAGGGCGTGGTGGTCGAGCGTCGAGTTGAAGTCGCCGAGCAGGACGCGGGGCGGGCCGTTCGGGCCGGTTCTCGGCTCGGCCGCCAGGTCGCCGCGCCAGCTGTCCAGGACGTCGACCGCGTACGGGGCCAGCGGATGCGCCGACTCCACGACGATCGGGCCGGCCCCGGGCGGCGTGATCGTCGCGTACGCCTGCCAGAAGCCGCCGCCGTTACGCCGCGCCCCCGGCGCCGTGACCGGGAAGCGTGAGTAGACCGCCGAGCCGGACGCGCCCCACCGCGCCGCCACCGACGAGTAGGGCAGCAGCGCGGTCAGCCCGGCCGCCTCGAGCCGGCCCTGGATCGACGGCGTGAACTCCTGCAGCGCCAGCACCGCCACGTCCTGCTCACGGACCAGCTTGACCAGCGCGTCCGCGTCCGCGCCGCCGAGCTCGACGTTCGAGGACATGATCCGCAGCGGCACGCCGGTGGCCGGGCCGGTGTCCCGGTCGGTCAGCACCCGCGGCAGGATGGCCACCACCAGCAGCGCGGTGGCCACCACGGCGACGGCCGCACCCAGCCAGCGCCGGGTCAGCAGCGCGATCAGGGCCGGGACGGCCGACCAGGCCGCCGCGTACGTGGTGAACGCGAACAGCTGCACGAGCGCGCCGCTCTCCCAGCCGCCGAACCGCAGCACCGACCACACCGCCGTCGGCAGCAGGAGCAGCCACACCAGCACGGTCACGCCGGCCCGCTTGCGGTGGCGGCGGGCGGTCCCGGACGGCCGCGCGCTGGTGATCGTCATGCCGCCGACGGTATCCGGCCCCGGCTACCACCAGGAAATACTCGCGGCCCAGGTCACAGCGTCCGCTCAGACATACGGGTTGAAGTTCTGCGCCGCCATCAGGAACCAGGCGGTCGCCCCGACGTGCTGCCGCTGGAAGTAGCCGAACGCGAAGCCGGTGTCGAACGCGCTCGTCGCCGCCACGATGCCCGACTTGTCGGGCAGGGCGGTGCCGGCCCAGTTGGCCTCGGAGAGCATGCCGTCCTGCGGGTCGGTGGTCCGGCCCACGGTCTGCCCGGCGCCGACCTTGCGCTGCGCCACCACCGTCTCGGCCAGCAGCCGCTTGGCCACGGCCCGGTCCCCGGTGCCCTTGCGGGTGAGCAGGGCCAGCGCCGTGTGCCCGTTGCCCTCGAGCCAGACCGCGTCGCGGTTGTTCGGCACGTCGCTGCCGGGCACCGCGCCGGTCAGGATCTTGGCCTGCGACGAGAACGTGACACCGGATATCCGTACCGCGCCGTCGGTGTTCCACAGGTTGCCGATCACCCAGTCCAGGGCGGCGTCGAAGCGCCGGTCGCCCATCCCCAGGACCGACCAGGTCTGAACGTCCTCCGGGACGTTCCCGCTGTTGATCAGGTTGGGGTCCTCGCCCGGGTTGCCGCCCAGCGTGCCGGTCCACAGGAAGCGGTCGGCCGGGTTCCACATGTTTCGGACGAAGCCCGCCGCCACCGTCGCCCGATGCGTCCAGCGCCGGTCCCGGGTCAGCTTGGCCAGCAACGTGAACAGGGCGTGTGCGTCGATGTTGTGCTCGGTCGAGCACCAGGCCTGCGGGGTGACGCCGTCCGCCTGAAGGCCGCCGTGGTAGCCGCCGTGCGCGTACCCGGACTCCCGCTCGGCGATCCACCCACCCAGCGCGACCGCACCGTCGAGGTATTTCTTGATGCGCGTGTCGACGTAGAGCTGCGCCAGCGCCAGACCGGTCCAGGCCATGTCGCCGACCGACGAGCCGCCGAAGCCGTACGGCCACAGGAACGCCGCCTTGCCGTCCTCCCGCTTCAGCCCCGGGAAGTAGGCGCCGCCGCCGTAGAACCGCATCGGCCCCGCCGCGTAGGCCTGCCGCACCCGCCCGTCCGCGAAGGCCTCGTCGTTGGCCTGGGCCCAGAGGAACGCGTCGCCGATCAGCCGGGCCCGGCGCACGTTGGCCACGCTCGGATTGGCCAGGTAGGCCAGCGTGGCCAGGGCGTTGTCGTAGACGAAGGCGGCGGTCATCAGGCCGCTCTCGTTGTTGTACGACTGCAGCAGCCGGGGCTCGGCGCCCTTGAGGTAGGCGTCCTGCACCACGTCGAGGTAGCGGTAGGCGCGGGCGACCGGCCCCGACAGCGACGGGTCGACCAGGTGGCGGGGCCGGTCGGAGCTGGCCGAGGCGGGGTCGGCGGGCAGCGCGCCCGCGGTCACCGTGGCGGCTGCGGCCGCGGCCGGGAACGCCAGCAGGCGCCGCCGGGAAACGGGCACGGACGTGACCGAGAAGGTCGCTGGCATGTGGGGGGCCTTTGTGAGAGCGCTCTCTGGGGACGACATATTGAAACTCCTCAGTCACTCAATGGCAATCCCCACAGGTGGAGAGCTTTTAAATTCAGAATCCTCATTTACCCGCGTCCGTCGGGGTACGGACCGTATGCTCCCGCGGGCACCGGGCGAGGGGCCCACCTGACGGTGCCCCTCGCCCTTCCGGGTCCGTGCGCGCAAGCCCCCAGTGGTAGCCCCGCGCGGCACAGCGGTCCTGGACGGCGCCCAGGGCTACCACTGTTTTCGGGTGGTAGGGGCGGGCGGTGGGTCGGGCTTGGATGGCGCCCGGGGCTACGACTGTCGGGCGGGCCGGGCGCAGTGGCCGCGAGTGGGCATCGTCGCCGCCCTGGCGACCCCGCGCCAAGAGCACTCCGAGAACGAGGTGGTAGCCGCGCGCGGCATCGGCCCGGCGGATGCCGCGCGCGGCTACCACTGGGGTCAGACGGCGGCGTCGGTGATGTCGCCGAGGGCGGTGGCGGCCAGGTCGTCGCGGATCGTGGCGCCGTCGCCCTCCACGACCAGGGTCAGGCCGGCCGGGTGGAGATGCGCGGCGGACGCGGCCGAGACCTGGTCGACCGTGGCGTCCAGATATTGCCGGCGCAGGGTCGCGTGGTAGTCGTCGGGCAGATCGTGGATCACCAGGGTGGCCAGGGCGGACAGGATCGAGCCAGGGGTCTGCATCTCGACCGACAGCTGACCGGCCCGCCACGAACGGGCCACAGCCAGCTCGTCCTCGGTGACGCCCTCGTCCTTCGTACGCGTGATCTCGCCGACCGTGTCGACCAGAGCCGGGGCCGTCACCGCGGTCTGCACCGCCGACGACACCCCGAACCGGCCGAACCGGCGGGTCATCGCGAAGTCGCCCCGAATGCCGTAGGTGTAGCCCTTGACCTCGCGGATCAGATGATTGAGCCGGGACGTGAAGGCCCCGCCGAGCACGGTCGCGGCCAGCGTGATCGGCACGTAGTCGGGATGGGCCCGATGCGGCGCCCGGTGACCGAGCCGCAGCGTCGACTGCACCGAACCGGGCCGATCGACCAGGATCAGCTTGCGCCGGTCGGCGATCGGCACGTCCAGCGGCGACTCGGCGGCGGCCGGATCGCCCGACGTACCACCGAAGGCCAGCTCACCCAGCGCCGTCAGGTCGAGCTGGTCCAGGTCGCCGGCGACCAGCAGGACGCCCGGGCGGCGCAGCCGGGCGGCGTGGAAGGCCAGCACGTCGTCGGCCGTCACCGCGGCCACCGACGTAGGATCGCCGTGCGGCGGGCGGCCATACCGCTCGTCCGCCCCGAACAGGTCGCCGCGCAGGGCCGCGTCGGCCCGAGGGCCGGGCTGGGCCCAGTCCATGCGCAGCGCGGTCACCTCGTCGTCGCGGACCCGGGACACGTCGGCCGGGTCGAGCCGCGGCGTGCGTACCGCCTCGGCCAGCAGCTCGACCGCGCCGGGGAGCAGGGCCACCGGTACCGAGACGCCGGCCCGGAACGAGTCCCAGTCGACCGCGGCGCTGAGCTCGGCGCCCAGCCGTTCCAGGGCCAGGGCGAAGCCGGCCGAGTCGCGCCGGGCGGTGCCCTCCTCCAGGGACTTGGCCAGGATGGTGGCGGTGCCCTCGCGGCCGGCCGGCTCGTGCACGGCGCCGGCGTCGAGGAGCAGGGCGGCGTACGCGAGGCGCTGGCCGGGCAGATGCGCGGCGACCACCAGGCCGCCGGCGACCGGGGTGCGAACCACATTCGGGAAGGAGTACGGACGGGCGGCGCCCGAGCCGGGCCGGGTGGCGACGAGAGTCACGACTGTTCTCCTGGCAGGTAGGTGAGGGTGACCCGGGACGAGGGCTGGAGGGCGGACAGCACGTCGTTGATGTCGTCGCTGTTCACGTTCTGCCAGCCCGGCAGCCGGTAGGCCGCCGCGCCCGCGTCGCCGAACTGGGTCGCGTACCGGCCCAGAGTGTCGGCGCGACCGCCGACTGTGGACATCTGCCGCCACCACGAGGTGGTCAGCAGCGCTTTGGCCCGCTCCAGCTCGGCCTCGGTGACCGGCTCGGTGGCGAGACCGTCGAGGACCTCGGTCACGCCCTCCTCCAGCACGGTGGCCTCGACGCCGTCCTTGGCCGTGGCCGTGATGATCAGCGGGGCCGGCGCGTGGGCCAGGTCGACGCCGTACGCGCCGACGTAGTCCGGTTGGGCGATCCGCTTGCCGTCGGCCAGGCGCTGGTAGAGCCGGCTGCCCCGCCCGCTGCCGAGGACCGTGGAGAGCACGGTGACCGCGTCGTAGGCGGCCGTGCCGAACGGATGCGTGCGGTGCGACAGATAGATGCGTGGCGCCGGCACCGCCCCCACCACCGTCTCGCGGCGCGGCTCGGTGGCCGGGCCGGCCAGGTAGCTGTGCGGCGCCGGCGGGATGTCGGACACCGGCTCGAGCGCCCCGAAATATTTGTCGGCCAACGCGAACACCTCGTCCGGTGAGGCGTCACCGGCCACCGTGAGGACGGCGTTGTTGGGCGCGTAGTAGCTCTGGTGGAACGCCTGGAACGTCTCCAGCGCGGCGGCGTTCAGGTCTTCCATCGACCCGATGGTCGAGTGGTGGTACGGGTGCCCCGGCGGGTACAGCAACGGCAACAGGCGCAGCCAGGCGTCGCCGTAGGGCACATTCTCGTACCGCTGCCGCCGCTCGTTCTTCACCACCTCGCGCTGATTGTCCAGCGTCTCCTGGGTGAGCGCGGGCACCAGCCCGCCCATCCGGTCGGCCTCCAGCCACAGCGCCAGCTCGAGATGCTCGGACGGCAACGTCTCGAAGTAGTTGGTCCGGTCCGGGTTGGTGGTCGCGTTGAGCGAGCCGCCGTTGCCCTGCACCGCGCGCATGTGCTCGGTCTTGGGCACGTGCACCGACCCTTCGAACATCAGGTGCTCGAAGAGGTGCGCGAAGCCGGTCTGCCCGGCCGGCTCGTGGCGGGAGCCGACGTCGTACCAGAGGTTGACGCAGACCACCGGATTGCTGCGATCCTCGCTGACCACGACCCGCAGGCCGTTGTCGAGGCGTCTGGTAACGATGGGCCACGGATAGCCGGTTTCCACCGGCGCGGTTTGCGACGTCACGCCGACCAGTATTCCCTGGGTCCGCCTGTGCCGTCCTTCGTCACGTCTTCGGTTCCACCTGGTGCCCTGGTGGTCCAGCAGCCGGAGGGCCGATTTCCGGTGGCTCGAGCCGACGCTGTTCGAGGTCGGGCGCGTCCTCGAATCGGTGCCGCTGCCCGCCGGCGCGGCCGGCGCCACTCACCTTCCACTTCGGACGGTCGGCGACTGGATCGCCCCACGTGCACCCCCTTCCACCGGGTCGGCGGCAACTCGTCTTGAGGGCCAGATGCCGCGGGTCCACCGGCGCTGGGCGTGGCGTCACGACGGGGGGCGGTTGTCCACAGGGCGGCGGGGGGGCGATCTTGGTGGCGGGACGGCGGCGTGAGTGCGATGCTGGGGCCCGTGCCTGATGACGTCCGCGTGAGTGATCGACTGACGATCCCGGCTGCGGAGTTGGCGTGGCGGTTCTCCCGGTCCAGCGGGCCCGGCGGTCAAGGGGTCAACACCACTGATTCGCGGGTCGAGTTGTCGTGGGATGTCGCCGGGTCGGAAGTGTTGCCGCCCTCGGTGCGGGAGCGGGCGGTGGAACGGCTCGGGGCCCGGCTGGTGCAGGGGGTGCTGACTGTGACGGCGTCCGAGCATCGGTCGCAGCTGCGCAATCGGGAGGCGGCCGCCGCTCGGCTGGCGGGGCTGGTCGCGGGAGCGATCGCGCCGCCGCCCAAGGCTCGGCGGGCGACGCGGCCGTCGCGTGGTTCGGTCGAGCGCCGGATCGCCGAGAAGAAGCGGCGCGGCGAGACCAAACGCAACCGTCGCGCCTACCCGGACTGAGCGTGAGTTTCGGGGTGGGGGTCCGGCGCGCGGAGAACCCGGACACCCATGTGCGGCTGCATCGGCGTTATCCGGTGGAGGCGGGGGCGTCGATGCTTCGGCTGGCCGGGGAACTGGACGAATTCCTGCCCGGCCCTGAAAGCCGGAGGTTGCGGACGCCACGGTCGGGCTGGGGTGAGCACGACATCAGCCCGGACGCGGGCGCAACGGCCGGGACCGGCCGGCTAGGCCGCCGCGGCATTGGGGACTTTGTGTTCGGCGTACCCGTCTAATGGTTGTGCGGAGCGACGGCGAGACGGTTGGCCTCGGCGGCTTCGGGGCCCATCAGCTCGTCGCAGACGCGGATCAGGCGGGCGCGCAGACCTGCCGCGCGCCGGGCGAACTCGCGTTGCCGGGCGATGTACTCAGCCTTGCCCTCGGCGGTTTCGATCTTCACGGCGGGCTGGCCGTAGCTGGTCAGATCGTAGGGCGACGCCTGCATGTCGAGTAGGCGGATGTCGCCGGCCAGGGCGAAGCAGTCCAGGGCGAGGGCGCCGGGGACGGCGGGGCCGAGTTTGGACGCCCACTTGTGGCAGTCCATGGCGGCGTGCAGGCAGCCGGGCTGGTCGAGGTCGACCTGGGTGGCGCGGGTCGGCTGCAGGCGGTTCAGGCCGACCGCCTCGGGGGTGAAGAAGCGGAACGCGTCGAAGTGGGTGCAGCGGATCGGGTGGCGTTCGACCACCTCGTCGGTGGCGGCCTGGCCCAGGCGTAGCGGTAGGGGATGGCGGTGCTCGGGCTGGCGGTAGACCATCGCCCACTCGTGCAGGCCGAAGCAGCCGGTGAACACGGGGCGGGACGCGGTCGCGGTGAGCAGGCCGTGGATGTAGCGGACGCTCTCGCCGCGGGCCTGAAGGAACGCCTTGGTGTCCAACGTCACCACACCGTCGGGGTATGTGCTGTACCACTTCCAGCCGGCCTGGGGCGGGACGGCGCCGGGGCCGGTGGCCAGGCCGGTGCCCACTCCGGGATGCCAGCGGCGGAGCTGGGCCGGGCGGGTGCCGTAGTAGTCGTACAGGAAGTCCTCGATCGCGTGTTTCTCGCCGCGAGCCTTGCGGGCGCGTTGGCCGGCCGTCATCTGGTCGGCGCGCTCGGCGTGGGCCTGGGCAAGCGGCACCCACGTCTGCGGCGGCAGCGTGGTGGTGAGCACCCAGCCAGCGTAGCTATTACGGGCGCGTAGGTTGAGGAGGCGTACAGGCTTTCGAGGGATGGGGTATTCGGTGCGTTTTGCTCGCTTTGTGCACGCAAGCGGGGTGTCGTTCGGGGTCGTCGAGGGGTCTGACAAAGGGCTGACCGTCTCCGAGATCGGCAGCCTGCCGTTCGAGGAGGTGCGCTTCACGGGGCAGCGCTGGGCCCTGGCCGACGTACGCCTGCTCGCCCCGATCTTCTCCAGCAAGGTGATCGGCATCGGCCGCAACTACGCCGACCACGCCAAGGAGCTGGGTAACGAGTTGCCCAAGGAGCCACTGATCTTCATCAAGCCGTCGACCACGGTGATCGGCCCGAACGACGCGATCCGGCTGCCCTCGGTGTCGACGCAGGTCGAGCATGAGGCCGAACTGGCCGTGGTGATCGGCGCGACCGGTGCCCGCCGGGTGGACCGGGCCGGCGCCGAGAAGGCGATCTTCGGCTACACCGTCGGCAACGACGTGACCGCCCGTGACCTGCAGCGTTCCGACCCACAGTGGACCCGGGCCAAGGGCTTCGACTCGTTCTGCCCGCTCGGTCCGTGGATCGTCACCGACCTCGACGTCAGCGATCTGGAGGTGCGGTGCGAGGTCGGCCGCAACCCGGAGGCGATGGAGGTGCGCCAGCTCGGCCGGACCAAGGACATGATCTTCGACGTACCGACCCTGGTGTCCTACGTCTCGCACGTGATGACGCTGCTGCCGGGCGACGTGATCCTGACCGGCACCCCGGCCGGCGTGGGGCCGATCACCACCGGTGACACGGTCACGTGCACGGTCCAGGGCATCGGCTCGATCAACAACCCGGTGGTCACGCTGGACTGATCCCGTCCAGGATCAGACCCAGACCATAGGCGTACGCGGCATCCGCCTGCTCGTCCGGTCCGTCGGTGAACTTCCCGGCGTTCCACAGGCCGGTCATCGTCGGGTGCCGTTCCACGTCGAACCAGTCTTCCCACAGCCGGGCCCGGTGCAGCCACCATTCGTCGGTCGACTGCCCGCTGGCCCGGCGTACCAACTCGTTCTCGGCCACGCCGCGCGCCGCCGCCGTCACGAACATCTGGATCGTGACGGCGGCGGTGTTCACCTGCTCGGGCCGGGCCGCGCGGGCCACGCAGGACAGCACGTACTCGCGTTCGGCGAGCATGCCGGGCCCGATCGGCGGCCGGATCTGGGAGACCTGGGCCAGCCAGGGATGGGCGGCGTACACGGCCCGGGTCCGGTCGGCGTAGAGCATCACCTGGTCGCGCCAGTGCGTGGGCCGTGGGTCGTCGGGGCCGGGCAGCTCACGGCCGAGCAACACGCCGTCGATCATCAGGTCGACCAGCTCGTCGTGCGACGGGACGTAGCTGTAGAGGGTCATCGTGCCGACGCCGAGGTCGTCGGCCAGCCGGGCCATCGACGTCGCCTCCAGCCCGCCCTCGTCGGCCAGCCTGATCGCGGCGGTCACCACGGCGTCGACGGTCAGCTTCGGCGGCCGGCCGGTGCGTGCGGGCTTCGTCCGCCGCCAGAGCAGCGGCAGGATCCGGTCGGGGTCGCGTTGGAGGACATCGCCGCCGTGGCCGCGCGGGTGCTCCTGGACGGTGGCCATCCCGGGGTCTCGTACGAGCTGACCGGCCCGGCCGCGCTGACCCGGCGGGACCGGGTGGCCCAGCTCGGCGCCGCTCTGGGCCGTGAACTGCGTTACATCGACCTGCCGCTTTCCGAGGCGGTCGACCACTACGCGCCGTCCATGGGACGGGAGGCCGCGGCCTGGTATTTCGGGGACCTTCAGGCGCTGGCCGAGCACCCGCGGCGGCCCGTGCCGACGGTCTCCAAGGTGCTGGGGCGGCCGGCGACAACCTTCGCCGATTGGGCCCGTCGCCACGCGGATCTCTTCCGACCTGGGCAAATCGGCTGACGGTAACCCGATTTGGCGGGCACCATGGGCTCAGGTAGAGTTCAGACCCGGCACGGCGAGACCGTGCCGATGGGGTATGGGGTAATTGGCAGCCCGACTGATTCTGGTTCAGTTAGTCTAGGTTCGAGTCCTGGTACCCCAGCGCAAGACGTTCCCGCAAAGGAGCGCCGGTGCTGGATCTGATAGGTTCTACACCGTCGTTCGGAGCGAGAACGGCAGTCCTGGCCCCGTCGTCTAGCGGCCTAGGACGCCGCCCTCTCAAGGCGGTAGCGAGGGTTCGAATCCCTTCGGGGCTACAAAGCGGTTCGGTCCGCGGTCGAAACTGACCGCGGACCGTTTTCGTTTCCGCCGACGCTAGTCCGGCCCCGAATGCCGCTCGCGCCTACCACTGGGTTGGCGGTGGTAGGTCCCTCCCGGGTTGTGGAGCCGGATTTGCGGTGATCGGCTCTCGCGGTGCGAGAGTGGGCGGGTGGACATTCAGGTGCGGCGGGTGGACTTCGGCTATTTCGTGCGGCCCGGATCGGAGACCGTGGACGGCGCGGCGCGGGTCGAGCCGGTGCTCGGCTGTCTGATCGACCACCCGGACGGCGTGCTGCTGGTCGACAGCGGCATGGGCACGCATCCGTGGGTCGAGGACCACTACCGGCCGACGCGGGTCGCGCTGCCCGAGGCGGTCGCGCGGGCCGGTTCCACGATCGACGACATCCGGTACGTGACCAACTGCCATCTGCACTTCGACCACTGCGGCGGAAACCCGTCGCTGCCCGGACGTCCCGTCTTCACCCAGGCGACCGAGCTCGAGGTGGCCCGCAACGTCACCGGCCACACGCTGCCCGAGCTGGTCGATCCGCCCGGCCTGAAGCACGTCGAACTCGACGGCGAGGCCGAGGTGCTGCCGGGCGTACACGTCATCCCCACGCCGGGCCATACGGCCGGCCATCAGTCGGTGGTGGTGCGCCAGAACGACGGATCGATCATCGTGGCCGGGCAGAGCCACGACAATGCCTCGCTGTTCACCTACGACGTGCTGGGCGTACGGGCGGGCGAGGGCACGCCGCCGCCGTGGCTGAGCCGGCTGCTGGAGTTCGACCCGAGGCGGATCGTCTTCGCGCATGACAATGCCGAGTGGACGCCGGCGTGACGGGCTGGTGGCTGGGCCGCGGCGCCGATCCCGAACGGTTCCGCCGGCACATCGCCGAACGGCTCGACGTCGAGATCGTCTATCTGGGCGCCGATTCCCGGTCCTGCCACCAAGCACTTCACTGGTAGCTCAGGGCGCCGCCGAAGGCGCTGATACCGCCCGGTCCTACCGAGGGCTTCGGTGGTAGCTCCTTCGGTGGTAGGCCGGGGCGGGATCAGAGGCCGGAGAGGCGCTGGCCGGCGCGGACGACGGCCATGGCGTGACGTTCGCCGGGGCGGCGGCCGAGTCGCTCGATCGGACCGCTTATCGAGATGGACGCGATGACCCGGCCCGTCCGGTCGCGGATCGGGGCGGACACGCTGGCCACGCCCGCCTCCCGTTCGGCCACGCTCTGGGCCCAGCCGCGGCGGCGAACCTCGGCGAGCGTCCTGCCCGTGAACTTGCACCGGGGCAGCAACGGCATCACGGCCTCGGGCGGTTCCCAGGCCAGCAGGATCTGGGCGGCCGAGCCGGCGGTCATCGGCAGCACCGAGCCGATCGGGACGGTGTCACGTAGACCGCTGGCGCGTTCGGCCGCGGCGACACAGATGCGTTCGTCAGCACGACGCAAGTAGAGTTGAGCACTCTCCCCGGTCGCGTCCCGCAATGCGGACAGCAGCGGTTCCGCGGCGGTCAGCAGGACGTCCGGGGCGGCGTTGGCCAGCTCCCCGAGACGGGGGCCGGGGCGCCAGCGGCCCTGGGTGTCGCGGACCAGCATCCGATGGATCTCCAACGCCTGGGCCAGGCGATGTGCGGTCGCCCGGGGCAGTTTCGTCCGGTCGACGAGCTCGGCCAGGCTGGCGCCGTCGACGCAGGCGGCCAGGATCACCACCGCCTTGTCGAGAACGCCGACACCGCTCATACTGTGTCCCACAAGCCGAAACATACCTCCCAGAATTTAGGATGTCCAGATGGTGGGAGTCACGCCAACAAAGCCGAGGACCCTGGCCGAGAAGGTCTGGGACGACCACGTCGTACGGTCCGCCGAAGGCGAGCCCGACCTGCTCTACATCGACCTTCACCTGCTGCACGAGGTGACCAGCCCGCAGGCGTTCGACGGGCTGCGGATGGCGGGTCGCGGCGTTCGGCGGGTCGACCTCACGCTGGCGACCGAGGACCACAACACGCCTACGGGGTACGACGACCCGTCCTCCAACACCCGCCGCGGTGACCTGCTGACCATCACCGACACGGTGTCCCGCACGCAGATCGAGACGCTGCGCAAGAACTGCGCCGAGTTCGGCGTGCAGATCCGCTCGCTCGGGCACGAGGAGCAGGGCATCGTCCACGTGATCGGGCCGCAGCTCGGCCTCACCCAGCCGGGCCTGACGATCGTCTGCGGCGACTCGCACACCGCGACCCACGGCGCGTTCGGCGCGCTGGCCTTCGGCATCGGCACCAGCGAGGTCGAGCACGTGCTGGCGACACAGACGCTGCCGCAGGCCAAGCCGAAGACGATGGCCGTCACGGTCACCGGCGAGCTGCGGCCGGGGGTGACCGCCAAGGACCTCATCCTGGCGCTGATCACCCAGGTCGGCACCGGCGGTGGCAACGGCCACATCGTGGAGTACCGCGGCGAGGCCATCCGCAAGCTCTCCATGGAGGGCCGGATGACCATCTGCAACATGTCGATCGAGTGGGGCGCCAAGGCCGGCATGATCGCGCCGGACGAGACCACGTTCGCCTATCTGGAGGGCAAGCAGCACGCCCCCGCGGGCGCCGACTGGGACGCCGCCGTGGACTATTGGAAGTCGCTGGTCACCGACGAGGGCGCCGAGTACGACACCGAGGTGATCCTGGACGCGTCGGCGATCAGCCCGTTCGTCACCTGGGGCACCAACCCGGGGCAGGGCGCGGCGCTCGACGGCGCGGTACCGGACCCGGAGGATTTCGTCGACGAGGTCGAGCGCAACGCCGCCCGTCGCGCCCTGGAATACATGGACCTGGCGCCCGGCACGCCGCTCAAGGACGTCCCGGTCGACGTGGTCTTCGTCGGTTCGTGCACCAACGGCCGGCTGGAAGATCTGCGGGCCGCCGCCGACGTGCTGCGCGGCCACCAGGTGCACCAGGGCGTCCGGATGATGATCGTGCCGGGGTCGTACCAGGTGCGCGAGGCGGCCGAGGCCGAAGGGCTGGACAAGGTCTTCACCGAGGCCGGCGCCGAGTGGCGGTTCGCGGGCTGCTCCATGTGTCTGGGCATGAACCCGGACACGCTCGACCCGGGGCAGCGCGCCGCCTCCACGTCCAACCGCAACTTCGAGGGCCGGCAGGGCAAGGGCGGGCGTACCCATCTGGTCTCGCCGCAGGTCGCCGCAGCCACCGCCGTCACCGGAAAACTGGCCGCGCCGGCCGACCTGAAGGGCTGAGAGAGATGGACAAGTTCACGAGTCTCACTGGCACCGTGCTGCCGCTGCGCCGCTCTGATGTGGACACCGACCAGATCATCCCGGCGGTCTACCTCAAGCGGGTCACCCGCACCGGCTTCGAGGACGGGCTGTTCCGGGCCTGGCGCGACGACCAGTCGTTCGTCCTGAACAACCCGGCCTACACCGGCGCCACGATCCTGGTCGCCGGCCCCAACTTCGGCACCGGCTCGTCCCGGCAGCACGCCGTCTGGGCGCTGCGCGACTGGGGCTTCAAGGTCGTCATCGCCCCGCGCTTCGGCGACATCTTCCGTGGCAACGCCCTCAAGGAGGGTCTGCTGCCGGTGCAGCTGGAGCTGAAGGCCGTGGAAGCCCTGTGGGAGATGGCCGAGAGCGAGCCGCAGAAGCGGATCACGGTCGACCTGGGCGCCCGCGAGGTGCGCGTGGACGATGCCGTCTGGACCTTCCCGATCGACGATTTCAGCCGCTGGCGGCTGATGGAAGGCCTCGACGACATCGGACTGACCCTGCGACACGAGGACACGATCACCTCGTACGAGCAAACCCGACCTGGTTTCAAACCCGTCACCGTCTAGGCCGAAAACCCTAGTCAGAACTGCCTTTTCGCCCCCTCCGGATCCCCCGGCGGGGGCGAATTCCTTGTGACACAACGATTTTTTTTATGCAGATGTTTGTGTCTGCTGGTCAGAGGGCATACGGTGCGGCCAGAATGGCTCGCATTGGGCCGATGATGCAGGTTCACGACTGTGGAGAGCATGTGCACCCACGCACCGGGGCGAGCGCCGAGGTGGTTGTGAGCCCGTGTCAGTTCTCACGATCGGGAGGAAAACCGTGAACAAGGCCGAGCTCATCGAGGCGCTCGCTGCCCGCCTGGGCGACCGGAAGACAGCGACAGCGGCGCTGGATGCGGTCATCAGCGAGGTGGAGAACGCCGTCACCAAGGGCGACCGGGTCGCCATCACCGGCTTCGGTGTCTTCGAGAAGCGGGCACGCAACGCGCGTACCGCCCGGAATCCGCGCACCGGCGAACCGGTGAAGGTGAAGAAGACATCCGTGCCCGCCTTCAAGCCGGGCACGGCTTTCCGGGAGATGGTCGCCAGCGGCAAGGTCGCCAAGGCGGTCGCCGCGAAGAAGACGACGGCCACCAAGGCCACCGCGACCAAGGCCACCGCGACCAAGGCGGCGCCGGCCAAGACGGCGGCGGCGACCAAGGCCACCGCGGCCAAGAAGACGACGGCCACCAAGGCCACGGCCACCAAGGCCACCGCGACCAAGGCGGCCGCGGCCAAGAAGACGACGGCCACGGCGGCGCGGAAGACGGCCGCCACCAAGGCCGCACCGACCAAGGCGGCCGCCACCAAGACGGCGGCGGCGAAGAAGACGACGGCCACGGCGGCGAAGAAGACCACCGCGACCAAGGCGGCGCCGGCCAAGACGACCGCCGCCAAGAAGACGACGGCGGCCAAGTCGACGGCCACCAAGGCCACGGCGGCAAAGTCGGCGCCGGCCAAGAAGGCGGCGGCCACCAAGTCCACGGCCGCCAAGAAGACCACGGCGCGCAAGACCACGGCGGCCACGGCCCGGACCACTCCGGCGGCGAAGGCCACGACCGCACGCGCCACCACCGCTCGCAAGACCGCCAAGTAAGGGGTCTGAGCGCTCCGCTGAGAAACGAAAGGCGTCCACCCGTACGGTGGACGCCTTTCGTGTGTTCGAGCGCTGAGCGGGCCGCTGAGCCTACGGTCCGGGCATGGACCGTCCGCCGCTCAGCCCGCCGCGCGGGCTCACCAGCCGCTCGTTCGTCGCCGTGGTCGTCTTCGCCGTCGCGGTCGTGCCCGGGTGGACACTCGGCGACCTGGCCGAGCGGTGGTCCGGCAACGGATTGCTGGACTGGCTGGTCACCTGCGCCTGGTCGGCGATGGCGGTGGCCGTCCTGGCCCGGCACGCGTCCTACCGGCGGCGGGACGCCTGGCTGGGGCTGGTGCCGCTGGTCGGCTGGTACCTGATCGCGTTGATGGCGTGGCGGGTGGCCCTGCTGCCGTACCGGGACTGGGAGCCGCGGGCCGACGAGATGTGGCGGGCGCGGTGGCTCACCGGCGAGATGGTCGGCTACTGGCGGACCGACCTGCCGCCGGAACCCCGGCCGCGCCGGCGGGTCAGAGCAACCGGCTGATCGCCGCCACCCGGTCGCCGGCCCAGGCCACCACCCAGCCGCCGCCCTTGCGGGTCTTGTACTGATCCGAGTCGTCGGTGCCGGCCAGGGCGGCGAGCAGGTGCGGCATCACCTTGCCCTGGCTGCAGATCGCCGTCACCGGGCCGCCGCGCAACTGGGCCAGCCGGGCCAGGCCCTCCTGGACCCGGGCAGGCACGTCGTCCTTCTCGGCCGGCTCGGCGAACGCGTTGTCGGTGACGATCGGCAGGTCGAGCTTGGCCGCCAGCGGCTCCAGGGTCTGCTTGCACCGCAACGGCGTGGCCGCGACCAGCCGCCGCGGCGCGAAGTGGGTGAGCACCTCGGCGATCCGGGCCGCCTCGCCCTCGCCCTGCTCGTCGATCGGCCGCAGCGCGTCGTTGCCGTGCCACTTCTTGCGTTCGCCGGCGTGCGCGTGCCGGACGATCAGCGCGACGCCGGTGACCTCGGCCGTGTTGACGGCGTGGGCCAGCAGGTCGCGGTCGGCCGGATAGGTCAGCCGGGCGGCCGCCGCCTCCGGTGCCAGCCACTCGACCGCGTCCACCTCGTCCGGGTCGGCGATCGGAAGGACCGGGTCGTCGGTGGCCCGCATCAGCCAGAACTCCACGTGCTTGTCCCGGCCGTCGGGCAGCGGGTATGTCACATCGGGCAGTTTGAGCACGGGCTCACCGCGTACCCCGGTCTCCTCGACGACCTCGCGCACCGCGGCCGTGAGAGGCAGCTCGTCGGTCTCGAGCTTGCCCTTGGGGAGCGTCCAGTCGTCATAGGCCGGGCGGTGCACCAGACACACCTGGGAGTCCCGGAGGAGCACCGCGCCGGCCGCGCGAACCACGTCAGTCACGGTCAGGCTGTTTTCCCGATCACCCGGCGGAGTAACGCCTCCTGCAGGTGGATGTGCGGTTCGGTGGGGTTGGTCGGACGGCGGTGCCAGGTGCCGTCGCCGGCCAGGTCCCACCCCTCGCTGTCGTCGGCCATGGCCAGTTCGAGGACGCCGCGCAGGTCGTCCTGTGCGGACGGCAGCGTGACCTTGACCAGGGCCTCGACGCGGCGGTCGAGGTTGCGGTGCATCAGGTCGGCCGAGCCGATCCAGTATTCGGCGTCGTCGCCGATGCCGAACCGGAACACCCGCGAGTGCTCCAGGAACCGGCCGACGATCGAGCGGACCCGGATGTTGTCGGAGAGGCCGGGCACGCCGGGGCGCAGCGCGCACATGCCGCGGATGATCAGGTCGACCCGCACGCCGTCCTGCGAGGCGCGGTAGAGGGCGTCGATGCTCTCCTCGTCGACCAGCGAGTTGACCTTGAACTGGACCAGGGCCGGGCCGCCGTCCCGGGCGACGCGGGCCTGCTCCTCGATGCGTTCGATCAGTCCTTTGCGTACGCCGTGCGGCGCCACCAGCAGCCGCCGGAACGCGGTCTGCCGGCTGTATCCGGTGAGCACGTTGAACAGGTCGGTGACGTCGGCCCCGACCTCGGGGTCGGCCGTCAGCATGCCGAAGTCCTCGTACAGCCGCGCGGTCTTGGGGTGGTAGTTGCCCGTACCGATGTGGCAGTAGCGCTTGATCTGGTTGCCCTCCTGCCGGACCACCAGCGCCGTCTTGCAGTGCGTCTTGAGCCCGACCAGGCCGTAGACCACGTGGCAGCCGGCCCGTTCCAGGGTGCGCGCCCAGGCGATGTTGGCGACCTCGTCGAACCGGGCCTTGACCTCGACCAGCACCACCACCTGCTTGCCGGCGGCGGCCGCGTCGACCAGCGCGTCGACGATCGGGGAGTCGCCCGAGGTGCGGTAGAGCGTCTGCTTGATGGCCAGCACGTTGGGGTCGGCGGCGGCCTGCTCGATGAAGCGCTGGACGCTGGTCGAGAACGAGTGGTAGGGGTGGTGGACCAGGATGTCGCACTCGCGCAGCCGGTTGAAGACGCTGCGCGGCACCTCGCCGTCGGCCAGCTGCGGGTGGGTGGCCGGGACGAACGGGCGATCCTTGAGATCGTCGCGGTCGCACTCGCCGAAGACCTGCCACAGCGCCGACAGGTCGAGCAGGCCGGGCACCCGGAGCACGTCGTTGCCGTCCATGTCGAGCTCGCGCTGCAGCAGGTCGAGCACGTGGTCGCTGATCGAGGCGGCCACCTCGAGCCGCACCGGCGGCCCGAATCGGCGCTGGGCCAGCTCGCGTTCGAGGGCCTGCAGCAGATCTTCGTCGCGGTCCTCGTCGACCTCGACCTCAGCGTTGCGGGTGACCCGGAACAGGTGCCACTCGAGCACCTGCATGCCGGAGAAGAGCTGGTCGAGGTGGACCGCGATGAGTTCCTCGACGGGCAGGAAGCGGGCGCCGCGACTGTCGTTCTGCACGGTCACGAACCGCGGCACGTTGTTGGGCACCTTGACCCGGGCGAACAACTCGGCGCTGCCGTCGGCCGGGTCACGCAGGACTACGGCGAGGTTCAACGACCGGCTGGAGATGTACGGGAACGGATGCGCCGGGTCGACCGCCAGCGGAGTGAGTACGGGGAAGATCTGTTCCCGGAAGTAGGTGCGTAGCCGTTCCCGCTCGGGCGCGTCCAGCTCGGTCCAGCGGACCAGCTCGATGCCCTCGGCCGAGAGTTTGGGCCGGACCTCCTCGGCGAAGCAGGCGGCGTGCCGGGTGACCAGGTCGGCGGCCCGCTCGGTGATCATTTCGAGCTGCATCCGGAGCGATACCCGGTCACCGCCGCGCATGGGCAGGCCGGCGGTCAGCCGCCGCTTCAGCCCGGCCACCCGGACCATGTAGAACTCGTCCAGGTTGCCGGCGAAGATGGCCAGGAACTTGGCCCGCTCGAGCAGCGGGGTCTCGGGGTCCTCGGCCAGGGCGAGCACCCGGGCGTTGAAGTCGAGCCAGGACAGCTCCCGGTTGAGGAAGCGGTCCTCGGGCAGTTCGTAGGTCTCGGTGGTGGCCTGGGTCACGGGCGCCTCCTCGAAGGTGGGGCGGGGGAGGAAGCGGCCATTCGGTCCCCGCCGCGGGGGCACGGGGGGTCCTGGTGTCCGGGGCGGGCTTTGCATCGCTCCATCATCACCCGTTTGTGGTTAACGGGGAATGAACAGCCTCAAGATCAATTTGGGTCGATCCCGGGTATCGAGACGCTGGTCACCCCTCCTATGACGGTCGACTCGATCACCACCCGCTGGCCCAGCCGGAGCAGGCGCAAACCGGACGCGGCGAACGCCTCCGGGCCGAACTCCAGCTCAGTGCCGTCATCGAGCAGCAATGTCCCGGTATGCGCATCCGGATCGAAACCGGAGATCGTGCCCTGCATGCCTTGAAGCTACCGCCCGTCAGGCCGCGGGGAGGCAGGAAGAGGTGAGTCCGAGATCACGCAGCAGGTCGCAGGTGTGCGGCCCGGCCCCGAGCGTCAGCACGGCCCGGAGATCGTCGGCGGTGTCCACGTCCTGCCGGAGCCCAGGCCAGTCGCCGGTCAGCGCGGCCGCGCCCGACGCCGCGTGCGCCGCCGCCGATCCCGGGCCGAACCGAGGGTCGAGATCCCATTCCCGGCGTACGCCCAGCAGCACCGTCCCGGTGCCGGCCGCGTCGGCCACGAACCCCCGGCGCTCGATCGACCGCAGCGCCTCACCCAGCTCGGCCGGCCGCAGCGCCGGCAGGTCACCCTGCAGGGCGACCCGGTCGCGGCCCCGCCCCGCGACCACGTCGGCGCCGAACCGGAAGGCCGCGTTCAACCCGGCCCCGGGCTCGTCCGGCACCGGACGCGCGCCCAGCCCCCGGGCGATCTCGGCGGCCGCCGGGTCATCGGTCACCACCAACAGCTCGGTCACCTCGGCGCAGGTCAGCACCGCGGCGGTCGTGTCGGCCAGCATGGCCAGGGCCAGGTCCTGGTGCCGGGCGGCGGGCACCGCGCCGCGCAGCCGGGTCTTGGCCAGATCCAGTCGTTTGACCGGGATCACCGCGGTCCACGAGTCGCTCACCCCACCATCCTGCCGCGCCCTTTGCTCTGAGCACAGATACGCATCGCCGTCCCCTCCCCGCCGCGGCGCCTTTGCTCTGAGCGCAGATGCGCGTCGTCGCCCGCTTCCTGCCGTGGCGCCTTTGCTCTGAGCACAGATACGCATCGCCGTCCCCTCCCCGCCGCGGCGCCTTTGCTCTGAGCGCAGATGCGCGTCGTCGTCCCCTCCCCGCCGTGGCGCCTTTGCTCTGAGCGCAGATGCGCGTCGTCGCCCGCTTCCGGCCGTGGCGCCTTTGCTCTGAGCACAAATACTCATCACGCTCCCTCCCCACCGCCGGCCCTTTGCTCTGAGCACAAATACGCATCGCAGCTCAGTGGCTGAGCCTTCCCGACCGCGACGCCGGGGTGATGCATATGTGTGCTCAGAGCAAAGGCGGGCGGCGGGTGGTCGGGCACAGGTGTGCATCATCGGGCGGGGGCCGCCTGGTTTGGCGGGGCGGGAGCAGGCATGATTTCGTCCCAGACGACCGGAGCGGCGCTCACCGCACCGGCACACAGGCGTCCGGTGCAGCGGGGCAGAGGCAGGAGGGGTCGTGGCGATCCGCAGGCTGGGGTTCTGGCGGCGGCTGGCGGTGGTCATCGTGCTGCCGATGCTCAAGGTGATGACCAAGCGCACCTGGCACGGCCAGGCCAACCTGCCCACCTCCGGCGGGGTGATCCTGGTCGCCAACCACGCCTCGCACTTCGACCCGCTGGTCGTCTCGCACTTTCTCTACGACATCGGCCGCTGGCCGCGCTTCCTGGCCAAAGCCAGCCTGTGGAAGGTGCCGGTGCTCGGCCCGTTCCTGGTGAAGGTCAAGCAGGTCCCGGTCGAACGCGGCAGTGTGGAGGCGGTGAAGAGCCTGGACGCGCTGCTCGCCGCGCTGGCCGACGAGGGCACGGTGGTGATCTACCCGGAGGGCACCACGTCCAAGGAACCCGACCTGTGGCCGATGCGCGGCAAGACCGGCGCCGCCCGGCTCGCGCTGCGTACCGACACGCCGGTGATTCCGCTGGCCCAGTGGGGTGCGTACCAAATCTACGACTCGCGGACCAAGAAGATCTCACTGCGGCCGCGGCGTACGGTCAGCGCGATCGCCGGGCCGCCGCTCGACCTGAGCAAGTGGCGCGGGCAGGAGCCGACCAAGCAGGTGCTCGACGAGATCACCGAGCACATCATGCTGACCATCCGCGATCTGCTGAGCCAGATCCGCGAGGGTGACGCGCCGCCGCTGTACCAGCCGTCCGCCCGCCGTCCGGTCGCGCCGGCGACCGAGCCTCCGCCCTCGGCCGGTTCAGGGGCCGCGACCGAGTCCGCGGCCCCGGCCGGTACGAAAACCACGACCGAACCGCCGGCGGTGGCCGAATGACCCGCGCCGCGATGATCGGGGCCGGGGCGTGGGGCACCGCGTTCGCCAAGATCCTGGCCGACGGCGGGGCCGATGTGACCATGTGGGCGCGCCGCGAGCCGGTCGCCGCAGCCATCCGCGAGCAGCACGTCAACGAGGGCTCGTTGCCCGGCGTCCGGCTGCCCGACCGGGTCACCGCGACCAGCGACCTGGCCAGTGCGGTGACCGGCGCCGATATGGTGTTCCTGGCCGTGCCGTCGCAGACGTTGCGCGGCAACCTGGCCGACTGGGCGCCGCACCTGCCCGCCGACGCCACCCTCATCTCCCTGATGAAGGGCATCGAGCTGGGCACGACCAAGCGGATGAGCCAGGTGATAGTCGAGACGGCCAAGGTCGACCCGCGGCGGGTGGTGGTCGTGTCCGGGCCCAACCTGGCCCCCGAGATCGCCGCCGAGCAGCCCGCCGCCACGGTCGTGGCCGGCACCGACCCCGACCGGGCGCAGCTCGTGCAGCACGCCGTCGCGCTGCCGTACCTGCGGCCGTACACCAGTGACGACGTGATCGGCTGCGAGATCGGTGGCGCCGTCAAGAACGTGATCGCGCTGGCGTACGGCATGGCCTCGGCGATGGGAATGGGCGACAACACCAAGGCGTCGCTGATCACCCGCGGGCTGGCCGAGACGACCCGGCTGGGCGTGGCGCTGGGCGCCGACCCGATGACCTTCGCCGGGCTGGCGGGGCTGGGCGACCTGGTCGCCACCTGCTCGTCGCCGCTGTCCCGCAACCACACGTTCGGCGAGCACCTCGGCCGCGGCGAGTCGCTCGAGCAGGCGCAGAAGGCGACCCGGCAGACCGCCGAGGGCGTGAAGAGCTGCCTGGCCATCCGCGACCTGGCCCGGGCGCACGCGGTCGAGATGCCGATCACCGAGCAGGTCGAGCGGGTCTGCCACGAGGGCGTGGACCCCCGGGTGGCGGTCAAGCTGCTGATGGGCCGGGAGATGAAGCCGGAATGACAGGCGACGGCACCCGCGTGGTGCACGCCGGGCTGCCCGCGCCGGCGCCGGGGGAGCCCTTCCTGCCCGGTCCGGTGTTCGCGGCGCCCTACCACCTCGACCCCGAGAAAGGCCCGGCCGAGAACGGTTACGGCCGACCGGACAACCCGACCCGGCGCCACCTGGAGGACGCGATCGGGTCGCTGGAGGGCGGCCGGGTGCGGGCCTTCGGGTCCGGGCAGGCGGCGATCACCGCGCTGCTGCTGAGCGTGCTGCGGAGCGGCGACACCGTCGCGCTGCCCGCCGACGGATACTTCGCGGTCCGGGCGTTCGCCGAGGGGACACTGCGTGAGCTGGGTGTCAGCACGATCCTGGTGCCGACCGCCGGTCCCTATCCGGCCTTTACCGGCGTACGCCTGGTGTTGATCGAGACCCCGGCCAACCCCGGCCTGGACGTGTGCGACGTGCGGGCCATGGCCGAGGCCGCGCACGCCGCCGGCGCCCTGCTCGCGGTCGACAACACCACCGCGACACCGCTCGGGCAGCGGCCGCTGGAGCTCGGGGCCGACCTGGTCGCCGCCTCCGGCACCAAGGCGCTGACCGGGCACTCCGACGTCCTGCTGGGCTACGTCGCCACCAACGACGAGCAGCTGCTGGACAAGGTCACCACCTGGCGGGCACAGACCGGGGGCATCCCCGGCGCCTTCGACTGCTGGCTCGCCCACCGCTCGCTGGCCACGCTCGATCTGCGACTGGCCCGGCAGACGGCCAACGCCGCCGCGGTCGCGGAGATGCTGCTCCGGCGGCCGGACGTGACCGGCGTGCGCTGGCCCGGGCTGCCCACCGACCCGTCGTTCCGGATCGCCTCGGAGCAGATGCGCCGGATCCCGGGGGTGGTCTCCTTCGACCTGGGCAGCGCGTCCCGGGTTGCCGATATCCTCACGTCCGCGAAGCTGGTGTTCGCCGCCACCTCGTTCGGCGGGGTGCACACCACGGCCGACCGCCGGGCGCAGTGGGGAGACGACACCGCCGAGGGGTTCGTCCGGTTGTCCTGTGGGATCGAGGACACTGAGGACCTGCTCGCAGACCTCACCGCCGCACTCGACGCCTAGGAGGCTCAACCGGTGTTCAAACGTGTCGCCATCGTCAACCGCGGAGAGGCCGCGATGCGGCTCATCCACGCCGTCCGGGATCTGTCCGCCGAGACCGGGACGCGGATCGAGACGGTGGCGCTCTACACCGACGAGGACAGCAGCGCCACGTTCGTCCGCGAGGCCGACGTCGCGCATCCGCTGGGCCCGGCGTCCGCCCGTCCCTACCTGAACCACGACCTCCTCGAGCGCGCCCTGCTCGACGTGGGTGCCGACGCGGCCTGGGTCGGCTGGGGCTTTGTGGCCGAGGACCCCAACTTCGCCGAGTTGTGCGCGCGGATCGGCGTCACCTTCGTCGGCCCGAGCGCCGAGGCGATGCGCAAGCTCGGGGACAAGATCGGCTCGAAGCTGATCGCCGAGGAGGTCGGGGTCCCGGTCGCGCCGTGGAGCCGGGGCGAGGTGGCGACCCTGGAGGACGCGCTGCGGGCGGGCGACGAGATCGGCTACCCGCTGATGCTCAAGGCGACCGCCGGTGGTGGCGGCCGGGGCATCCGGCGCGTCGACACCGCGGCCGACCTGACCGACGCGTACGAGCGCACCAGCCAGGAGGCGCTGCGCGCGTTCGGCTCCGGCGTGGTCTTCCTGGAGCGTCTGGTCACCGGGGCCCGGCACGTCGAGGTGCAGGTCATCGCCGACGGGCAGGGCACGGCGTGGGCGCTCGGCGTCCGCGACTGCTCGGTTCAGCGCCGCAACCAGAAGGTCATCGAGGAGTCGTCCTCGGTCGTCATGACGGCCGAGCAGGCGGCCGAGCTCAAGGCGTCGGCGGTCCGGCTGGCCCTCGCGGTCGGCTACCGCGGCGCCGGCACCGTCGAGTTCCTCTTCCACCCGGGCCAGGGCCTCTTCGCGTTCCTCGAGGTCAACACCCGCCTGCAGGTCGAGCACCCGATCACCGAGATCACCACCGGCACCGACCTGGTCCGGCTGCAGCTGCACGTGGCCGCGGGCGGCCGGCTGGAGGGCCCGCAACCGCCCGAGAGCGGGCACGCGGTCGAGGCCCGGCTCAACGCCGAGGACCCGGACCGGGACTTCGCGCCGTCGCCCGGCCGCATCGCCCGGCTGGTGCTGCCGGCTGGTCCCGGCGTCCGGGTCGACACCGGGGTGAGCGAGGGCGACTCGATTCCGGCCGCGTTCGACTCGATGATCGCGAAGATCATCGCGTACGGCCGGGACCGTGACGAGGCCCTCGGTCGCCTCCGCCGGGCGATGGCCGAGACCATTGTGATCATCGAGGGCGGCGCCACCAACAAGAGCTTCGTGCTCGACCTGCTGGCCCAGCCCGAGGTGATCGACGGCAGCGCCGACACCGGCTGGATCGACCGCGTCCGGGCTGAAGGCCGGCTGGTCAGCCACCGGCACTCCGCAGTCGCGCTGGCCGCCGCCGCGATCGAGGCCTACCAGGACGAGGAGGAGGTCAGCCGGCAGCGTCTGCTGGCCACCGCGCACGGCGGCCGCCCGCAGGTCCGGCACGACAGTGGCCGGCCGCTCGACCTCAAGCTGCGCGGCGCGTCGTACCGGGTCCGGGTCTCCCGGGTCGGTCCGAAGCGGTTCCGGGTCGCCATCGCGGTCGGCGCCGACCTGCACCGGGCCGACGTCGAGCTGGAGCAGTACGACGAGCACCTGGGCCGGATCCTGGTCAACGGCCACCGGTTCCGGCTGGTCACCGCCACCCACGGCCCGACCCATCTGGTCGAGGTGGACGGCGTCACCCACCGGGTCAGCCGGGACGAGGGCGGCGTCGTCCGCTCACCCGCCCCCGCCCTGGTCGTCGCCACCCCGGTGGCGGTCGGCGACGAGGTCGACGCCGGCGCTCCCGTCCTCGTGCTGGAGAGCATGAAGATGGAGAACGTCCTGCGGGCGCCGTTCCACGCCCGGGTCCGCGAGCTGCCGGTGTCGGTCGGCAGCCAGGTCGAGACCGGTGCGCCGGTGCTGCGGCTGGAACCGCTGGGCGACGCGGTCGAGGAGGCGGCGAGTTCCTCGGCCGGCTCGATCGACCTGCCCGCGGCCGAGGGCGGTGAGCCCACCGCCGACCGTAGCCTGGAGGATCTGCGCAGCCTGCTGCTCGGTTTTGACGTCGAGCCGGACGACCGCAAGCGGCTGCTGGCCGGCTACCTGTCCGCCCGCGGCGGCCGCGTCTCGCCCGGCGAGGCCGACCTGATGACCGTGTTCGCCGACCTGCTCGAGCTGAGCCGCAACAAGCCGGGCGGCGACATCGAGCTGGAACCGGGCAGCCCGGTGCACAGCCCGCGCGAATACTTCCACAGCTATCTGCAGAGCCTCGACGTCGAGCGGGCCGGCGTACCGGAGACGTTCCAGGCACGGCTGCAGCGGGTGCTCGGCCACTACGGCGTCACCGCCCTCGACCGTACGCCCGAGCTGGAGTCGGCGGTCTTCCGCATCTTCCTGGCCCAGCAGCGCATGACCGCCGACGTCGAGGTGGTGTCCGGCCTGCTCCGGCAATGGATCGCGGGGCCACCGCCGTTCGACGACGCCCTGCTGGAACGGGCCGGGCTCGGCCTCGAACACCTCGTCGAGGCCACCCAGATCCGCTTCCCGGCGGTGTCCGACCTGGCCCGCGGGGTGGTGTTCCGCTGGTTCGCCCAGCCGCTGCTGCGGCGCAACCGGGCCAAGGTGTACGCGGCCATCCGCGACGACCTGCGCCACCTCGACCGCAACCCGGACGCCCCGGACCGCGCCGAGCGGATCCAGGCCATGGTCGCCTCGTCGGAGCCTCTGGTCCGGCTGATCGGCCAGCGGATCGGCCGGCCCGGCCGCGACCCCGCCCCGCTGCTCGAGGTGGTGACCCGCCGCTACTACGGCAACCGCTCGCTCTCCGAGATCACCACCCGAGAGGTCGGCGGCTGCCGGTTCGTCACGGCCCAGCACACCGCCCCCGACCGGGTGACGCGGATGGTCACGACGGCCGTGGACATCGCCGCACTGCCGGCCGCGGTCGCCGCCGTCTTCGAGGTCGCGCGGGGTGTGCCGGACCGCGGGCTGGTCGCCGACCTGTACGTGGCCTGGGACAGCCAGCCCGAGGACGTCGACGAGCTGGCCCGGCGGCTGGGGGACTACCTCGCGGCCGAGCCATTGCCGGCCGGGGTACGCCGGATCACCACCACGATCGCCGGCACCAGCGGCGTGATGCACCACCACTTCACCTTCCGCCCCGACAACGACGGCGGCGCACTGGTGGAGGACCGGCTGATCCGGGGCCTGCACCCGGCCATCGCCCGGCGGCTGCAGTTGCAGCGCCTGCGCGAGTTCCACCTGACCCGGCTGCCCTCGGTCGACGAGGAGATCTACCTCTTCAAGGCGGTGGCGCACAGCAACCCGGCCGACGAGCGGCTGATCGCGATGGGCCAGGTCCGTGACCTGACGCCGCTGCGCGAGGCCGACGGCCGGCTGGTGGCCCTGCCCGCGGTCGAGGACGCGATCACCGCCGGCCTCGACGCGATCCGCAACATCCAGGCGCAGCGGCCGCAGAACAAGCGCTTCGACACCAACCGGATCATGATGTACGTCTGGCCGTCCACCGAGCTCACCCCCGAGGAGCTCAACGCACTGGTGCAGCGCATCCTGCCGACCACGGCCGGCGCCGGGCTGGACGAGGTCCAGTTCCTGGCCCGGCAGCGCGGCTCGTCCGGGGAGCTGACCGAGGTCGCCGTGACGATCACCATCGAGCCCGGTCGGGGCGCCCGGGTCAGCGTGGACAAGCCGACCGACGAGCCGGTGCGGCCGCTCGACGACTACCGGCAGAAGGTGCTGCGGGCGGCGCGGCGGGGCAACGCCTACCCGTACGAGATCACCGGCATGCTCGGCCGTTTCGCCGAGTACGACCTTGACGAGAGCGGCGTCCTGACGCCGGTGGACCGGCCGGCCGGGCGGAACAAGGCCGCGATCGTGGCCGGTGTGGTCACCACGCCGACCGCCCGGTACCCCGAGGGCGTGACCCGGGTGGTGTTGCTCGGCGACCCGACCAAGGCGCTGGGCGCGCTGTCCGAGCCGGAGTGTGCCCGGGTCATCGCCGCGCTCGACCTGGCCGAGCGGATGGGCGTACCCCTGGAATGGTTCGCCCTGTCGGCGGGGGCCCGCATCTCGATGTCCTCGGGCACCGAGAACATGGACTGGGTGGCCGCCGCGCTCAAGCGGATCGTCACGTTCACCCAGGCCGGTGGCGAGATCAACATCGTGGTCGCGGGCATCAACGTCGGCGCCCAGCCGTACTGGAACGCCGAGGCCACCATGCTCATGCACACCAAGGGCATCCTGGTCATGACCCCCGACTCGGCGATGGTGCTGACCGGCAAGCAGTCGCTGGACTTCTCGGGCGGCGTCTCGGCCGAGGACAACTACGGCATCGGCGGGTACGACCGCGTGATGGGCCCGAACGGGCAGGCGCAATACTGGGCGCCCGACCTGATCTCGGCCCGCGACGTGCTGATGGCGCACTACGACCACACGTACGTCGTGCCGGGCGAGTCCGGGCCGCGCCGGGCCGGCACCAACGACCCGGCCGACCGGGACGTCTCGGATTACCCGCACACCTTCGCCGGCAGCGACTTCACCACGGTCGGGCAGATCTTCGCGGCGACCCACAACCCGGACCGGAAAAAGGCCTTCGACATCCGTACGGTGATGCGCGCTCTCGCCGACCAGGACCACGCGGTGCTGGAGCGCTGGGCCGGCATGGCCGACGCCGACACGTCGGTCGTGCAGGACGCGCACATCGGTGGCTGGCCGGTCTGCCTGATCGGGATCGAGTCCCGGTCGGTGTCGCGGCGGGGCTTCCCGCCCACCGACGGACCGGACACGTACACCGCGGGCACGCTGTTCCCGCGCTCGTCGAAGAAGACGGCACGGGCGATCAACGCCGCCTCCGGCAACCGGCCGCTGGTGGTGCTGGCGAATCTGTCCGGTTTCGACGGATCGCCCGAGTCGATGCGCAAGCTGCAGCTGGAGTACGGCGCCGAGATCGGCCGGGCGATCGTCAACTTCGAGGGCCCGATCGTGTTCACCGTGATCTCGCGCTATCACGGCGGCGCGTTCGTGGTGTTCTCCAAGGCGCTGAATCCGAACATGACCGTGCTGGCGCTGGAGGGCTCGTTCGCCTCGGTACTGGGCGGCGCGCCCGCGGCGGCGGTGGTCTTCTCCGGCGAGGTCAACAACCGCACCACCAATGACCCGCGGGTGGCCGACCTGGTCTCCCGGGTGGCCGCGGCCAGCGGGGCCGACCGTGCGGCGCTGAACGTCGAACTGGCCGAGGTGCGGTCGGCGGTCCGGTCCGAGAAGCTGGGTGAGGTGGCGGCCGAGTTCGACCGGGTGCACAGCATCCAGCGGGCGGTCGAGGTCGGTTCGGTCGACGCGATCATCAGCGCGGTCGAGCTGCGGCCGCGCATCATCGAGGCGATCGAGCACGGCCTGAAGCGCTGAAACCGCAGTGGTAGCCCAGGGCGCCGTCACGCGCTCCGACACCGCCGAAAGGCTCGGTGGTAGCCGACGGCGCTATGGGCGGGGCGGATGCCGCGTTGGGCTACCACTGATGGTTTCGATTTCGGCGGCGAGGTCTTCGACCGGGCGGCGGGCGTCCAGTTCGATGCTGGCGCCGGCCCGCAGCAGCGGCTCGACGGCGGCGTGGTCGGCGGCGATCCGGGCCCGCTGCTCCGGCGTACGGCCGAACGGGTTGGTGGTGCGGGCCCCAACCCGTTCCAGCAGGACGTCGAGCGGCGCGCTGAGCAGGACCACGGCGGCGAAGCGGGGATAGAAGACGCCCTGGTTCGGTACGCAGCCGCTGACGAAATCCGGGCCGGTGCCGAGGAGCGCGCCGACGCGTTCCTCGTCCCAGACCTGACCGTCGGCGGTTTCCACGGCATAGCCGCCGTAGTCGGTGTCGACCACCCGATGGCCGCGCCGGCCCAGCTCGGCCAGGACGGTCGACTTGCCGGTGCCCGACATCCCGGTGATCAGGATGGTCACAGTGGCGCGAACGACCCGTCCGGGCGCGGTGGCAGGTCGTGCACGGCGACCACCGCGGCGGTCGGGATCGGGCCGTACACGTGTGGGAACAGCCGGCCGTCGGGGTCCGGCGGGTCACCGTCCTCCCACACCGGCGGCTTCGGCAGCCGCGTCTCGTCGATCTCCAGGACCACCAGGTCGGGCTGGCCGCGGGCGCGCAGGGTGGCCGGCACGTGCACGTGATCGCGTGGCGAGCAGTGGATGAACCCCTGCGTGGACAGCGTCTCGTTGATGTAGAGCTCGGCGTCGGACGAATAATCCGAACGCCGGCAGAAGTGGTAGATCAACCCTTCTCCAGGAACTCGGCTCTCTCCTCGTCGACCAGGGCGGCTACCGAGGCGGCCAGCGCGGGGTAGCGCGACAGCATCGGGTCGTCCTCGACGAGTGAAGCGGCCTCGGCGCGCGCCTCCTTGATGAGCTTCTCGTCCCGCAGCAGCGACAGCAAGCGCAGATGTGAATGCTTTCCGGATTGCGAGGCGCCGAGCACGTCACCCTCGCGGCGCTGTTCCAGGTCGATCTCGGAGAGCCTGAAGCCGTCGGTGGTGGACGCCACCGCCTCCAGGCGCTCGCGGGCCGGCGTACCCTCGGCCGCCTCGCTGACCAACAGGCAGACGGCGGCGGCGGAACCCCGGCCGACCCGGCCGCGCAGCTGGTGCAGCTGGGAGACGCCGAATCGGTCGGCGTCCATGATGATCATGACGGTGGAGTTGGGCACGTCCACGCCGACCTCGATGACCGTGGTCGACACCAGCACGTCGAGAGCCCCGGCGGCGAACGCGCGCATCACCGCGTCCTTCTCGTCGGCCGGCAGCTTCCCGTGCAAAATGGCTATCCGCAGGCCCTTCAGCGGGCCTTCCTCCAGGGCCGGCGCGACGTCCATCACGGCCAAGGGCGGCCGTCGCGCCGCCTCGCCGTCCGCAGCCCCGCCACCGTCCCGGTCGGGACTGAAGGCCGAGTCTGAAGGCGGCTCCCCGTCCTCGTCCGAGCCGGCCTCGCCGATCCGAGGGCACACCACGTACGCCTGATGGCCGGCCTTGACCTCCTCGCGCAGCCGCTTCCAGGCCCGGTCGAGGAACTGCGGCTTCTCCAGGGCGGGCACGACGTGCGAGGCGATCGGCGAACGACCCCGCGGCAACTGCGACAGCACCGACGTCTCGAGGTCGCCGTAGACAGTCATGGCCACCGTGCGCGGGATCGGCGTGGCCGTCATCACCAGCACGTGCGGCGGCTGGGCGGCCTTGGCCCGCAACGCGTCCCGCTGCTCGACGCCGAAGCGGTGCTGCTCGTCGACCACGACCAGCCCGAGATCGGAGAAGTCGACCCCCTCGTACAGCAGCGCGTGGGTGCCGACGACGATGCCGGCGGTGCCGTCCGCGACCTTGGCCAGCGCCGCCCGCCGCGCCTTGGCCCCCTGCGAGCCGGTCACCAGGGTCACCTGGGTGCCGGCCGGGTCGCCGTCGATCTCACCGGCCCGGCCGAGCGGGCCGAGCTGGGCGCTGATTCCGCGAAAGTGCTGGGTGGCCAGCACCTCGGTCGGGGCGAGCAGAGCGGCCTGGCCACCGGCGTCGACGACCTGGAGCATCGCGCGTACCGAAACCAAGGTCTTGCCCGAACCGACCTCGCCCTGCAGCAGCCGGTGCATCGGGTGCGGCCGGGCCAGGTCGGCCGCGATCTCCTCGCCCACGTCGCGCTGGCCCTCGGTCAGCTCGTAGGGAAGCGCCGCGTCGAACTTGGCCAGCAGCCCGCTCTCGGCACGGGGTCGCGCGATTGCCGGGGCGGCGGCCGCGTTGGCCTTGCGCTGCACCAGAGTCAGCTGTACGGCGAAAGCCTCGTCCCACTTGAGCCGATATTTCGCCCGGTACAGATCCTCCTGCGAGCTGGGCCGGTGAATCTCGTGCAGCGCCCTACCGATGCCGATCAGGTTGTGGCCGGCCCGGGTGGTGGCCGGCAGCGGATCGTCCGGTGGCTGGAACGTGTCGAGCAGGGTCCGCACGCATTTCGAGATCACCCAGGTCGGCACCGCGGCCGCCGCCGGATAGACCGGGATCAACGCGCCCGCGAACTCCTCGATCTCCTCGGCCGCCTCGTCCTCGGTCGCGTCCGCGCTGAGCAGTTGGTAGGCCGGGCCGTTGAGCTGCCGCTTGCCCCGGAAGTCGGTCACCTTGCCGGCGAACAACCCCCATCGTCCGGTACGCAGCTCGCGCTGCCGCCACGCCTGATTGAAGAACGTGCAGGTGAGCGTGGCGCCGGACCCGTCCCCGATGGTCACCTCGAGCATGTTGCCGCGCCGCGCCCGCATCGGCTTGACGTTGACCGCGCGCACCTGAGCCAGCAACGTCACCTGCTCGCCGACCTCGAGCCGGCGCATGTCGGTGTGCTCGCCCCGCTCGTCGTAACGCCGCGGGAAGTGGTAGATCAGGTCGCCCGCGGTGTGCAGGTCGAGATGGTCGGCCAGGGCCTTGGCGGTCTTGCCACCGAGCACCTGCTCCAGCGGCGTCGTGGTCGTGGTGGCGGTCGTCGTCTCGCTCACTCGACTCCTACCAGTAGGTGGTATCGCGGCTGCCCGCCGCTGAACGTCTGCACCTCGGCGAACGGCCACTGGCGTCCGATGTGGGCGGTCAGGGTCTCGTGCAGCCCGTCCGGTACGCCGGCACCGAGCACGAGCGTGACCAGCTCACCGCCGCCGCCGAGCATCCGGTCGGCCAGCCGGCAGGCCACCGTGGGCAGATCGTCGCCGATGATGTGCACCTCCCCGTCGACCAGCCCGAGCAGGTCACCCGGCCGGCAGCGTCCCGCGACGGTCAACGATTCACGCTGGGCCGTGCACACCTCGCCGTACCGGCAGGCGCCCGCCGCCTCGGCCATGGCGATCACGTCGTCGGCGAACGACCGCCCCGCGTCCCGCACCGCCAGCGCGGCCAGCGCCTGCACCGGTGATCGGGTCGGCACCACGCTGACCCGCAGCCCCGCCCCGGCCGCTTCCTTGGCCGCCGCCGTCGCCACGGCCAGCGTGTTGGCGTCGTTGGGCAGCAGCACGACCCGGCCCGCGCCGGTGTCCTGAATAGCGGCCAGCATCTCCGCCGTGGACGGGTTCCGGTCGACGACCACCGCGCCCTCGGCCCCGAAGAGCGCGGTCAGCCCTTCCCCGGCCGCGACCACCACGGCGCCGCGCGCACTGCGGGCCGGGGCGTCGTCGTCCCGCCGCCGAGGCTCCTCCGACCCCTCGTGCAGCGAGTCATGCTCGTGTCCCTCGTGTCCCTCGTGTCCCTCGTGTCCCTCGTGTCCCTCGTGCCCCTCGTGCGGCGAGTCATGCTCGCGACGGTCGCCGCGCCGATCCTCCAGCCGCGTCACCCCGATCCGGTGCGGGCGCCCGGCCTCGACCCCCGCCTCGACGGCCGCGCCGACCGCCTCGACCGGCACGTGGACGTGCACGTTCCAGGTCGGCGGCTCACCGTCCCCGGTGCCGACCACCACCAGCGAGTCCCCGAGCCCACCCAGCCGCCCGCGCAGCACTTCGACCGCCTCGACGCTCGCGTCCAACAGGTACTGCACCTCGTACCCCACCGAATCGCCCGCACGATCCTCGGCCGTGCCGCCTGTTTCCGGCGTCTCGCGGCGCGTGTCGGGGCCGCTCTTGTGATCCTCGGCCGAGCCTTTCAACCCACCCTGGGGCCCTTCCTCGCTCACCTTGAGGGCCGATCGATCGGGTGGTCCCAGCGCCTCGACGAGAGCGTCGAGCAGGAGCACGAGACCACGCCCGCCGGCGTCGACCACCCCGGCCCGGGCCAGGACCGGCAACTGCTGTGGGGTGCGGGCCAGCGCCTCGGCCGCCGCTCGGGCCGCGGCGCGGGCCACCGCGCGTACATCATCGGACTTGAGCCGGCCCGCCGCCTCGGCCGCCGCCGCGACCACCGACAGGACCGTGCCCTCGACCGGCCGGGCCACCGCCGCGTAGGCCGCCTCGGACGCCGTCCGCAGCGCGGTCGCCAGCTCGGCCCCGCGCACCGCCACCGCCGTCGCGAACGAGTCGGCCATGCCCCGGAAGATCTGCGACACGATCACGCCCGAATTGCCCCGGGCGCCGAGCAGCGCCCCACGGGCCATCCGGCGCATCGCCCGCCCCAGCGGCGTCCCGCTCTCGGCGGCATCCGGAGTCGTGGCGTCGGCCGACGACAGGGCCTCGGCCGCCGAGGTCAGCGTGAGAACGAGATTGGTGCCCGTGTCACCGTCGGGCACGGGATAGACGTTGAGCT
The DNA here is from genome assembly GCF_043197135.1 of Actinoplanes sp. NPDC049265. NCBI lineage: Bacteria > Bacillati > Actinomycetota > Actinomycetes > Micromonosporales > Micromonosporaceae > Actinoplanes > Actinoplanes sp. NPDC049265. The sequence goes on along the minus strand of NZ_JBICSP010000001.1, from coordinate 84,282 downwards.
CGTCGATCTCGTGCTGGTGGGCCCGCAGCGCGGCGAGACCGCCACCGCACCAGCGGTGGACGGCCGCGTCGTCCAACGTTTCCAGCACGCTCCGACCTTACTGGGGACGACCGACAATCCCGCCCGACGTGAACCCGATTGGCTCCTTCGGCGAACCATCAGGTACCGTGGTCGGGTTGCCTGTGGGCGGTTCAGCCCTGGGCGCTTCAAGGTTTTCGATTCAGATCTCAGGAGTATTCCCGTGGCTAGCGTGTGTGACGTCTGTGGCAAGGGGCCCGGCTTCGGCCACAACGTGTCCCACTCGCACCGGCGGACCAACCGCCGCTGGAACCCGAACATCCAGTCGGTACGCACCCCGGCCGGTGGCGGCACGACCAAGAAGCTGCAGGTCTGCACCTCGTGCATCAAGGCCGGCAAGGTCGTTCGCGCCTAATCGCGTACCGGCCCGTTCCGGGCCCTCAAGTGTGTTGATCAGCAGGCCCCGGCACCCCGGGGTCTGCTGAGGCATTTCCGCCGGCCCTGGTCAAGCGAGTCATTTCGCCGGCCGGCCCCGCGCCGCTGCGGCCGTCCTCGGCACCGGTGAACCCGTAGGCCTCGACGCCGACGTGCTCCGTGGCGCCGGCTGCTCTCAGGCGAGCCGTTCCGCCGTCGGCCGTGGTCAGGCGTCCCGGAAAACGGCGCCGGTCTCCAACGGCAGTGCGTACGACAGCACGCCCGGCTGCCCCCGATAGAACCCGAAGTCGTCGATCCGGGCATATCCCGCCGACTCGTAGAGGCCGATCGCCTCCGGCTGCTTGTCGCCGGTCTCCAGGATCACCCGGCGCAGCCCGGCCGCCCGGGCCGACTCCTCGATCGCCGCCAGCAGCATGCGGGCGATGCCCCGGCCCCGCGCCGCCCTGATCGTGAACATGCGCTTGAGCTCGGCGTCCGTACCGTGGCGACGCCAGCCGGCGCACCCGACCAGCCGGTCGCCGTCGGCCGCGGCGAAGAACCGGCCGGCCGGCGGGTCGAAGTCGGTCAGCGCCACCGGTGTGTCGTCGCCGCTGCCGCCGTACCGCTGGCCCATCTCGGTCAACGCCTGCTCGACCAGCGCCTGCACCCGCGGATCGGCGAAGCCGATCTCACGCACCACGATCTCACTCACGAGACCCGAGACTAGCTCTTATCTGAAGTGGTCCCACCCGGTGCCACCGGTCCACGGAGTGCGGTCGACGGTCACCCCGGTGCCCTCGTGCACGGTGCCGATCTTCTGGAAACCCGGAGGTAGCGCGGCCTCGGGCGGGAAGGTCGCGGCCAGCGCGTGGTCGTCCCCGCCGGTCAGGATCCAGAGGTACGGGTCGACGCCGAGCGCGCTGGCCGCGTCGCGCATCTGATCGGGCACGGTGAACGCCTCCCGCCGCACGTCGACGCCCACGACGCTGCCGGTGGCGATGTGCCCGAGATCCTGCAGCAGCCCGTCCGACACGTCGATCATCGCGGTGGCGCCGGCCTGGGCCGCCGCCGCGCCGGCCGCGTACGGAACCTCGGGCCGCCGGTACGCCTCGACGAAGATCTTCGGGGTGCGGAAGCCGCGGGACAGGATGGCGTACCCGGCGGCGGCGTACCCGGTCCGGCCGGCCAGCGCGAGCACGTCGCCCGGCTGCGCCCCCGTCCGGGTCACCGGCGCCCGCCCGCCCAGGTCGCCGAGCGCGGTCACCGCGATGGTCAGCGGCCCGGCCGAGACGTCGCCGCCGACCACGCTCGCGCCCACCTTGGCCGCCTCGGCCGACAGCCCACCGGCCAGTTCCTCCGGCCACGAGATCTCCAGATCGGTGGGTACGACCAGCGCCACCAGCAACGCGGTCGGGGTGGCACCCATCGCCGCGATGTCGGCCAGGTTCGCCCCGGCCGCCCGGTGACCCACATCGGCCGCCGTGCACCAGTCCCGGCGGAAGTGCCGGCCCTCGACGAGCACGTCGGTGCTCGCCGCCACCCGGCCGTCCGGCGCGGCGACCAGGGCGGCGTCGTCCCCGGGCCCGAGCAGGGTGGCCGGTCCGTCGTCGAGGCGCGCGACGATCCGCGCGATGAGCCCGAACTCGCCGGCCTCGGCGATGCTCACGTGGTTTCCCCCTTTGTGGTGGCCACCTCATGGTGGCGGCCCGCTGCTGAGCACTTCCGTACGGTAGTTTCACGTTCGGGTCGAACCGTCGGATAGGAGTCAGTCGTGGTCCAGGCATACATCCTCATCCAGACGGAGGTCGGAAAGGCCCGTGACGTGGCCGCCGCGATCGACAAAATCGCCGGAGTGGTCCGCGTCGACGCGGTCACCGGCCCCTACGACGTGGTGGTGCTGACCGAGGCACACACGGTCGACGAGCTCGGTCGGCTGATTGTGAGCAAAGTCCAGTACGTACCGGGCATCACGCGGACCCTCACCTGCAGCGTGGTAAACCTCTGAGCATGGTCGACCTGGAGACGCGTACCCCCGTGCAACCCGACCCGGGCAATCGCCGGGCCGCGCTCTGGGCCGCCGTGGTCGCGATCCCGGTCGCGGTCGTCGTCGGGGTGGTGTTCTTCCTCGCGGTCCGACCCGGCCCGGCGGCGAACCCGGACGCCACTCCCAGCACTCCGGTGGCCGTCCCGTCCACGCCTGTGCGGATGGCCGCGCCCCAGCTCGACGCGCGCGCGGCGCAGGTCTGTCTCGCGGTTACCTCGCAGCTGCCGAACGCGGTGCGCGATCTGCCGGCGCGCAAGGTGAGTGCCGGGCTCGAGCAGAACGCGGCGTACGGCGAGCCGCCCCTGACCGTCGCCTGCGGTGTCGCCCAGCCCCAGATGTGCCCGACCACCGGCACCGGTCCCGCGGGTTGTGTGCCGCTCACCGCCGACCTGCTGATCATGGACAGGGTCTGCTGGTACGGCCGGTCCGGCGCCGGCGGTGCGGTTTTCACCACGATGGACCGTGAGGTGGCCGTGCAGGTGACGGTTCCGGCCGGCCTGCAGAACCCGGCCCAGTGGGCCAACGAGTTCTCCGACACCGTGGTCGAGACGGTCAAGTCCCGCACCGAAGGCGTCCCCTCCGGCTGCGGCCCCTGACCCGCCCTTCTCCCCAGTGACAGCCCCGGCCGCAGTCCGGGCTTCCGGCGGTGGCCCTGGGCGGTGTCCCGGCTTCAGCCGTAGCCCCTGGGGCTTCAGCAGTAGTCCCCGTGCGGTGCCCGGCAGTCCCTGGGCGGTGTCTGGGCTTAGCGGTAGTCCCCGTGCGGTGCCTGGGCTTTAGCAGTAGTCCCTGGGTGGTGTCCCGGGCTTAAGTGGTAGCCCTGGACCGGTGTCCGGGCCTCGGACGCCGCCCAGGGCTATCACCTTTCCGGCCGGTCAGGATGCGTTCTCGACGCCGAACGCCTGTGGCAGCACTCCCGTGTCCCACAGCCGGTCGAGGTGCGCCAGGAAGCCGCTGAGCGTGCGTTCCAGCTCTCGCCGCTCGGGGGCCGGCAGCGTCGCCAGCGGATCGGTGAAGACCAGGCCGGCCGGCAGCGCCGAGCGGGTCCCGACAAACTTGCGGCAGCCCGTGCACCACACGTAGGAGACCAGGGTGGGCCGGCGCGCGCTCGACGGCGTCGTCAGGTACGCCCGGACGGCCCGCGCCCCGCACGACGGGCAGTCGCGCTCACCGGGATCGGCCACGAACGCGGTCCCCTGAGTGAGCGCGGCCACCTCAGCACCATCGAAGCTGTTCCACTCCATGGCCGTCACCGTATGCCCGTACCAGATCAAGCCCGATCACCGACCCGCGGACCCTCCGCCTCGCCCCGGCACCCGTCGACCGGTGAACCGCCCGGCCGCGATGGTGCCCGGCCGCGATGGTGCCCGGCCGCGATGGCGCTCGGCCGCGATGGCGCCCGGCCGCGATGGCGCCCGGCCGCGATGGCGCCCGGCCGCGATGGCGCTATGGCGCTCGGCTCCAAAGCGGCGCGATGGCGCCCAGCTCCAAAGCGGCGCGATGGCGCCCGGCGGCAAAGCGAAGAGCGCGCCGACCGGATGGTCGACGCGCTCTCAGCCGGAGCTAGTTGGTGTTACGCGGTGAACTTGATCTTCCGGCGACGAGCCATGAAGAACAGAGCCGCACCGATCAGCAGCACACCACCGGCGACACCGGCGATGGTGCTCGCGTTCGCACCGGTCAGAGCCAGCACGTCACCGCCACCGGAACCAGCGGCCGCGCAGTCGTCCGGCTTGGTGTAGGCGATCGTGGTGGTCTCCTTGACCTCCTTGGCGCCCACCGTGACGGTGAAGCCCGGCTTGGCGGAGAACTTCGTGGTCTTCTTCTCGCCCGGCTTGACGGTCAGCGTGCGCTTCTCGCCCTTGCTGGTCTCGAGGAGCAGCGTGATCTTGATGCCGTTCTTCGGGTTGTCCAGGCCGACGGTCATCGTGTCGCAGTCGAACTCGACGATCGGGGTCGGCTCGCCCGGGGTGGCGGCGGGCGTGGCCGGCTTCTCCGGCTTGGTGGGCGTGTCGGCCGGCGGGTTGTCCGTGTCGCCCGGGGGCGTCTCCGGAGTCTCCTTGCAGCCCGCGATCTTCGTCACGGTCCGGTCGAGGACGCTCTCCCAGTAGTTCTGGGTGCCGGGGGTGCCCCAGTAGACCTTGGCGTGGAAGTGAGCCTCGCCGACCTTGTTGCTGAAGGTCTGCACCTCGGAGATCGACTGCTCGGGAGCAATCTTGTTGATGCCGTTGGCGATCGTGGTGAGCGTGCTGCCGCCCTCGATGGTCGACAGGTCGGCGATCGTGGCCGACAGGCCACCGGTCTGGTGGGTGTTGATCGTCCACTTGACCTGCCAGCCGCCATTGTCGGCGCACTGGGTGGCGACGTCGAGTTCACCCCAGTGGGCGCTGGCCGGCGTGGTGAGAGCGAAGGCGCCGGTCAAACCGATGAACGCACCGGCGACCGCGGCCACTGTGCGGCGCAGGGGGGACTTGAGCAGGTTCACGCGTTGCTCCTGTGCTCCTGTTGTGGGATGCGGGGGTACGAGTGGAGGCACGCGGCGAAGGCCTGAGAACGTGAGAGCCTTGCGACGACGCCTCCCCAACGTCGTCGGGCAGTCGACCGAAGTCGCCTGCAACAGGCAGTGACCATAGCGACTGCAGTGAATTTGCGAAACCGATGAAGGCGGCTTAATCCTGTCGTTGTCAATCCGAGATCTTCGCTGTACCGAGAGGCATTCTGTCGATTCGCTGAGTAGGGTTCGGGGGTCGCGGAATTCACCCGCCCGGCGACTCTGGGAGCCTGGTGCAGTAGCGTCAATCCGTGCTAATAGGAGCGCAATGACCAGGATCATCGCCGGCGCGCACGGCGGGCGGCGGCTGTCCGCGCCACCCGGTTCGCAGACCCGGCCGACGTCCGATCGGGTACGTGAGGCGTTGTTCAGCTCGCTCGATTCGCTGACCGATCTGGACGGTGCCCGGTTCGTTGATCTCTATGCCGGTTCCGGGGCCGTCGGACTCGAAGCATTGTCACGCGGAGCTACATTCGCGCTTCTGGTCGAATCGGACGCCAAGGCCGCGCGGGTGATCCGCGACAACGTGGTTGCTCTGCGTGCCGGCGCGGCGGCCCGGCTCATCGCCGGAAAGGTGGCCACGGTGCTCGCCGCCCCGCCCGAGGGCGGTCCGTTCGACGTGGTTTTCGCCGATCCGCCGTACGCCCTGGCCGACGGCGAGCTGACCGAAATGCAACACCTGCTGGTGGACAACGGGTGGCTGGCACCGGACGCGGTGACGGTGATCGAGCGTTCCACTCGCGCGGTGCCCCGGGGAGAGGATCTGAGCTGGGTGGATGGCATCACACCGGAACGCAGCAAGAGGTACGGCGAGACCACCCTTTGGTACGGTCGCCGATCATGAGACGCGCGGTGTGCCCGGGTTCCTTCGATCCGGTGACCAACGGCCACCTGGACATCGTCGGCCGGTCCAGCCGGATCTTCGACGAGGTGATCATCGGAGTGCTGATCAACCAGCACAAGACCGGTCTGTTCACCATCGAGGAGCGGATCGACATGCTCCGTGAGGTGACCGCGTCCTACGGGAACGTCCGGGTCGAGTCGTTCCGGGGGCTGCTGGTCGATTTCTGCCGTACACAGGAAGCGGCAGTGGTCGTGAAAGGCCTTCGGGCGGTCAGTGACTTCGACTACGAGTTGCAGATGGCGCAGATGAACATCGGGTTGTCCGGCGTCGAGACGTTGTTCATGCCGACCAATCCGCAGCATTCATTCCTGTCCTCCAGCCTGGTCAAAGAGGTGGCCAAGTGGGGTGGCGACATCTCCACCTACGTGCCCGACATGGTCGGCGAGCGGCTGGTGACACGCCTGCGCCAGGGCTAGACGCGCCCGTGGTCGTGACCGCTCGGCCCGACGCGCCGGGCACACCCCATCATGGGCGGTGGCCGATTACGCAGTAACGTGATCGCACCACGCTGCGTGGGGCGCGTGACGACAGGAGTGAGGCGCCGTGGATCCGCTCGACCGCATCGACGAGATCATCGCCATGGTGGAGGCGGCACGGTCGGTGCCGATGTCGCGGACGAACTTCATGTTCGACCGGGGCGAGATGGTCGCCATCCTCGACGAGTTGCGGGCCGAGTTGCCGGGCGACCTGCGCCGGGCGGCCGCCCTGCTGGAGGAGCGCGACAAGATCATTGACGCCGGCAAGCGCGAGGCCGACCGGATCATCAGCGAGGGTGAATCGGAACACGCCCGGCTGGTCTCGGTGAACGAGGTCACCGTCTCGGCCGAGCACGAGGGGGCTCGGATCGTCGCCGAGGCCCGGGCCGAGGCCCAGCGGCTGCGGGAGGAGGTCGACGACTACGTCGACACCGCGCTGGCCAACTTCGAGCAGTTCCTGACCAGGGCTTTGGCCTCGATCGAGCGCGGACGCGACAAGATGCACGCGCTGCGCGAGATCGGCACCTTCCAGGGCGAGGACGAGCGACCCCTGCCCTTCTAGCGGGCGGCCGGGCCGATTCGACGCTCCGCAGCCTGCTCAGGTAACCTTTCTAGTCGGCCTTGAAAGGGCTGAGAGTTCACGATGCCTAAATCACCGCAGCAGAACCACCTCGATCCCAGGCAGCCACTGGTCGTCGACACGACGAAGCTTCCCCGGCAGCCTGGTGCGACGCGTGCCCTGCAACGGGTGGTGCCGGCCCCGGCGGACCTCGGCCTGGAGCTGATCAAGGTGCCGGAGGGTGCCGACCTCGAGCTCGATCTGACGCTCACGTCGGTGTCCGAGGGTGTCTACGTCAGCGGTCACGTCCACGGCACGCTCACCGGTGAGTGCGGCCGGTGCCTGGACGAGATCACCGAGCCCTTCGACGTGTCGATCGGTGAGTTGTTCGCCTACGCGGACAGCACCACCGAAGAGACCACCGACGAGGACGAGGTGGGCCGGATGCAGGGCGACCTGCTGGACCTGGAGCCGGTGGTAAGGGACGCGGTGGTGCTCACACTGCCCGCGAACCCGGTCTGCCGGCCGGACTGCCCAGGGTTGTGCACCGAGTGCGGCGCACACCTCGCCGACCTCCCGGCTGACCACAGCCACGAGGCCGTCGACCCGAGGTGGGCCGCATTGCGCAACCTGTCGAACACTGAGGAGTAGGAACCGTGGCCGTCCCCAAGCGCAAGATGTCGCGCAGCAACACCCGGTCGCGCCGGGCCAACTGGAAGGCGACCGCGGTCTCGACCGTGGCCTGCCCCCAGTGCAAGTCGCCGAAGCTGCCGCACGCGGCCTGCTCGGTCTGCGGCACCTACAACGGGCGTCAGGTCCTCGAGGTCTGAGCCGGCCGGAGTGACGCGCCCGAGCAACGGGCGGGTCGTGTCTGACCAACGGCGAGATGCCGGTGCGCCGGAGGGCGGGATCATCCCGCTACCGGGCATCGCGCGGATCGCCGTCGACCTCCTCGGCGGGGACGAAGCTCCCGCCGTCGTGGTTGACGGCGCTCTGCACGCCGTCCAGGCCGATCCGGCCGTGCATCTTCTGCTCGTCGGCCCCGCTGAGGTGGCCGGCGAGGTTCTGGCTGCCCTGAAACCGGACGAGCGCGCCCGCGTCCGAGCGATCACCACGGGCCCAACCGGCCGCGCGAGCCCGTCCGGCGGGGCGAGTGAGTCCGGCCGCTCGACCGAGTCCGGCCGCTCGACCGAGTCCGGCCGGGTGAACGAGTCCGGCCGGGTGAACGAGTCTGGCCGGGTGAGCGAGTCCGGCCGGGTGAGCGAGAGTGCCGGCGAGCGGTCTGGTCAGCGGGGTGACGCCGGCTGGATCGAGTCTGGTGTGCGCGCCGCCGTTCTGGCCGTGGCCGCGGGCGAGGCGGACGCCGTCGTTTCCGCCGGGTCGACCGGTGCCACGGTCACCTCGGCCGCGCTCGGGTTCGGGCGCTGGCCCGGGGTGCGGCGGCCGGCGCTGGCGGCGGTGCTGCCGACCGCCACCGGCCGGGTGGTGCTGCTCGACGTCGGCGCCACCGTCGACCCGGACGAGCGGGCCCTTCTGACGCAGGCGCGACTGGGTGCGGCGTACGCCTCGGTGGTCCACGAGGTCGTCACGCCCCGGGTCGGTCTGCTGACCATCGGCACCGAGAGCGGCAAGGGTGACCGCCTCCGACGGGCCATGCCGGCCCTGCTCGGCGCGGCGACCCTGCCCGCCGGCGCCCGCTACGCCGGTCTGATCGAGGGCAACGACGTGGTCACCGGCGGCGCCGCCGACGTCGTGGTGACCGACGGCTTCACCGGCAACGTGCTCCTCAAGGGCCTGGAGACGGCGTACGCCAGCATCGCCCCACCCCGCCCGGGTGACGTGCCACCCCGCGCGGCCATCCTCCTCGGCGTCTCCGGCACCGTCGTCGTCTGTCACGGCGCGGCCTCCGGCACCGACCTCGCGGCCGGCATCGCGCTCGCCGCCGACCTGCACCGCCGCGCCGCCGTGCCCGCCATCTCGGTGCTCCTGCGCGACGCGGCACCCATGGAAGAAAGCAGCGAACCAGAGGTGATCGATGAACATTGACAAGAGACGACGGCCCCCGACCAAGCCCCTCGAGGAGGCCTTCGGTGTGCCCCTCGAGCCCGGCCTGCTCGAACGAGCCCTGACCCACCGCTCGTACGCGTACGAGAACGGCGGTCTGCCGACCAACGAGCGCCTGGAGTTCCTGGGTGACTCGGTGCTCGGCGTGGTGATCACGTCGGCGTTGTTCCACAACCACCCCGATCTCCCGGAGGGCCAGCTGGCCAAGCTCCGGGCGAGCGTGGTGAACATGCACGCGCTGGCTGACGTGGCACGCACGCTGGGTCCCGAGGGCCTCGGTCCGCACCTGCTGCTGGGCAAGGGCGAGGAGACCACCGGCGGCCGGGACAAGGCGAGCATCCTGGCCGACACGCTGGAGGCGTTGCTCGGCGCGATCTACCTGGAGCACGGGCTGGACAAGGCCGGTGACGTGATTCACAAGTTGTTCGATCCGCTGATGGCCGAGTCGGCCGGGCGCGGCGCCGCCCTGGACTGGAAGACCAGCCTCCAGGAGCTGACCGCGGCGCTCGGGCTGGGGGTGCCGGACTACGTGATCGACGACGCCGGCCCGGACCACGCCAAGACGTTCACGGCCTGGGTGGTGGTGGCCGGCGAGCGCTACGGCGGCTCGGACGGGCGCAGCAAGAAGCAGGCCGAGCAGCGGGCCGCCGCGGCCGCCTGGCGGACCCTCACCGAGCGTGCCGAACAGGACCCACCGCCGCCGGCCGTCGCCGGTGGCGGACACGCCCAGTGACCGTTCCCGAACGCCGGGAGCGGCTCCTCGACCAGGCCGGCGGCCCGCGAGGGCTGGCCGTGGCGGTCGGCATTCTGCTCGTCGGCCGCCTCGTACAGCTGATCATGCTCTATTGGCTGTCCGCGGTGGCCGACGACGGCCAGTCCATGGGCCAGCATCTGCTGGAGTGGGACGGCGGCTGGTTCGAGCGGGTCGCCACCAACGGCTATCCGCACGGCTACACGTACGGCGACAACGGCGCCCTGGCCGCCAACGAGCTGGCCTTCTTCCCGGTCTATCCGATGCTGATCCGGCTGGTCATGGCCTTCGGCGCCGGCTCGGGTCCGGCCGCGCTGGCGGTCGCCTGGCTGGCCTCGGCCGGCGCCGCGGTCGCCCTGCACCTGCTCGGCACGACGCTGCACGGTCGCCGCGCGGGCTGGGCGCTGGTGGCGATCTGCACCACCGCTCCGGTCTCGGTGGTGCTCAGCATGGCGTACTCGGAGGGTCTGTTCCTGGCCCTGGTGGCCGGGATGCTGGTCGCGACCCATCGCCAGGTGTGGTGGGCCGCGGGGCTGCTCGGGCTGGCGGCCTCGCTGACCCGCCCGACCGGTGCCGCGGCGGCGGTGGCGCTGGCCGTGGCGGCCGTCATGGCGTTCCGGCGGCACGGCTGGAAGCCCCTTGTCGCGGCGGCCGTCGCCCTGGCCGGGGTGCCCGCCTATCTGGCCTGGGTCGGGCTGCGGGTGGGTGAGTGGGACGCCTGGTTCAAGATCCAAACCGCGGGCTGGGGTACGTCGTTCGACGCCGGGGCGAGCACTGTCACCTTCCTGGGTACGACGCTGAGCAGCGCCGACGGCTGGGTGCCGGTCAGCGTGGCCCTGATCCTGCTGGCCGCCCTGGCCGCCGCCGGTGTGGCGCTGGCCGGCCGGCCGTGGCCGCCGCTGGCCGTCTACGGCGTGCTGGCGATGATCCTGGTGTACGGCCAGGCCGGCTTCTACCACTCCAAGCCCCGCCTGCTTCTGCCCGTATTGTTGACGCTCATGCCCGCGGTGGTGGCCGCGGCCCGCGCCCGGCCCCGGGTCGCCGTGCTGTCCATCGTCGCCTGGGCCCTCTTCGGCCTGTGGTATGGCGCCTACCTGGTCGTCGTCTGGCCGTACACCCTCTGAGGATCGTGAAATGCCTGAGTTGCCCGAGGTCGAAACCGTGCGGCAGGGCCTGGCCAAGTGGGTGGCCGGGCGCACCATCGGCACGGTCGAGGTCCACCACCCCCGCGCGATTCGCCGTCATCTGCCCGGCGACGCCCACTTCATCGCCATGCTGACCGGCCGCACCGTCCTCGACGTGTCCCGCCGCGGCAAATATCTCTGGTTGCCACTGGATTCCGGCGATGCGATCATCGGGCACCTGGGGATGAGCGGCCAGCTGCTGATCGAGCCGGCCGAGAAGGAGGACGGGCCGCACCTGCGGGTCCGCTTCACGTTCACCGACGGCGGGCGCGAGCTGCGCTTCGTCGACCAGCGGACGTTCGGCGGGCTGGCCGTCTCCGAGGGCGGGGCCGAGCTGCCGGACGAGATCGCACACATCGCCCGCGACCCGATGGATCCGCTCTTCGACGACGAGGCGTTCGTGGCCCGGCTGCGCGGCAAGCACACCGAGATCAAGCGGGCGCTGCTCGACCAGACGCTGATCTCCGGGGTCGGCAACATCTATGCCGACGAGGCCCTGTGGCGGGCCGAGCTGCACGGGACCCGCCCGACCGACGCGCTCACCCGCCCGGCCGTCCGCCGCCTGCTGGCCCACGTCCGCGACGTCCTCGGTGAGGCGATCGTGGCCGGTGGCACGTCCTTCGACGCGCTCTATGTGGACGTCAACGGGCAGAGCGGTTATTTCGACCGAGCACTTCACGCGTACGGGCGGGAGGGCGAACCGTGCCACCGCTGCGGCACGCCGATGCGCCGCGAGCAGTTCATGAACCGCTCCTCGTTCAGTTGCCCGAAGTGCCAGCCGCGCCCACGAGCCGCCGTGCTCCGGGGTAGTCGGGGAGCGTGAGCGCGGTCGCCGCCTTCCGGACGTTGCCACCCAGCCGGCCGGTCTTCTCGAACAGCGGCGCGGCCTTGAGCAGCACGTGGTTGCGGAACCACAGTGCCCGGTTCGTCGCCGGGGCCAGGGTGGAGCCGCCACCGTCGGCCAGGGCCTGGTTCTGGCGTACGAATTCCCGGGTCCTCCGCTCATAGCTCGTGAACGCCTGCTCCGGGGCGGCGCCGGCCAGCTCGCCGGCCAGGACATAGCCCCCGACCAGCGCGATGCTGGTGCCCTGGCCGGAGAAGAACGACGGCGCGTGGGCGGCGTCACCGGCCAGCGCGACCCGTCCGCGCGACCACGCCGGCATCCGGATCTGGCTGGTGACGTCGAAGAAGACGTCGTCCGCGGCCCGCATGCCGTCGAGCAGCTTGGGTAGCAGCCACCCCTCGCCGCCGAAGATCTCGGTCAGCAGGGCGCGCTGGGCGGCCACGTCCCGCAGCTCGGCCAGTGGCGGGATCGGGCGCTTGGCCATCAGGAATCCGTGCAGCGTGTCGGTGCAGCCGGGCGCGTAGATCGCGGCCATCCGCCCCGGCGCCGCCCACATCTTCGCCTCGTGCGACAGCCCCAGGTCGTTCGGGATGGTGAAGCCGGCGAAGCAGTAGCCCAGGTAGTGGTTGAACTGTTCCTCCGGCCCGAAGACGAGCCGCCGGGTGTGCGAGTGCAGCCCGTCGGCGCCGATCACCACGTCGTATTCTCCGGTCCGGCCGGAGACGAAGGTGACAGTGACGCCGTCGCCGTGGTCGTCCAGCGTGCCGATGGAGTCGTTGAAGATCCACTCGACGTCGTCGCGGACGGCGGCGTACAGGATCGTGGTCAGGTCGCCGCGCGGCAGCTCGATGTCGCGCTCCTCGGCGCCGCCGGTCATCGTGTCAGGGTTGAGCGAGCCGACGATCTTGCCGTTCGGGGCGACGAAGGTGAGCCGTCGCGTGTCGATGTGCGCGGCCCGGACCCGCGGCAGCACGCCCATCCGGTCGAGTACGCCGAGCGCGGTGCCGCGGACGTCGATCGGGTAGCCGCCGCCGCGGACGGCCGGCGCCTTCTCCACCACTGTCACGTCCCAGCCGTAGCGGTGCAACCAGTAGGCCAGCGTGGGTCCGGCGATGCTCGCGCCGGAGATGAGTGCCTTAGTCATGGCACGACACTACACCGTGCAGTGTAGCTACGGTAAGGTCACGGTGTGCCAAGTAACAAGACGCTGCGGGAAGGCTCGGCTCAGAAGCGGGCGGCCATTCTGACCGCGGCCCGCGACCTGTTCCTGAGCGACGGTTTCGACCGGACCAGCGTGGACGCGGTGTCGGCCCGGGCCGGCGTCTCCAAGCGAACCGTCTACGACTACTTCGGCGACAAGCAGACCCTGCTGCAAGCCGTGGTCGGCGATATCTCCGGCTCGCTGATCGACGCGGTCAACCGCACCATCGACGGCACCCTGACCGGGCTCACCGGCCCGGCCCAGCTGGAGGACGCGTTCATCGGCTTCTCCATGCGGATCGTCACCGACATGCTCGGCTCGGCCGAGTACACCACCCTGCTGAAGCTGCTCGGGGGCGAACGCGGTTTCAACGAGGCGCCGTTCGCCGACGCGCCCGAGGACGCGCTGGCCGCGCAACTGGCCGTCCTGGCCGAGGCCGGACTGCTGGTCGCGCCCGATCCGCGGCTGGCCGCCGACCACCTGATCGCGCTGACCTTCGGGGTGGCGGCGACCCGGCTGGGCGGTCTGCCGGCCGTCGGCGACAAGCGGGTGCGGCCGCTGGTGGTCGAAGGGGTACGCGCGTTCCTCCGCGCCTACGCGGCCCGCTAGCGGTTTTGCCGCAGCGGCATGGTGCAGCAGCTTTGCTGTAGCGACGTCGCTGTAGCAATCAACGCTCGCGAGGTCAGCTCTCGACCGCGACCTGCTCCGGAACCGGGACGAAGAACGGGCTCGCGTCCGTGGCCAGGCCGAAACCGGCGCCCCGGCGTCCCATCAGCCGGCGGGCCGCGGTCAGCAGCGCCGTCGGCACGCCGTGCACGATGTGCCCGTCGCCCGGCTGCACGCCGTCGCCGTCCCAGCCCTGGTAGGCCGACCACGGGCCGTCGAAGGTGCAGATCCGCACGTTCAGGTCGCGGTACAGCGGATGGGTCGGCACGCCCGGATTCAGCACCACCCGGTGCAGGCCACGGCGGGCGGCCAGCCGGACGGTCAGCGCCACCGGGCCCACGCCGCCCTCCCCGGCCGGGGCCCGGTCCAGGAATAGGCCCTCCACACCGTCCTCGCGCCACGCGTCCACGTCGGCCAGCACGTCGGCCAGGGACCGGCCGCCCCAGTCCAGGTCGACCCGGCCCAGCACCTGATGCACCGAGCGGCGGCGGCCCGGGCGGCCCTGGATGATCCAGGTGTCGGCGTCCAGGGCCAGATCGGCGGACGGGTGGGCGTACGGCGGGAAAAGGGTTCTCACGAGGGTCTCCGTCTCACTTCTGTCGACCGGCGGACGCGTACGCCACCAGCAGCAACCCGAGCAGGTGGGTGATCGCCAGCACGGCGACGGCGGTCGGCAGCGGCTCGCCGGGCAGCGGCGCCTTCAGGGTCGCCGACGTCAGGATGGCCAACGGTGCGGCGGCGGCCAGGGATGCGGCGATCACGATCCGGCGGCGCGCCGCGAGCAGGAAGGTGATCGCGAGCAGGCCGCCGAACAGGGTCCCGGCGGCCAGCGCCAGCACGCCCGGCCGGGCCGTCACCGGCACCCGGTAGGCGGCCGCGGCCAGCGCGATCCCGGCCGCCAGCGGTGGCAGCAGCGCGGACACCGTGGTCACGGCGATGCTGCGTACGTGCCGGCGGTGGTCCCGCGTGCTCTCGGCCAGATCCAGCCCGGCCTCGACCTCGTGCAGATGCCAGCCGATCAGCGTTTCCAAAGCCGGGACCGCGGCCAGCAACGGCAACACGGCCAGCAGCGCGGCACCGGACGGACCGGCCCGCCACAGCAGGACGACCGTGCCCGCCTGCGCCGCGCCGAGCACCAGATGGCCCAGCCCGCGCCGCAGCGCACCACGCTCGAGCCGCGGCCGCCCCGGCACCCGCCGGATGATCACCGGCCGATAGGCGCGCACCGCCGCCACCACGATCGCCGCCGGGAGCAGGGTGCCCAGCGGCAACCCGGACGCCCACCCGGCACCGAACGCGTCGGCCACCCCCAGCGCACCCAGCAACCAGCACGGCGCCGACCATCGGACCACATCGGCCTCGGTCCGGGTGACCAGCGCGGCGGTGACCGTGGCCAGGGCGCCGAGCCCGCCCAGCCCGACGGTGAGCGCCAGCATCCGCGACCCGCCGAGCAGCGCGTCCGGCGCCACCCAGACCAGCGCGCCCCACAGCCCGCCGGCCGCGAGGAATCCGCCCCCGACCAGTCGGGCCGCCGGAGCCGCCCCCGCACCCCGCGCCACTTCGGCCCCGACGCTGGTCAGGGCCTGGGTGGCACTCCAGCCGAGCAGCACCAGGACCGCGGGCACGAGCCAGTTGAGCCGGGCCAGGATGGCGGTCCCGGCCAGGGCGACGCCGAGCGGCCCGAGATAGAGGGCGCAGCGGACGGCGGCGGCCCCGAGGTACGGCCGGCGGGCCGGCGCCCGGCGGGCTCCACGCTGGGCGCGGCGTTGCTCCAGATGGGTGAGTACGGAGATCCCGAGCCCGTGCAGCGACATCCCGTAGCGCCGCCGCGCCTCGTCGTCGTCGCCGACCCCGAGCTGCCCGATCTCCGCGACGACGTCCGAGGCGTCGACCAGGTCGTCGCCGAGCCGGCCGGCCAGGTCGGCCACCGACTGCTCGTGGCCCGGCCCGGAAGGCTCCGTGACCGGGCCGTCGGCGGTCGCCGCGGGTTGCGCCGAGGGCCGCGGCCAGAGAGCAGCGGCCTCCTCAGCTGACGGCTCATCAGTCCCGGGCGAGTCAAGGGTGGACGAATCATCAACGGACGGGTCAGCGGCGGCGGGCGAGTGTTCGGCGGGGGAGGGGTGATCGGCCGTGGAGGGCAGGTCCGGGGTGGGCGGATCATCGGCGGCGTGCTGCGCGCGGCGGTGACGACGCCACGGCTTGCGCCACGACCGGCCCGGCGCCGCGTCGTCGTCCACGCCGACCCGGTCGTCGTCCTTCCACAGGTTGCCGAAGTCGACCTCGGTCAGCTGTGCGCCGCCGGCCAGCGCCACCCGCTCGTCGTCGTCCCAGGCCGCTTCCATCCAGCCGTCCGCGGCGAGCGAGGGTGCGGCCGTTCGAGGGACCGCGTCAGCCGGCGAGCCGGGAGCCGCCCGTCCGGCCTCGGTCAGGTGCTCGGCCTCGGCCAGGTGCTCGGCCAGCAGGCTGCCCAGGCTGCGGCCGCTGTGCCGCCCCGACCGCCGCTCGGCCTGATCGGGCACGAAGGGCGCGCCGGAGGTGGGCCGGTCGGGGGTGAGGGGCGCGCCGGAGGTGGGCCGGTCGGGGGTGAGGGGCGCGCCGGAGGTGGGCCGGTCGGGGGTGAGAGGTGCGCCCGAGGTGGGCCGGTCGGGGGTGAAGGGCACGCCCGAGGTGGGCCGATCAGGGGCGGAGGGCACGCCCGAGATGGGGTACGGGGAGAGCGTCATGATTCCTCCCGGACCAGCCAGCGCATCGTGGCCGGTGGTTCGGATCGCGGGGCCGGCACCGACAGCGCCAGCTCGAACGACGGCGGCGGCGGTGGTGCGGCCAGGTCGGTGTACAGGGCGCGGTAGACCCGGAGCACCCGGTCGGTGGTGAAGTGGGCAAGCGCCCGGCGCCGGGCGGCCTCGCCCAGCGTCCGGCGGCGGGCCGGTGCCCGGAGCAGCGCCACCATCGCCTGGGCCAGTTCGGCCGGGTCACCCGGCTTGACCAACACACCGGTGTCACCGAGGGTCTCGGCGGCCGGCCCGATGTCCACGCCGACCACCGCCCGGCCGGACATCATGGCCTCGACCAGCCGGTACGGCGGATCGGCGGGGCCGGGCAGGTGCACCACGACGTGGCCGGCGGCGTACCGGTCGCGGGGATCGGCGGGCAGCGGATGCAGTCGTACGGCCCGGCCGAGGCCGCTGCGGTCGATCTGCTCGGCGGCGTGATCGACATGCGCGGCGGTGACACCGACCAGGTGCAGCACCGTGCCGGGGACCTGGGCGATCACGCTGCCGAAGGCGTCCAGCAGGTGGGTCAGGCCGCTGTCCGGTCCGCCGCTGCCGGCCCACACCAGGGCGGGGTCGGCGGTGGTGAGATCGGTCGGTCCGGGGTCGACCGGCTCCACCCCGGCGGGTACGGACACCAGCCGGGACGGCGTCGCCCCGTGCTTGAGCGCCCAGCCGTGGTGGTACGAGCTCAGCGGCGCGATCAGGGACGCCTCGGCGTACCCGGTCCGCGCCACCGCCCGCCGGAAGCGCCGCAGCACCGTGCGTACCGCCGGCGAAAGCCTCTCCTCGGACGGCCGCAACCGGGCCACCGGAGCCCGCGCCTCGGTCAACAGCAGGGGTGTCCCGGCGCGCCACCGCGCGGCCAGCGCGGCCAGCAGCGGCGTGGTCCCACCGACGCAGTGTACGAGATCGACCGGCGGCGGCTGTACGGCCAGGACCCGGATCGCGTGCCGGAGCAGGGTGGCCGCGGTCCGCGCGTCCCGGACGCTGAGCCGGGGCAGCGGCAGCCGATCGTTCGCGGTCATCCGCTGCCCGGTCCGCCAGGCGTCCAGCAGCACGTCGGCCAGCGCGACTCCGGCCAGCGGCGACGACGCCACCGCGGGCAGGGGTTCGATCATCGCGGCGAGCCGGCCGAGCCCGTCGGCGAACATCTGGTCGGCGTTCTCCTGCTCGCCGAGCAGGCCTCGGCAGAGCAGGACGGCCGCGGCGGTGGCCCGATCGTCGGGGGCGCCGGCGCGGCGGGGTTCGGGCAGCTGCGGCGCGATCGCGGCGGCGGTTCGCACGTTCGGGGGCAGGGGGTACGCGGGACCCACCGCCGATTCCCGGTCCACCACCGTGACCAGGTCGAACGTGATCTCCGGCAGGCCTTCGACGACCGACCGGCACCAGCCGCCGAGCGCGTCCCGGCGGAACGGATACCCACCTGAAGTGAGCAGACAGATACGCATGCGCCGGGCTCAGGCGCGCGGGTCGGTCGGCGATATCACGCAGGGCGCAACGAGGCAGCCGCGAAAAGTTACGGGACCGTGTCACCCGGGCGAAACAACTCGCACCATTTGTACGTTTTGAAGCGGGTTTGCGAGCCGGCTGAAGTCAACTGCGACCGAAGATCTGGCCCCAGACGATCGTCCCGTCGGTGGAGGCCTTCACCGCGCCCACCCCGATCGACTTGAACGAGCAGTTCAGGATGTTGGCCCGGTGCCCCTCGGAATTCATCCACGAGGTCATCACGCCGGCCGCGTCGCCCTGTCCCCGCGCCACGTTCTCGCCGCCGGCGTCGTTGTAGCCCTGCGCCCGGGCCCGGTCGACGAACGACCGCCCGTCGTCACTCACGTGGCTGATGTAGAGATTTCCGTGCTTGCCCAGCTCGGTCACGTGCAGGCGCATCGCCGTCCGCAACCGGGTGTCGAGCTCGACCGGCCCGCAGCCGGCCTTGTCTCGCTCGACGTTGGTCAGCCGGATGACCTCGGCCTCCTGCCCGGTCAGGCCGGGCGCGACCTTGGCGGCCGCGGTCGTCTTCTTGGTGGTGACCTTGGCCGCCGGTTTGGTGCTGGTCTTCGTGGCGGGCTTACTGCTGGCCGTCGGCTTGGGCTTGGGGGATGCCGCCGGCGCGGAGGGTGAGGTGCCGGGGACGGGCGCCGAGTTCGCGGGCGCTGCGTTCGCGGGCGCCGAGTTCGAGGGCGCCGGCGGAACTGCCCGGACGCCGGGTGCCCCGCCACCGGCACCCGGCGCCAAGGCGTCCGAACCGGCGCCGGCCGCCCGCAGGGGCGTGCCGGAGCCGGTGAAACTGGCGGGAAGGAGGGCGGCGCCGCCACCGAAGGCGGCCAGCAGACCCACGACGGTCAGACCGAGGGCGACCGGGACCGGCGGGGTGCGCCGTCCGCGGTGGTGCCGCCCATGGCCCGTGCTGACGGCGATCGGCTGGTGCAACGCAACTTCCTCCACGCCCTCCCCTCAGGTTGAGCACACCTGATGGATCGAGAGGGCTCGACGTCGAGGACGGTAGGGCGCGAAAAAGTAAAGAAGCCAGCCAGCTAAGGGAAAGATAAGTCTGTGGAAAGGGTCACCGACGACAGATCGCGTGGCGAGATTCACTGCCAAAGCGCAGGCCGACCCCGTGTCCTCGGCTTGACGCAGCGTGCGTCTCGGCGGACTATGGATGAGTCGCCAGTCGCGCCCATCCGTGTCCAGGTCACTCTTCAGTGGTACTGGGCTCGGGCGATCCGCACCTCATGCTCCCATCTCTGGTGCGGGATTCTGTGCTCACGCGTGCCCGTGAGCGTGGTGTGCGCCCCTTGGGCGTGCGACGGCCGGCCGTTCCCGGCATCACATTTCACAAAGAGACAGCCAGTCTCACTAGGAGTTCATGATGGCGAAGGCCCTCTTCGGCCACGTAGGTGCGGCGCCCGATCGGCGCCTGATCGACGAGGTCACCCGACTGCGTTCCCGGGTGCAGGCTCTGGAGTTCGAGGTCACCCGTCTGCGGGCGGAAAACGATCGTCTCGCGGCCGCCGCCGCGGAAGCAGACGATTTCGCGCGGCTGACCGAGCCCGCGCTGACCTGAGTATCTCGCTGAGTAACCGGGGCCGCTCCGGCCCCAACCAGCTCCATGGGACACCCCCCAAACAGCGCGCCTCCACCACCGTGGCGGCGCGCATCTTTTTGGCCGGGAGCGATCCCAGGACGGGCCGCGGGGGGCCGCGAGGAAGGCACGGCGGCCGTCCGCGGAAGCCGGGGAGCTGTCCGCGGAAGCCCCGGGGAGCGGAAGCCGGGAGCTGTCCGCGGAGGCCCGGGGAGCGGAAGCCGGGAGCTGCCCGCGGAAGCCCGGCGGAACGGAAGCCGGGAGCTGCCCGCGGAAGCCGGCGAGCGGAAGACCGGGGACTTGTCTGAGGAGAGCCCGGTGAGCCGTCCGCGGAAGGCGCCGTGAGCTGTGAAAATCGGCCGTGGACGCGCCGCAACCAGGGGTCCCGGCCGGGTGCGGGTAGCCTGCACCCCAGTAGACGACAACCGACCCTCGGAGATCCGTGCACCTCAAGAGCCTGACGGTCAAGGGCTTCAAGTCCTTCGCCTCCGCCACGACGCTGCGGCTGGAGCCGGGAATCACCTGTGTGGTGGGCCCCAACGGCTCCGGCAAGTCCAACGTCGTCGACGCCATCGCGTGGGTTCTCGGTGAGCAGGGCGCCAAGGCGCTGCGCGGCGGCAAGATGGAGGACGTCATCTTCGCCGGTACGGCCGGCCGGGCGCCGCTGGGCCGGGCCGAGGTTACGCTGACCATCGACAACGGCGACGGTGCGCTTCCGATCGACTACACCGAGGTGTCGATCACCCGCCGGATGTTCCGCTCGGGCGAGAGTGAATACGAGATCAACGGCAGCTCCTGCCGCCTGCTCGACATTCAGGAACTGCTCAGCGACTCCGGCATCGGCCGCGAGATGCACATCATCGTCGGCCAGGGCCGGCTCGACGCGATGCTGCACGCCAAGCCCGAGGACCGCCGCTCGTTCATCGAGGAAGCGGCGGGCGTACTCAAGCATCGCAAGCGCAAAGAGAAAGCCATCCGCAAGCTCGACGCGATGCAGACCAACCTCAACCGGCTCAACGACCTCACGGCCGAGCTGCGCCGCCAGCTCAAGCCGCTGGGCAAGCAGGCCGAGGTGGCCCGGCGCGCGGCCGGCATCCAGGCCGACCTGCGCGACGCCCGGCTCCGGCTGCTCGCCGACGACCTGCACACGCTGCGTACCACCCTGGACAAGGAGATCGCCGACGAGTCGGCCATGCGCGAGCGCCGGCAGGAGGTCGAGGGGGAAAATCGCGAGGTCCAGCGGATGCTGGCCGACCTCGAGCTGGCCCACGCCGAGGACGCGCCGCTGCTGCAGGCCGCCCAGGACACCTGGTACAAGCTGTCCGCCCTGCAGGAGCGCTTCCGGTCGACCGAGCAGCTGGCCGGTGAGCGGCTGCGGCACCTCTCCGCCGCGCCCGAGGACGAGCGGCCCGGCCGTGACCCCGAGCAGCTGGTGGCCGAGGCCGAGCGGGTTCGCGAGCAGGAGGAGGAGCTGCGCGAGGCGCTGACTGATGACCAGATGCGCCTGGCCGAGGCGGTCGAGTACCGGCAGGAGCTGGAACGGCAGCTCGCCGCGGCGGAAGCCTCCCTGCGTACCGCCGCGAAAGCCATCGCCGACCGGCGCGAGGGCCTCGCCAAGCTCACCGGTCAGGTGAACGCGGCCCGGGCCCGCACCGGCAGCGCCGACGAGGAGATCGAGCGCCTCGCCTCCGCCCACACCGACGCGCTGCAGCGGGGCGAGACCGCGCAGGCCGCCGTGGACGAGGTGTCGGCCGAGTCGACCGAAGCCGACCGGGACAACGCCGACCTCGACGCGCGGCACGACGAGGCGGTGGCCGCGCACGACCGGGCCGCCGCGATCGTCAAGGAGCTGTCCGACGCCGAGCGGGCGGCCGAGAAGGACGCGGCCAGCTGGAAGGCCCGCGAGGAGGCGCTCGCGCTCGGCCTCCGGCGCAAGGACGGCGCCGGCGCGCTGCTCGGCAAGGCCGACCAGGTGCCGGGTCTGCTCGGCAGCCTGGCCTCGATGCTGACCGTCCGGCCCGGACACGAGGCGGCGCTGGCCGCGGCGCTGGGCAGCCTGGCCGACGCGGTCGCGCTGGCCGGGGTGGACGAGGCCGTCGAGGCGATGCGTACGCTCAAGATCGCCGACGCCGGCCGGGCCGCCCTCGTGGTCGCCGGTCCCGCCGCGCCCGGCATGCAGGGGTCACTCGACTCGCTGCGCCCCGCGCTGCCGGACGGCGCGGTCTGGGCGCCCGACGTCATCGAGTGTCCCGAGTCGATCCGCCCCGCCCTCAACCGCACGCTGCGCGACGTGGTGCTGGTGCCCGACCTGGCCGCGGCGACCGCGCTGGTGGCCTCGAACGCCGAGCTCCGCGCGGTCACGCCGGACGGCGACGTGCTCGGCTCGTACTCGGCCGCCGGTGGCTCGGGCAAGCAGACCAGCTACATCGAGGTGCAGGCCGCGGTCGACGAGGCCCGGTCCAACCGGCTGACCGCCGAGGAGTCCATCGGCGAGCTCAAGGACCGGCTGGCCGAGGCCCGGGCCGAGGTCGCCGAGCACAAGGAGCGCGTCAACGTAGCGGCCGCGGCCAAGCGGGCCGCGGAAGGCGAGCGCAACGCCGCCGCCCGCCGCCTGGCCGAGCTGGGCGCGGCGGCCCGATCGGCCAAGGCCGAGACCGAGCGGCTCGGGTCGTCCCTGCAACGCGCGCAGGCCGGCCGCGACCGGGACCGGGCCGGGCTGGAGGAGCTCGAGGAACGCCTGCGGCTGGCCGAGGACACACCGATCGACGAGGAACCCTCCACCGAGGAGCGGGACATGCTGGCCGGCATGGTTCCGCAGGCGCGGCAGAACGAGATGGAGGTGCGGCTGGCCGTCCGTACCGCCGAAGAGCGTGTCGCCTCGATCTCCGGCCGCGCCGACTCCCTGCTCCGCCAGGCCAACCAGGAGAAGCAGGCCCGGGAGCGGGCCGCGGCCCGCCGGGCGGCACGAGCCCGTGGCGCCGAGATCGCCAAGGCGGTCGCGGTCGGCGCCGCCCACGCCATGCGCCGGGTGGCGGTGTCGCTGGAAGCGGCGGTCGAGGTACGCGACGAGCTGGCCCGGGCGCGTACGGCCCGCGAGGCCGAGCTGACCGAGGTCCGCGCGACCGCCAAGCGCCTGGTGTCCGAGCTGGAGCGGCTGACCAACGAGGTGCACCGCGACGAGGTGGCCCGGGCCGAGCAGCGGATGCGCATCGAGCAGTTGGAGGCCAAGGCGGCCGAGGATTTCTCGCTCGACGTGGACACCCTGGTCAGCGAGTACGGCCCCGATCAGTGGGTGCCGCCGACTCAGGTCGAGGTCAACGCGGCTTCGGCGGCTGGGGAGGCCGCCCCCGACCCGGTGCCCTACCACCGGCCGACCCAGGAGAAGCGGGCCAACAAGGCCGAGCGTGAACTGGCCCTGCTGGGCAAGGTCAACCCGTTGGCCCTGGAGGAGTTCGCGGCGCTGGAGGAGCGCTTCAAGTTCCTCTCCGACCAGCTCGAGGACCTCAAGGCCACCCGCAAGGACCTGCTGACCGTGGTCAAGGACGTGGACGACCGGATCCTCGAGGTGTTCACCTCGGCCTTCGAGGACACCGCGCGCGAGTTCCAGACCGTCTTCCAGGTGCTGTTCCCCGGTGGCGAGGGCCGGCTGGTGCTGACCGACCCCGAGGACATGCTGGCCACCGGCGTCGAGGTCGAGGCCCGCCCGCCCGGCAAGAAGATCAAGCGGCTCAGCCTGCTCTCGGGTGGCGAGCGCTCGCTGACCGCGGTGGCCATGCTGTGCGCGATCTTCCGGGCCCGTCCCTCGCCCTTCTACATCATGGACGAGGTCGAGGCCGCCCTGGACGACGTCAACCTCGGCCGCCTGATTA
Source organism: Actinoplanes sp. NPDC049265 (assembly GCF_043197135.1). NCBI lineage: Bacteria > Bacillati > Actinomycetota > Actinomycetes > Micromonosporales > Micromonosporaceae > Actinoplanes > Actinoplanes sp. NPDC049265. The sequence continues at coordinate 60,884 of NZ_JBICSP010000001.1, read as the reverse complement.
CGCTCTTCGAACAGTTGCGGGAGCGCAGCCAGCTGCTGATCATCACGCACCAGAAGCGCACCATGGAGGTCGCCGACGCCCTCTACGGCGTGACCATGCGCTCGGGTGTCACCCAGGTGATCAGCCAGCGGCTCAAGAAGGACACCGAGGAGTAGCACAGTGCAGCGCCAGCCGGCCCGGGCCTTGCTCATCGACCTGGACGGCGTGGTCCGCCACTGGGATCCGTCGGTCGCGGCCGGGGTCGAGTCTTCCTACGGTCTCGAGCCGGGCACGCTGCTGACGACGGCCATGGCCTGGGAGCTGTACCGCCCGGCGGTGGCCGGCGAGATCACCGACGCGCAGTGGATGGAGCTGGTCGCGTCCCGGCTGCCGCTCGACCCGGGCCCGGCCGCCGCGGCCGTCGCCGAGTGGCAGGCCCACCGCGGCTCCGTCGATCAGGAAGTTCTCGATTTCGTACGCGAGGTCCGCGCGGCCGGCCGCCCGGTTGGCCTGGCCACCAACGCCACCGACCGGCTGCGCGCCGACCTGGCGGCGCTCGGGCTGACCGACGAGTTCGACGTGATCCTCAGCTCCTGGGAACTCGCGATCCACAAACCGGCTCCCGAGTTCTTCGCCAAGGCGGCCGAGGCCCTCGACGTCGAGCCGCCCTGGGTGATGGTCGTGGACGACGACGACCGGGTCATCCGGGGAGCCCGCGCGGCCAAGATGCTCGGCCTTCGCTGGACGGCCCGCCGCGATTTCGGCTACCTGCGCCCGGCCCTCGGCCTTTGACCGTCCCGGGGGAACCGTCCTGGGGTGATGACCCGGCGTGGTCGGCTCCGCCGGGCGGGACGACGGCTGACCTCACTCGCCGGTGACGCCGTCGATGCGTTCGCGGAGCAGGTCGGCGTGGCCGTTGTGGCGGGCGTACTCCTCGATCAGGTGGAGGTAGACCCAGCGGACGTTGAAGACCGTGTCGTTGCGGGTGAAGGTCTGTGCGAGGGGCAGGCCGGCCGCCGCGGCGCGGACTCGGCCGACCTCGGCCAGGTAGGTGGCGTAGTCGGCCTCGGCGTCCGCGTCGCCGACGTCGTCGAAGTCGCCGTCGGGGTTGGCCTCGGAGCAATAGAACATGTCCACGTCCTCGCCGGCCGCGCCGCGGCGGAACCAGCTCCGCTCGACCTCGGTCAGGTGCCGGATCAGGCCGAGCAGCGACATGCTGGACGGGTCGGTCGCATGCTGCTTGAGCTGCTCGGCGGTCAGGCCGGCGCACTTGGTCAACAGGGTCGCCCGGTGAAACTCGAGCATGCTGTCGAGCATCGAGCGTTCGTCGCCGGCCTTGGCCTTGTGCTCTCTGTGCACGACCGGCGCCGTCCAGATGGCGGGGCGGGCGGGAGGTTGTCCAACCGTCATGAAACTGACCCTAAGGCACAGCTGTGGCGCGGTCGCGAACTCGTGATCCGGCGACAGCCGGGCAGCCGGCGGTCGGGCCGGGCCGACCGCCGGCGGGAAGGCCGTGAAATCGTCCCCCGCGTAGTCATGACGCCCATACTTTCCGGGTACGCCGGGACCGGGCGACCGAGTTTCAGTGCCGCAGCTCGACGCTCGCCACCTCGAAGAGGGTGCCGTCGGGATTCGTACCCTCGATCGTCATGTCGGCGTGCGCCCCACGGTGCCGCAGCGTGCTCACCGCGTTGCCGAAGTATGGTCCGGCCAGCCGTTTCCAGGTCAACGGCGGTTCCGGTACGCCCGCCGAGCGCGCCATGCCCCGGGTGCTCCGCGCCGCCGCCCGCGACCAGCTGAACCGCATCAGCGGGCGCATGAAGGCGGGCACCTGGTTGTGGATGGGCGAGCAGGTGAGCTGGTGTACCGGGGTGGTGACCTGGGGTCCGAGGTCGGCCTGGGCCACGTACGAGTGATGCACGTCACCCGACAGCACGCTGATCGTCTCGGGTCCGCGGTACGCCCCACTCATCCCGACCCGGTGCGTCGGCGCCCCCTCGCCGCCCTCGCCCAGCCGCCGGAACAGCTCGGCCAGCGCCCCGAACGACTTGTGGAACGCGGCCCAGTGCTCCAGGTCGACCATCCGGCGCAGGCGCTCGGCCCGGCCGGCCCGCCGCCTGTCGCCCGAGTCGGCGCTCTGCTCGTTCCACGCCTCGATGTGGTGGATCGCCGGCGGCATCAGCCACGGCAGCGACGAGCCGACGACCAGGTGGTCGTAGTCGCCGTGGGCCTGGTCGACGAACCAGTTCCACTCCGGCGCCGGCAGCATCTCGCGGCCGCCCCGGACCAGCACCCGGTTGCAACGGTTGTCCAGCATCACCAGACGGGTCCGGCCGAGATCGAGGGCGAAACTCCACTGGTACGGCTGGTCCGTGTTGTCGGCCGAATCGGGCTGGTCGACCGCCAGCCCGAAGTCGTGCAGCAGGTCGGTGGCGTCGTCGACGGTCGTGACCTTGTGCAGCAGCGGGTCGGCGGCCAGCTGGTCCGGGCTCAGGTTGCCGAGATGCTGGTAGACCCAGTACGACGCCAGCCCGGCCGAGATCCGCTCGCGCCACCAGCCCTGCGCGGCCATGTCGGCCCGCCACGACGACGAGGTGTTCCAGTCGTCGATGATCTCGTGGTCGTCGAAGATCATCACGCTCGGGACGGTCGCGAACAGCCAGCGCACCTCCGGGTCGCGCCACGACTCCAGGTACAGCTTGGTGTACTCGTCGAAGGAGACGACCTGGTCGTCGGGGCCGTGGTGGCCGGCCTCGCGGCGGCGCTTCAGGAACTTCCTGATCTTGGCGGTGGGTTTGTCCGCGTACACCTGGTCGCCGAGCAGCACGATCAGGTCGGGGCGCAGGTCCGGGTTCTGCGGGTCGGTCATCAGGCGGCGGGCGTACGCGTCCAGGGCGTCCGGCGGCAGCTTGCGCCCGGTGGCGTGCGGGGTGGCCTCGCGGCACGACCCGAAAATCAGCCGGACCGGGTGCTCGGCGTCGTCGGCCGGGCGGGTCCGGATGAAGGATCTCGGGTACGGGGAGTCGGCCAGCGGCCAGACCTCGCGACCGTCGAGCGTCACCGTGTACGGGTGATCGGCGCCCGGGAGCAGACCGTCGACGATCACGATCGCGTAGTGGTGCCCGTACGCGGTAAAGGTCGGCGCCGAACCCGACGCGCCGCCTTCCGCCTCGACCCGCACGAACGCGGGTTCCGTGGTCTCCACCCAGACGGTCGCGCGGTCACCCACGACCCGTCGGAGAACCGGCCCGATGAGCAGGTGCGCCGTCACGGGGCCCAGTCTTCCTATCGATCTTGATTTCCGCCAGCGGGCGATCGGCCTCTTCGCCCGGGGTTCATCAGCTGGTGGGCGCCCCGACCTCCGCCGCGTAGGCGGTCATCGCGGTGGCGACATCGGTCACGAACTGCTCGAACTGGGCCAGCACCTCGGGCCGGTAGGCATCCATCACGGCGGCGAGGCGGTCGACCAGGGGCGCGAAGAAGTGGTCGACCATGGCGTCGACGCCCTCGGTGGCGTGCAGGTGGACGACCCGCCGGTCGGCGTCGTCGCGCTGCCGGCGGACGTGGCCGGCGCCCTCCAGTCGGTTGAGCAGGGACGACGTGGCGCCGGTGGTCAGGCCGACCAGGTGGCCGAGCCCGGCCTGGGTCAGCGGCGCGCCCCGGTCCTCGGCGTTGAGGATCTCCACCAGCGCGGTCGCGTCGGTGATGTGCAGTCCCGCGCTGACGCCGAACTGCCGGGCCAGCGCGCTGAATGCGGTTCCGTGGTTCCGCAGCGCTTCGAGCAGTTTCTCCCGCTGCCCTTCCCGGATGCCGGTCACACAGTTCCTCTCCTCGGGCGGCTCAGCATAACGATCCACCGTGATAGCTTCACCATGTAACTACTTCACGGTGTAACTATTTTGGCCGCGACGAGAGGACCCCGCTTGTCCACCCCCACCATCCTGATCTCGGGCGCCAGCGTTGCCGGGCCCGCGCTCGCCTACTGGCTTAACGCGGCCGGCTGGCACACCACCGTCGTCGAGCGCTTCGACGGGCTGCGCGAGACCGGCCAGAACATCGACATCCGGGGCGCGTCGCGGGAGGTCGTACGCCGCATGGGCCTGGAGGAAGCCCTCTTCGAGGCCTCGACCGGCGAGGTGGGCACCGAGATCGTCGACGGCCGTGGGCGGGCCGTCGCGTCCTTCCCGCAGGCCGCCTCCGACGTCGACGGCGGCACGGCCGAACTGGAGATCCTGCGCGGCGAGCTGTCCCGGGTCATCTACGAGAGCACCCTTCCGGGTACGGAATACCTGTTCGGCGACCAGATCACGGCGCTCGACGACCGGGGCGACCGGGTCGAGGTGACATTCCGGCACGGACCGCCCCGGACCTTCGACGTCGTGGTCGTCGCCGAGGGGCTGACCTCGCGTACCCGGTCAATGATCTTCCCTGCGGCCGGGATCCGGCACCTCGGCCTCTACCTGGCCTACCTGACGATCCCCCGCACCGGCGCCGACAACGACTGGTGGCGCTGGTTCCACGCGCCCGACCGGCGCCAGGTGACCCTGCGGCCGGACAACTTCGGCACGATCCGCGCCACGCTGGCCTTCATGACCAACGTCCGGGGCCTGGAGGACCTGCGGCGGGAGGACCAGACCGCGCTCCTGCGGCGGACCTTCGCCGGGGCCGGCTGGGAGACCGGCCGCGTCCTGGACGGGCTCGACCGGGCGCCCTACTACTTCGACGCCGTCGGGCAGGTGCGGCTTCCGCGCTGGAGCGCCGGGCGGGTCGCGCTGGTCGGTGACGCCGCCTACTGCGCGGCCCCGCTGAGCGGCATGGGCACCAGTCTCGCGCTGGTCGGCGCGTACGTGCTGGCCGCCGAACTGGCCACCGCCGGCGATCACACGCGGGCCTTCGAGCGGTTCGAGAAACGGATGCGACCGTACGTCGCCGGGGCGCAGCATCTGCCGGCCGGTGTGCCCGGCGTCGCGTACCCGGTCCACCGGGCCGGCGTGACTACCCTGCGCACCTTGGCCAAGCTGGCCGGAAGCGCCCCCGCGCGGCGCCTCGCGCTGGCCGACCGGCTCAGCTCACCACCCGCTGACAAGATCACGCTGCCCGACTTCCACCCCACGCCGGGCGTTGCGGCATGACCGGCCCCGAGGAGATCGCGCCCGGCCGTTGGCCGGTTCTCAGCTGATGCCGGCGTTCCCGGCCGCCCGGGCCGGCGTCTCCGTGACGCCGTCAGCTGATCCGGCGTTACCGGTTGCCCGTTCGAGCAGAACCCGCAGCTGGGCCACCTCGTCCGGGCCGAGGGTGGCGAACGGGGTGCGGGCCAGCGTCTCCCGGATCAGTTCGTCGCGCACCTCGCGGCCCCGCTCGGTGAGCACCAGGACCCGGGATCGGCGGTCGGCCGGGTCGACCTCGCGCCGGGCCAGGCCGCGGTCGACGAGCTGGTTGCTGACGAAGGTCAGGTTGGAGGCGTTGCAGTAGAGCCGCTCGGCCATGGTCTTCATGGCCGGCGGCGGCGCCTGGGGGTCGAGCAGCCACAGGGCGTGCGCGGTGGCGGGGGTGAGGCTCAGCTCGGCGAAGACCTGGGTCAGCCGGTCGCCGGTCATCAGGAACAGCTCGTGATGGGCGACGACCGCCGCGGTCAGGTCGGTCCGATCCATGACGCCATCCTCAATTTGCTTCAACACTTGAAGTACATGCTAGCGTGGACGAAAGCTTCAAGACTTGAAGTATTGGAGGAGCCGTGGACGACTTCCGTGGGCGTACCGCCCTGGTCACCGGCGCGTCGAAGGGCATCGGCCGGGCGCTCGCCGAGGAACTGGCGAAACGCGGCGCCAACCTGATCCTGGTGGCCCGGTCCGAGCCGGCCCCCGGTCGGCTCGCCGCCCAGGATGTGCGGGTGACCCCGATCGCCGCCGACCTGAGCACGCCCGCCGGCACCGACGGTCTGCTGCGCGACCTCGCCACCCGCGGCCTCGACGTCGACCTGTTGATCAACAATGCCGGTCTGGGTACGGTCGGCCCGTTCCTCGACGTCCCGATGGACGCGCACCTGCGGGCGATCGGACTCAACGTCACCGGTCTGACCAGCCTGACCTACGAGCTCGGCCGTGTCATGGCCGCCCGCGGTTCTGGCGGCATCGTCAACGTCGCCTCGACGGCGGCCTTCCAGCCCATGCCCTACCAGGCGAGTTACGCCGCGACCAAGGCGTACGTGCTGTCCTTGACCGAGGCCTTCGCCGCCGAGCTGCGCGGCACCGGCGTCCACGTCATGGTCGCCCACCCCGGCGGCACCGACACGTCGTTCTTCGACGGCACCACCGTCACCATGAACAAGGGTCTCGTCGACAGCGCCGACCGGGTCGCGAAGGACATCCTCGACGACTATGCCCGCCGCCGCCGTGCCTCCTACCCCGGCAAGTTCGCCAACCGGGCGTCGACCCTGGCCGCGCGCTTCCTGCCCCGCGCCACCACCACATCGGTGGCCGGCGCCATCAACCGCAAACTGGGCCTGAGCCAGGGCCGCCACCTCGCCGACGCCACCTGATCATGGAGAACCGTCGGGTTCATCGCCACGATCAACCGCGACGACGCCCGCGGGACCGGATGATCGCGGTGCTGGCTGAGCCGAGGTTCCCGCCCGGGCCGGAGGTGGGGGAGTGACACGCGGCGCTCCGGGATCTGTCAGGCTCTGAGGCATGGAATACGTGATCGCATCGGTGATCCTGCTCGTGGTGCTGGTGGTGGGCGCCGTCGGGCTGGTGGTGCCGCGGATGCGCCGCAAGCAGGTTCCGCCGCCGCAGGCGCCGACGATCGAGCCGACGTCGCCGCCGGTGATCACGAAGCCGGCCGAGGGGGAGTCGCCGGGGACCGGGCCGGTGGAGACCGCGCCGGTCGAGGCCGAGGCGCCGGTGGCCGAAACGCCGGTGGTCGAGCAGCCGGCGCCGACCGCGGGGCGGCTGGTGCGGCTGCGGGCCCGGCTCAGCCGCTCGCAGAACGCGCTCGGTCGCGGCCTGCTGGCCGTGCTCTCCCGGGACCACCTGGACGAGGACGCCTGGGAGGAGATCGAAGACAGCCTGATCACCGCCGACGTCGGTGTCGAGGCCACCCAGGTGATCGTCGAGCGGTTGCGGGAGCGGGTCCGGGTGCTCGGCTCGCGGACCGTCGACGAGGTCCGCGCGCAGCTGGCCGAGGAGCTCACCTCCGCCCTCGAACCCGAGATGGACCGGAGCCTGCGTACCGCCCCGCACGACGGCCGGCCGGCCGTCGTGCTGGTGGTCGGGGTGAACGGCGCGGGCAAGACCACCACCTGCGGCAAGATCGGCCGGGTGCTGATCGCCGACGGGCGTACCGTGCTGTTCGGCGCGGCCGACACCTTCCGGGCCGCGGCCAGCGAGCAGCTCGCCACCTGGGGTGAGCGGGTCGGGGCTGAGACCGTCCGCGGGCCCGAGGGCGGCGATCCGGCCAGCGTGGCGTTCGACGCGGTCAAACGGGGTATCGACACCGGTGTGGACACGGTGCTGGTCGACACCGCGGGCCGGCTGCAGAACAAGGTCGGCCTGATGGACGAGCTGGGCAAGGTCAAGCGGGTCGTCGAGAAGCACGGGCCGGTCGACGAGACCCTGCTGATCCTGGACGCCACCACCGGGCAGAACGGTCTGGAGCAGGCGCGGGTGTTCACCGAGGCGGTGGACGTCACCGGAGTCGTACTGACGAAGTTGGACGGTACGGCCAAGGGCGGCATCGTCATCGCCGTGCAGCGCAAACTCGGCATCCCGGTCAAGCTCGTCGGTCTCGGTGAGGGGCCGGACGACCTGGCGCCGTTCGAGCCGGCGGCCTTCGTCGAGGCCCTCCTTGGGGCCGACGGGTAGTCTCGAATCTTCAGGTGGGTGCGCATGGCGGACAGGGCGGGAGGTCGTGGGTGGCGCAGGAGCCCGTTCGTGAGATCCCCCTTCACGGCGGGAACGTCAGCACGGTGTCCAAGGCCGGCGACACCGTCCGGCGGAACGCCGGCCCGTGGACCCCGGCGGTGCATTCCCTGCTCAACCACTTGCAGCGGGTCGGTTTCACCGGGTCACCGCACGCGCTCGGGATGGATGACCGCGGCCGCGAGGTGCTGTCGTATCTCGACGGTGAGTGCGGTGAATATCCGCTGGCCCCGCACTGGGTGACCGATGAGGCGCTGGTCACCGTGGCGACCATGCTGCGGATGTTCCACGACGCCCAGTACGGTTTCCAGCCGCCGCCGGGCTCGGTGTGGCGCTCGTTCGGGCCACCGCCACCGGACGCCGAGGTGGTCTGCCACCACGACGCGGCCCCGCACAACGTGGTCTGGCGACCCGACGGCACGCTGGCACTGATCGATTTCGACCTGGCCTCGCCCGGCGCCCGCATCTACGACGTGGCCTACGCCGCCTGGACCTGGGTGCCGTTGTTCAGCGACCGGGACTCGTACACGCTGGGCTGGAAGCGGCCCAACCGCCCGCACCGGCTGCGGCTCTTCGCCGACGCGTACGGCCTGATCCCGCGCGACCGGCACCGCCTGGTCCGCACCATCCGGAAGCGGATCGTCGACCACGTCGAGGGCATCCGGCGGATGGCCGCGGCCGGCGATCCGGCCTTCGTGCGCATCGTTCACAAGGGTCATCTGCGTCGTCCGATGCGTGACCTGCGGCTGCTCGATTACGAGCGACACACCCTTGAGTACGCCCTGCGTTAACCGCGAGGCGCGAGGATTATGGCCTAGTGGGCGTTTTGCCGTGCACCCTGTGAGGGTTTCTTCACACGTCGGAAACAACCCGTCACACCTCGGAAATCGCGGGTTGACGCTGCTCGAAACAGCCGCCCGGAAGGCTTCCGCCCGATACCGGCACACACGGCGACGACGCCAGTGGGCCGTGCGGGAGGACACCTATCCGAGAGGAGGCAGCGTGGAGATCAACACCGGTAACACCGCATGGTTGCTCCTGTCGTCTGCGCTCGTACTGCTCATGACTCCGGGTCTGGCGCTGTTCTACGGTGGCCTCAACCGGTCCAAGGGCGTTCTGAACATGATGATGATGAGCTTCTCGTGCATCGGGCTCATCTCCGTGCTGTGGATCATCTACGGCTTCACCCTGGCGTTCGGCGTGAACGGCAGCTCCGGGCTGAACAACATCATCGGCAACTGGAGCTACCTCGGGACCGGCACCAAGGCCATCACCGAGGAGTGGCTCTTCTTCGGGGCCAACACCGGCATCCCGACGTACGCCTTCATGGCCTTCCAGATGATGTTCGCCATCATCACGGTCGCCCTGATCAGCGGCGCCGTCTCCGACCGGATGAAGTTCGGCGGCTGGGTGCTGTTCGCGATCGGCTGGTTCACCATCGTCTACATCCCGGTCGCGCACTGGGTGTGGGGCGGCGGCTTCATCGGCGCCAAGATCCGCGCACTGGACTTCGCCGGTGGTACCGCGGTGCACATCAACGCCGGTGCCGCGGCGCTGGCGCTGGCCCTGGTGCTCGGCAAGCGGGTCGGCTGGCCGCGCGAGAACATGCGTCCGCACAACGTCCCGTTCGTCGCCCTCGGCGCCGGCCTGCTGTGGTTCGGCTGGTTCGGGTTCAACGCGGGCTCCGAGCTGACCGTCGACGGCACCACCATCTTCGCCTTCATCAACACCCAGGTGGCCACGGCCGCCGCACTGCTCGGCTGGATCATCGTCGAGTGGCTCCGCGACGGTAAGCCGACGCTGGTCGGCGCCTCCTCCGGCGCGGTCGCCGGTCTGGTCGCGATCACCCCGGCCTGTGGCTTCATCGCCCCGCTGCCGGCCGCCCTGGTCGGTCTGGTCGCCGGTGCGGTCTGCGCCCTGGCCGTGGGCCTGAAGTACCGCTTCGGCTTCGACGACTCGCTCGACGTGGTCGGCGTCCACTTCGTCGGCGGATGGTTGGGCTCGCTGAGCATCGGCCTCTTCGCCACCGCCCAGGTCAACGCCGGCATCACCGACGCCAAGATCCTGAACGCCTCCGAGGGACTGTTCTACGGCGGCGGCGTCACCCAACTCGGCCGCCAGTTCCTGGGCAGCCTCACGGTGACGGTCTACTCGTTCGCCATCGCGGCGATCCTGGCCCTGATCCTCAAGGCCATCAAGCTCGGCCGGGTCACCCCGGAGGCCGAGATCGGCGGCATCGACATCGCCGACCACGGCGAGACCGGGTACGACTTCACGCCCTCCGGCGGTTCCGGTGGCGGTGGCGCGTTCGCCATGGCCGGCATCTCCCAGTCGGCCCCGGCGGCGACCGAGGCCGAGGAGCCGACTCAGCGCTTCTCCAGCCCCGGCGCCACCCGGTCCTGATTCAATTCACAGATGGCTCCGATGGAGGGTTTGAGCATGAAGCTGGTGACCGCGGTGATCAAGCCGTACCAGCTCGACGCGGTGAAGGAGGCTCTGCACGCGCTCGGCGTCGCCGGCCTCACCGTGAGCGAGGTTCAGGGGTACGGACGACAGAAGGGCCACACCGAGGTGTACCGGGGTGCCGAGTACACCGTGGAATTCCTGCCCAAGATCAAGGTTGAGGTGCTGACCGACGAGATCGACGTCGACAAGGTGGTGGACGCGGTGGTGACCGCGGCCAAGACCGGCAAGATCGGCGACGGCAAGGTCTGGGTCACGGCCGTCGAGGACGTGATCCGGGTCCGCACCGGCGAGCGCGGCCTCGACGCGCTCTGATCATCTTGGGTGACAACATCGGCGCCGCCGCCCGCGACCAGCGGGCGGCGGCGCTCGACACCTGGCTGGACGACCTCTTCCCCAGCCACCTGCCCGGGGTCAGCCTGCTCGCGGTGGGCGGCCTGGGCCGGCGCGACTGCGCGCCGCACAGCGACCTCGACCTGGTCCTGCTGCACGACGGGCAGGCCGGGATCGACCGGATCGCCTCCGGTCTGTGGTATCCGATCTGGGACGCCAAGCTCGGCCTCGACCATTCGGTACGCACCCTGCCCGAAGCGCTCTCCGTCGCCCACGACGACGTGAAGGTGGCGCTGGGCCTGCTCGACGCCCGGCACATCGCCGGTGACACCCGGCTCTCGGCCGAGCTGATCGGCGCGGCCGGCGACCAGTGGCGGCGCACCGCGGTCCGCCTGATGCCGCCACTCAAGGAACTCACCCAGGCCCGCTGGGCCCAGCACGGCGAGCTCGCCTTCCTGCTCGAGGGCGACCTCAAGGAGGCAGCCGGCGGGCTGCGCGACGTGACAGTGCTGCGGGGCATCGGCCGGGCCGGCATCTCCGACACCATGCGACCCGCGGTCCGGGCGGCCAACCTGCGCCTGCTCGACACCCGGGACGCCCTGCACATCGCGGTCGGCCGCCGGGTCGACCGGCTGGTCGCGCAGGAACGCGGGACGGTGGCCGAACTGCTCGGCCTGGACGACGGTGACGCTCTGCTGCGGCGGGTCTCGGGCGATGCCCGTACCGTCGCCTATGCCCTGGAAGACGCCTGGCGGGCCGCCGATCGGTTGCGCACGGGACGCCGCCGGGGCATGCCGCCGGGTGCGCCGGCCCGTCGCCCGGTCGCCCGCGACGTCGTCGAACAGGACGGCGAACTGGTGCTCGCGCGTACCGCCATCGGTCCCGTGCCGGACCCCGCGCTGAGCCTGCGCGTGGCCGCCGCGGCCGCCACCGTCCGCCTGCCCATCGCCCGCGCGACCTGCGAATGGCTGGCCGCGTTCAGCCCGCCCATGCCCACCCCGTGGCCGGCCGCCGCCCGCGGCGCGCTGGTCTCTCTGCTCGGCTCCGGCGCCGGCCTGCTGCCCACCTGGGAGACCTGCGACCGGTACGGCCTGATCGACGCGTGGCTGCCCGAGTGGGCCCGGATGCGCAGCCTCCCGCAGCATCACCCGGTGCACCGCTTCACCCTGGACCGCCACCTGGTGCAGGCCGCGTACGAGGCGACCGCCTACACCCGCGAGGTCGACCGCCCCGACCTGCTCCTGATCGGCGCCTTCCTGCACGACGTGGGCAAGGGGCTGGACGGTGACCACAGCGTCGTCGGCGCGCCGGTGGCCGGCGCGGTCGCCGCCCGCATCGGCCTGCCCCCGGCCGACGTGGCGACCATCGAGAAGCTGGTCCGCCTGCACCTGCTCCTGCCCGACGTGGCCACCCGCCGCGACCTGTCCGACCCGGTGACCATCGCCACTGTCGCCGAGGCCGTCGGTGACGTCGCCACCCTGGACCTGCTGCACGCGCTGGCCCGCGCCGACTCGCACGCCACCGGGCCGGCCGCCTGGTCGGACTGGAAGGGCCGGCTGATCGCCGACCTGGTGGCCAAGGTGCGTACCGCCCTGGACACCGGCGTGCTGCCGGCCCCGCCTCAGCCCGACCCGTCGCTGCTGACCGGCGACCTGCCCGCCGTGCACCTGGACGGTGACGAGGTGGCGGTGGCCGCCGCCGACCGCCGGGGCCTGCTCGCCGCGGTGACCGCCTGCCTGGCCATGCATCGTCTCGAGGTGGTCGGCGCCGATGCCTCCACGGTGGACGGACGCGCGATCGTCACGTTCCTGACCCAGCCCCGCTACGGTTCGCCCTACGACCCGGTGGCGCTGGCCGCCGACCTGCGCCGGGTCGCCGCCGGCGACGTGTCGGTGACCCAGCGGGTCCGGGCCCGGGCGATGAGCGCCCGCGGCCACGCGGCGTCGCCCCGGGTGGTCTGGCATCGCGAGATCGCCACCGACGCCACGGTGCTCGAACTGCGCGCGGCCGACTCGTCGGGGCTGCTCTACCGGGTGGCGACCGCCCTGGACGAGATCGGCGCGGTGGTGCGCGCGGCCCGCATCTCCACTCTCGGCGGTGACGTGGTGGACGCGTTCTATCTGATCGGCGACTGGTCGGAGGCGGCCGCGCGAGACCGCGCGGCCGCCGCCGTCCTCGCCGCCGTCTGAGCCGGCGGCGGCCCGTCAGCCGATCAGGTGGTGCCCGGACCAGCCGCCGGACGGATTCCAGTAGTTCTCCGCGAGCCGGCCACCCGCGTCGTAGTGCACCTGCACGTTCTGGTTGGCCGGGTTGACCACGATCGCCGGGTCGCTGGTCATGGTGCCGCCGAGCAGGTTCGGCCCGGACCAGGTGCCGGTGGCCGGGACCCAGTAGTTCTCGGCCAGCTGCCCGCCCGAGTTGTAGTGGACCTGCACGTGTTGATTGTGCGGGTTCACGAACACCGCCGGGCTCCCGGTGATGCTGCCGCCGAGGTCGTTCTGGCCGCTCCAGCCGGCCGCCGGGTTCCAGTACCGCTCGGCCAGCCGGCCGCCGGCGTTGTAGTAGACCTGCACGTTCTGGTTGTGCGGGTTGACGATGACCGCCGGGTCGCCCGACATGGTGCCGCCCAGGGTGTTCTGGCCGGACCAGCCGGTGGCCGGATTCCAGTACTGCTCGGCCAGCTGTCCGCCCGCGTTGTAGTGGATCTGGACGTTCTGGTTGTGCGGGTTGACGAACACCGCCGGGCTGCCGGTGATCGTTCCGCCGAGCAGATGTTGACCGGACCAGGTGCCGGTGGCCCGGTCCCAGTAGTTCTCGGCCAGCTGTCCGCCCGCGTTGTAGTGCACCTGCACGTTCTGGTTGTGCGGGTTGATCAGCACCACCGGGTGGCCGGTGACGGTGCCGCCCAGGTCGTTCTGCCCCGACCACTGGCCGTCGGTGGCCTTCCAGTAGCGCTCGGCCAGGTGCCCGCCCGAGTTGAAGTAGACCTGGATGTTGTCGTTGGCCGGATTGCGGATCGCCACCGGTGCGCCGGAGATCGCGTTGCCCAGCTCGTTGCGGACCCAGCCCGCCGTCTCGCTCCAGTACGTCTCGACCAGCCGGCCGCCCGAGTTGGCGTACACCTGGATGTTGCCGTTGGCCGGGTTGATCACCACCGAACCCGTGGTCACCGGTGAGTCACCGGCGCCGGTGCCGCCCAGCCGGACGTCGAAGAAGTCCCGGTCGATCTGCAGGGTGACACCGCCGTGCGTCTCGCTCACATCGCCGGCGTACTGGTGGATGCGCTGGTGATCGGCCCACCGGTTGGCCGGTACGTGCGAATCGGTCACTGTCGCGTTGTTGTTCCAGTTGGCGAAGTCGACCACGTCCGGCATCACGTACCGGTCGAAGTTGTCCACCAGCTGGGTGATGCCGGTGGCGGCGCTGCTGTAGACACCGGACGAGTAGCCGCGCGCGTGCAGTCGCCGCGTCCACGCGTCCAGGAACGGCAGCGCCAGATTGTTCTGCCCGGCCGTCCAGGACTCCATGTCGTAGGTCAGCAGGCTGCCCGGCCCGAACCCGAGCGCGGTGGCCTGTGCGACGGCGTCGTCGGCGGCCGCGGTCCCCTCGGCGGTCGGCGACGTGATGAGGTCGCAGTTCGAGCACGAGTTGCGGGACGCCTGAAGTCCCACGTACAGCAGCAGGAACTTCCAGCCGGTGGCGGCCCGCTGCGACACCCAGCCGGCGGTCAGGTTGGGCTGGGCGCAGCCGCGGTTGACGCCGCCGATGTAGACGCCGATCGCCGAGTACGGCGAGTCGGCCTTCCACTTGTCCATGGTGGCCGCGCTCGGCGCCGTACAGGGGTCGAAGCCCTTGCCCTCGTAGTTCGTCAGGTCGGCGGAGAGGGCGACCGCGGCCGCTTTGGGCGCGGCCGCCGGCCTCGGCGGCGGGATCAGGATCGCTTCGGTACGCCCGATCGCGTTGGCCGGGCAGTCCTGGTCGGCGCCGGGCCGGCCCAGATAGACGGCCTTCTGGTCGAGGCGCACACAGGTGGCCGGCTCGTCGTCCAGGTTGTGCACCGGCCAGCCGGCCGGAACCGTGTAGTGCCGGCCCTGGTAGGTCACGTCGGTGGTCGGTGCCGCCGGGGCGGCGACGAGCATGCTCGCCGCCGCCACGACCACCGCCGGGAAGATGGCGGTCATCAGTTGCCCACCGTGTGGTGCCCGTTCCAGCCGCCGGCCGGGTTCCAGTAGTTCTCGGCCAGTTGCCCGTTCGAGCTGTAGTGCACCTGGAGGTTCTGGTTGTGCGGGTTGACCACGATGGCCGGGTCGCTGGTCATCGTGCCCCCGAGGATGTTCTGTCCGGACCAGGCTCCGGTGCCCGGGACCCAGTAGTTCTCGGCCAGCTGCCCGCCCGAGTTGTAGTGGACCTGGACGTGTTGGTTGTGCGGGTTGACGATGACCGCCGGGCTGCCGGTGATGCTGCCGCCGAGGTTGTTCTGGCCGCTCCAGCCGGCGGCCGGATTCCAGTAGCGTTCGGCCAGTTGTCCGCCGCCGTTGTAGTAGATCTGCACGTTCTGGTTGTGCGGGTTGACGATGATCGCCGGGTCGCCCGACATCGTGCCGCCGAGGCTGTTCTGGCCGCTCCAGCCGGTCGCCGGATGCCAGTACTGCTCGGCCAGCTGGCCGCCCGAGTTGTAGTGGATCTGCACGTGTTGGTTGTGCGGGTTGACGAAGACCGCCGGGCTGCCGCTGATGCTGCCGCCCAGCTCGTGCTGACCGGACCAGGTCCCGGTCGACGGAACCCAGTACTGCTCGGCCAGCTGCCCGCCGGCGTTGTAGTAGATCTGCACGTTCTGGTTGTGCGGGTTGACGATCGCGACCGGGTGGCCGGTGATGCTGCCGCCCAGCGGGTTCAGACCCGACCACCCGGTGGCCGGGCTCCAGTACATCTCGGCCAGTTGACCGCCGTAGTTCATGTACACCTGAACGTTGCCGTTGGCCGGGTTGAGGATCACCGACGGCGCACCGCTGATCGACAGGCCCATGTCGTTGCGGACCCAGCCCGCTGCCTCGCTCCAGTACGTCTCGACCAGCCGGCCGCCCGAGTTCGCGTACACCTGGATGTTGCCGTTGACCGGGTTGACGATCACCGACGACTGGGTCACCGCGGTGTCGCTGGTCGACGAGCTGCCGCCGGGATACCAGTTGCCGGGGCGGTCCGGGGTGGTGAACCATGTGGTCTGCTTGCGCGCACCGGCCCAGGAGAAGGCGAAGTGCACGTGGTTGGTGTGGCAGCCGCCGGCCGTCCCGTCACACGGGTAGTCGTTCCACCGCTTGGCCGACGATGTCCACAGGCTGATCGACCGCCGGTTCCAGATGATGTTGCCGATGCCGAGGCGCCGGGCCATCGCGTGCGGGTTGCCGGCCGCGTCCGTGGCCAGCAGCCAGTCGAGAACCGCTTCAACCTGCGCCTTCTCCGCCGGGCGGCTCGCCTCGCGCATCCAGTCCCAGGCCCGGCCCTCGCCGTGCTCGTACCCGGAGCACGCGAAGATGCCGCCGTTGGCGCCGCCGACCCGCGACATGATCATGTCGCGGAACTCCTTGACGCCGGGCTGCTCCACGAAGGAGAGGCAGTCCGGGTCGACGTACGCCTGATACGGGTCGACCGGCGGTTCCGCGTACGCCGGCGTGCCGATCGCCAGAATCGCGACCAGCGCCGCGGCGAACGCGACGATGTGTCTTCTCAAGGTTTACCCCCGTCAATGTGTCGGAGATCCCTGTCTAGCCGCCGACAAGTTGTCTTGCTGCCGCTTGACCGGTTTGGACAATGGTGCGGACAAACAGCTGGACAACTCACGGGGGTGGGTATGCCTCGGCCCGAACGCGCGCTCGACCCGAACGGCGACCCACTCGTCGAATTCGCGGTCGGCCTGCGGCAACTGCGGGAGAAGGCGGGAAATCCCTCGTACCGGGCGCTGGCCGTGCTGGCGAACTTCTCCGCCGCGACCCTCGCCGCCGCCGCGTCCGGGCGCCGGCTGCCGACCCTGCCGGTGACCCGGGCGTACGTCCAGGCGTGCAGTGGCAACGTCGCCGACTGGGAGAACCGCTGGCGGCTGCTCGCCCGGACCGACCCACCCGAGCCGGTCGAGCCGGTCGCGGGCAGCCCGCCGTACGCCGGACTCGCGCCCTTCCAGAAGGAGGACGCCGAGCTGTTCTTCGGTCGCGCGGGCCTCGTCGCCGACCTGGTCCGGCGGGTGTCCCAACGCCGGCTGGTGGCCGTGTTCGGGCCCTCCGGTGTCGGCAAGTCCTCGCTGGTGCGGGCCGGGCTGATGGCCGCGATGCCCCAGCCGGCGGTGCTGATGGTGCCCGCCGCGCACCCGCTGACCGACCTCGCCCTGCCGCTGGCCGGCCTGGCCCGGATCCCGGCCGGTGCACTGCTCGACGACCTGAACCGCGACCCGGCCCACGCCGAACTGGCGGTACGGCAGGCGCTGCTCGACCGACCGGCCGAACTGCTGCTGATCGTCGACCAATTCGAGAACGTGTTCTCGGCGTCCGTGCCGGACCGTGAACGGGCCGCCTTCTTCGCCGCCCTGCTGGCCCTGTGCCGGCCCGGCAGCCGCACCCGGGTGGTCCTCGCCGTGCGCGCCGACCACTACCCGCGGTTCGCCGAGTTCCCCGGCCTGCTCGCCGCCATGCAGGACGGGCAGCTGCTGATGGGCGGGATGAGCCCGGCCGAACTGCGCGAGGCGGTGGTGAAGCCGGCCGACCGCCTCGGGCTGCGGGTCGAAGGCGCGCTCGTCTCGGCGATCGTGGCCGAGGTGGCGGGCCGGCCCGGTGCCCTGCCGCTCGCCTCGCACGCGTTGCTGGAGGCGTGGCGGCGTCATCGCGGCACGACCATCACGCTCGACGGATATCAGGCCGCGGGCGGGGTCGACGGCGCGGTCGCGGCCACCGCCGAAGGCGTGTACCACCGCCTCGACTACGAGGAGCGGACGGCCCTCCGGCCCCTGCTGCTCCGGATGATCGACCTCGACGACCTGTCCGGGGTGCGGGCCCGCCGCGTGCCGCGCTCGCAGGTGAACGCGGCCGGCCTGGTCGACCGGCTGGTGGACGCGCGGTTGCTGACCACCGGGCACGGCAGCGTCGAACTGGCGCACGAGTCACTGATCCGGGCCTGGCCGCGGTTGCGTCAGTGGGTGGACCAGGACCGCGTGACGCTGCGGGCGCACCGGCGGCTGGCCGACTCGGCCGCCGTCTGGCAGGAGCTGGGGTACGACCGGAGCATCCTCTACCGGGGCAGCCGGCTGGCGCAGACCCGGCAGTGGACCGCGTCGCCGTCCTGGCGGTCGTCACTGTCCGAGCTGGAACGGCGGTTCGTCGACGAGAGCATCAGCCACGAGGCGGTCGAGACCGGTCGTCAGGGCCGCTGCCGGGCCCGCCGCCGCTGGCTGTCGTCGGTGCTGACCGGCCTGCTGGCGCTGGGCACGGTGGCCGGGGGCGCGCCGATGATCGAGCCGCTGCGCTGCGAGCCCCGGGCGGTGGGTCTGCTCGACGTGCGCAGCGGTCTGCTGGTCGCGGCCGAGGACGGTTACCAGGGACTGGACGCCGGGGTGCTGCGGGCCCGGACCCGGCCCGACACGTACGGCACGTGGGAGCAGTTCCAGATGTGCCGATTCCCCCGCCGGCCGGCGAACCTGATGCTGCGGGGCTTCGCCGCCCACCGCCGCTTCGTGTCGGCGCGCCCACGGGTGCCGGGCGATGCGGCGGTACGGCTGTTCACGGCGAGCAAGGGGCCACACGAGTGGCTGCGGGTCATCCCGGCCGCCGAGGGCGAGTTCGTCCTGTTCTCGGTCGGCCGCAACCGCTACCTGTCGACCCGTCGCACCGGCCCGGCCCGATACACCGGGGTGCTGGAGGCGACGGCCGTGACGGTCACGGAGGCCGCCAGCTTCCGCTTCACCCCACTACCTTGATCTTCCGGTACGGGCGCGGAGGTCCCCGCCCGCAGCGGCCCGCTGCTCGCCTTCGAAGCCCGGCCCGGCGGTGTGTCCAGGCCGTCGCCGCCCACCGGCCGTGGCGGTCCGGCCAGCGGTCCGCCGTGCTCAGAACGACGTAGCCGGTGACGTGGCGCGGGACAGGACGGTCCAGCGGGCGGTGTGGTCGAGGCGGAAACCGTCGTGCGGATGCTGGCGCGGGACCGATGAGCGCGGCAGCGAGACCACGACGCCGTCGTCGGCCAGGCGGCGGCCCAGCACGTGCAGCGCCGGTGGCAGCGGGTCGGTGGCGGGGCCGTCGACCAGCAGCAGGCCGATGTCGGTGAGGGAGGTCAGGGCGTCGACGTCGTACCAGTCGGTGGTGCGGCCGTCCAGGGTGAGCTCGACCAGCGGCGCCCGCACCACCTCGACACCGGTCAGGTTGTGGGCCACGAGATCGGTGCGCAGGCGGTCGGCTCGGGCCGGGTCGTGTTCGACGACGACCACGCGGCCGGCGTGCTCCGCCGCGTACCCGAGCCAGATCGAAGCCGGACCCGCGCCCAGCGCGACCGTCAGACCGGGTTTGCGGGAGCGCGTCAGATGCAGCAGGGCGAGCAGGTCGGCCGGGGTGGGCCCGGTGTCGCCGATCGGCATGGGCGCCCGCGGCACGACCGTGCGGGACAGCTGGATCACCGCGTCGAGCTCGCGGTTCTGGGCGCGCAGCAACGCTTCCGCCCCCTCGGGGGTGAGACCGCGGGTGATCGTGTCGGTCAGCTCGAGGTGGCGGTCGCCGGCCTCCAGGCGCTCCTTCTCGACCGTGGCGATCACCCGGCGCTGCAGCTGTTCCAGGATGTCGCGGAGCTCGCCGGCCGACTCCTGCTGGGCGTCGTGCCGGGCGGTGGTGCCGCGATGCAGATGCACGGTCACCACGAGCGTCGCCGTCAGCAGCGCGGCGCTCCAGGCGACGGCGATCGGCGTACGCCCGGACAGCGCCGCCGCGATCGCACCCGCACCGGCCAGCGTCGCCGCGGCGATCCCGATCGTGTGCGGGGTGAGGCGCAGCAGCCGCCGCAGCACCCGGCGTCCGAGTTCCTTCATCGGCAGACTCCCAACGTGAGCGCGAACTGCTCCGGCCGGTGGGCCCGGGCCACCACCTCGCGCGCGCGGCGGCTCTGCTCGGCGAACAGGGCGTCGTCGGCGGCGTACCGGCGGATCAGGGCCGGCACGGCGGCCGGTTCGGCGTAGACGGCGGCGTCGCCGTAGAGCGCGGCGAACCGCTCCGGCAGCACCACGACACACCCGGCGGCCGCGGCCTCCAGAGCGGGGCGCGAGAACGTTCCGGCCGCCGGGCCGGGCCCGTGCAAATAGAAGTCGAGCTGGTGGAGGAAGGCTCTCGGGGCCACGGCACCGGCCGGGAAAACCAGCCACGAGTGGGGTACGCGCGGAGCCGGCACCTCCGGCGGCCCGTCGGCCAGGCGCAGGCGTACGTCCAGATCGGACAGGTGCCGCAGGATGCCGAGCGCGCCCTCGGGCGAGGTGTCGCACAGGTCCGCCCCGACGATCGGGCGTCCCGCCGTGGCACCGCCGCGCCCGGCGACCCAGCCGTCCGCGTCGACGACGGCGGGCAGGTCCCGTTCGGCGATCGGCAGGTCCGGGTCGGCCGCCCGCAACGCCGCCCGGACGCCGGGATCGCGCGGCCACCACACGGCCGTCAGGTCGAACACCCGGCGTACCCGGGAAGTGCAGGTCCGGGTGTCGTAGTGGCCGCCGGGGGCACGGTCGGCGACCACGAGCACCCGGCCGGCGCGCAACTGGGCGGGATCGTCCGCGGCGAACTGCAGCACCGCCGCCTGCCGGATCACCAACACCTCGGCCGTGCACGGCTGGTCCAGGCCCACCGGCTCGGCCCCGGCCAGATCCCGGATCGCGTCGCAGGGCGGGAGCGGGCGGCGGTACGCGGCCCGGAACGAGTCCAGCTGCACCAGCCCGACGCGCAGCCCGGCCCGGGTCAGCGCCCGGATCTCGTCGACGGCCGAGCGGACCGGGCCGGTCGCGAACCGCCAGTCACCGGCGAACACGACGTCGAACGCCTTCCTGGCCACCGCCGGTGCCGTGGCGACGGCGCCCACCCGGATCAGCGACAACCGTTCGGTCAGATGCTCGACCGCCCCGCCCTCCGACCCGCGGCGGAACAGCAGCGTCGGCTCGGGCCGGGTGGCGCGCAGGCCGGCCCTGGTCAGCAGCAGGTCCTCGGTCACCGGGAGGACGTCCGCGGTGGTGGCGGCCGGCCCGCCCCGGATCAGGGGTGCCACTTGACGTTCCAGGCGGCGGGGGTGCGACCAGCCGCGGGCGTCCTGGTAGGTGACGAACTCGCCGGTCGCCGCCCGTGGCCCGTCGTCGCGGACGACCCGGATGCGGTCGCTCATCGCGGCGGCCCGCCGGACGGTCGGGTCGTGCTCGGGCGCCACCAGGATCAGTTCCAGGTTGGACCAGGTCTGGGCCAGGATCGAGCGTACGGCGGTGAGCAGTTCCGGTCCCGGTCGCTCGGCGGTGAGCAGCACCGAGATCCGCTGCGGCGCCTCCACCTGAAGTGGCGGCGCGGGCGTGGCGAGCCGGTCGATCGGGGGCAGGCTGGTGGCGTCCAGGGTGAGATCCGGGCCCCCGAGCAGGGTCCGGAACGCTTCCAGCCACGGCCCGACCGGGCGCTCGGCCACGAACGGGTTGGCCAGATCGGTTTCCAGCGCGGCCCGGACCTCCGGGCGGATGCGCTTGTAGGAGGCCAGCAGCCGGGGCACCGCGGCCGGCCCGGCCCAGGCCAGGGTGAGCTGGGCGTGCAGGCCCTGATGGGTCGCCGAGAGGGCGCCGGCGCCGATCAGCGAGTAGATCGCCAGCGCGTCGGCCCGGTCGCCCGGCAACCGGTCCTGCAGGGCGATCGTCTGGGCCAGGGCGGCCAGGATCGGCCGGCGCGGCTTGACCCGGCGTAGCCAGCGCCGGTCCCGGTTCCGGGCCGCCACCAGCAGGTCGTTGAGGCCGGCGGCGGGCCCGAGGGCGGCGCGGGCGAGCAGATGCCGGGCGTCGATCGATCCGGTACGCACGGCGGTGGCACCGACCGCCGACCGCAGCGAAGCACCGATCGCCGCGACGTGGTCGTCCAGCAACTCGGCCGCCTGCACACCTGACCAACGCCGGCGAGGCCGTTCAGGTGATGCCCTCCGTAGCATGTGGCCGGTGGGCGGCTACGGCCCGGACGCACCGCCGGGCCGGGCTTCGAAGGCGGGCAGCGGGCCGCCGCGGTCGGGGACCTCTGCGCCCGTACCCGCCGAATTGAGCGTGGGCCGAACTCCCGGCCCTGACGACAGCGCGCCCCCGCCGCGGGGGACGGCGGGGGCGCGGGTCGTGGGGCATCACCCCACGTCGGGCCCGCGGGGGCAGGCCCGGAACTCGGGTGGACAAGCTCAGCGGGAGCCGAAGTCCTGGGTGTAGTAGGGGGTGCCGTTGGCCGAGTAGAAGGCGCCCACGCCGACCGCCTTGGCGCGGCAGTTGGCGATGTTGGCGCGGTGGCCGGGGCTGGCCATCCAGGCCGAGACGACCTGGGCGCCGGAGCGGTAGCCGTAGGCGACGTTCTCGGCCAGGGCACCGACGTAGCCGGCGCGGGAGGCGCGGACCGCGAACGTCGAGTTGCTCGAGCCGGTGTGGCTCATCTTGTTGGTGCGGGCCTGGTAGGCGGCGTGGCCGCGGGCGGCGTAGCCCAGCTTGGCGTCGTTGCGGAGCTTGGCGCAGCCCAGCTTGACCCGCTGCACGTTGGTCGCGTTGAAGATGTCGACCTGCAGCTGCGCGACCGTCGGCGCGGCGGCCTGAGCCGGGTTCGCGACCGCCACGACGCCGAGCAGGGCGGCGGGGACGAGGGCGAGCTGGGCGAGGCGGCGGACGATCGAGCGCATGAGATCTGCCTTTCGGAGTGCGGCGCCTGGCTTCGTTCCGCCAGGTTCAGCATTCCGATCGGCCCGCCCACGGGTCCCTGAAGGCCGCTACAGGTGCCTTGCCGTGACCTCTGAGTTGCGGGACGGGTAAGTAGCCGCAAGGCCTTTCCAGCCCGGGAACCGGATGGTTGCGATCACGGTGTCAGGGCCAGGATCTGAGCCGCGTAACGGTCGTGCTGGTGGTGGGTACGCACGAAGGAGACGGCCCGGTCGCGCTGGGCCGGTAGGGACGCGGCCGGGAAGGAGCGGACCGCGTCGGTGGGTGCGGCGGAATAGACGGCGGCGTCGCCGAAGGTGGAGCGGTAGCGGGGCGGCAGCACGACCACGCAACCGGCGGCCATGGCGGCCAGGACCGCGGGAGTGGGGTCGGCCGGTGTGGCCTCGGCCGGCAGCGGCAGGTAGAAGTCGAGCTGGTGCAGGAAGGCGCGCAGGTCGAGGGAGCGATAGACCAACCAGGACGGCAACCCGCCGGGTACGCCGCTGCTACCGTCCAGCAACCGCAGGTCGATGCCGGGCTCGGCCGGCAGCTCAGCCGGCGAGCCGATGACGCCGGCGACCGGCCGCCCGGCCCGCACGGGACGCCGGTCCAGCCGCCACTGGCCGGCGGCGACCGTGGCCGGCACGTCGACCGGGGTCAGCGGCAGGCCGGAAAGCGCCTGCCGGCTGTGCGGCCCGGCCGGCGCCCACAGCGGCTCGGCGTGGAAGAGCTCGCGGGCCTCGGCGGCACACCGCGGGGTGGCGGCGCCCTCGAGGATCAGCCGGGTGGCGCGGATACCGCTGGGCACCGAGGGCGGGGTCAGCAGTACGGCCGGGTCGCGGACCACGACCAGTCGGGCCCGCACGTCGTCGGTCAGGTCGACCTGCTCGGCCTGGCCGTCGTTGACGGCGTGCTGAACGGCCGGGTCGAGATCGGCGGTGGACGACGAGTGGTGCAGGAGTGCCATCCGGAGCCCGAGTGACCGGAGTGCCTGGAACTGGCCCAGTCCGGCGTCCGGCCGGGTCCAGTCGGCCACCAGCAGCACGTCGTAGGCGCGGCGGCCGCGCCGTTCGAGCAGCGGCCACGGGCGGCAGGGCGAGGCGGCCGGGCGGCGGTGCCACGCCCGGTACGCCGACCGGTACGCCCGCAGCGCCGGAACCAGGTGTGCCGGGACCGGCGAGCGCAGCAGGCACAGCACGTCGGCCAGGGCCGGCAGGCCGAGCCGTTCCGTGTACTCGTCGTCGCCGCCGTGCCGGACCTCGTCGAAGTCACCGGCCCCGCGCCGCACCAGCAGCGGACCGCGCACGACGGAGCCGTTCAGCACGGCGTGACAGCCGACCCCGGCGCCGCTGCCCACGGCGTGCACCTGACGTTCCAGGCGGAGCGGGTGCGACCAAGCGTCCGGGTCCTGGAACGTCACGTAGTCGCCGGTGGCGCGGGCCAGGGCCAGGTTGCGGGCGGCGTACACGCCGACGTTGGCCGGCAACCGGATCAGCCGGACCCGCGGATCCAGCGCGGCCGCCGACCGGAAGACGCCGTCGTGTCCGTGCGGCGAGCCGTCGTCGTACAGCAGGATCTCCTGGTTGGTCCAGCTCTGCGCGGTCAGCGAGCGCACCGAGCCGATCAGCTCGGGCCCGGGCGCGCACGCGACCACGACGCTGGTCACCCGCCGGCGGTCCCCGACCCGGGGAACGACCGGCGGTGCCGAATGAGCCTCCAGAAGTTGGTCCGCCTCCACCACCTAATGATCAACTACCGCGGGAGAGTTTCGTCCGAGACGCGCGTGTCGTTCAACCTTGTGTGAACCCTCGGGTGCTGCTGGTCGGTGACGCGACCGACCGCCTGCTCGCGGTGGCCGCCCGGCTGCCCGAGCCGCCGGTCCTGCTCACCGGCGCCGAGAACCTGCCCGACGCCGCGCTGCTGGTCGAACATCTGCCCGCGACCACCCGCCCGCGCCGGGAGACCTTCCTGCGCGAACGGCTGCGTCACCTGATCGAGGTGCACGAGGTCGGCACCGTGGTGCTCGACGGCGTGCCGGAGGACGGGCTGCTCGCCGCGACCGCCGACCATCCGGACGTGACCTGGCGGTGGCTGCGCCCGGCGATGTGGCGGCGCGGGCAGGGACTGCGCTGGCGGGGACGGTCGGCGGCCTTCGACGCGGTGCTCGAGCCGGGGGAGTTCGCCGCTCCGGGCGACGAGGGCTGGACCGTGTACGACCGGGACGGCGTCACCACCGTCCCGCCGATCACCGCGCTCGACCGCGCTGACCTGCTCGGCCGCACCGCCGCCCGGGAACTGCTCGGGCTGGGCGAGGAGCCGGCCGTGGTGTGTCGGGGACTGAACCGGGCGGTGCCGGGGTTCACGCCGATCGAGCCGGCCGCCCGGGCGTTGCGGGCCGCCGACCTGGCCGTCGCCACGGCCGGCTACACGGCATATCACGAGCTGCTGGCCGCGGGGGTGCCGACGGTGTTCGTGCCCGAGCCCGATGACGGACCGGACGACCAGCTGGCTCGGGCCCGGTTCGCCGCGGCGGCCGGGGCGGCGCTCTGCGCCGAGCGGGCCGCGGACCTGGACGACCTGCTCACGCTGGCGACAAAGCCGGAGGTACGCGCGGCGCTGGCGTCCCGGTGCGCGGAGGTGGCGTTCGAGAACGGCGCCGCGGCCGCCGCGGCGTGGATCGGAGCCACGCCGTGACGCCGGAGAGGTTGCGCTGGCAGCTGGCCGGAGCCCGCGCGGAACGCGACTGGTGGCGGGCCCGGGCGGCCGAACCGCAGCCGGACGCGGTCGAGGTGGTGGTCGCGATCGGACACGACGCCGAGGCGTTGCGGGCACTGACCGCGAGCCTGGCCCACGACACCGGCCCGGCCACCGTGGTGGTCACCGACTGCCCCGGCTTCCGCCACGCCCGTGCCGCCGGAGTCCTTCTCGAGTACCTGCCGGACGCGGCCACCTGGGAGCGGCACCGCCCCGGCGTCCCCTGGGACGACCTGCTGACCCGGCGGCTGACCCGGATCCTGCTCGATCACGGGCCGGGTCACATCCGCCCGGCCTGAGTTTCACAATGGAGCGATGGGAGACGCCGAGACCTTCGCCGAGATCGCCGATCCGACCCCGCCGGCCGGTGTGCCGGTCCGGCTCGGCACGGCCGTGGTGCTGGGCGGCAGCATGGCCGGGATGCTCGCCGCGCGAGGATGGCGTCGTACACGCGGGGCGTACCCAAGGTGGCCGGGGCCGACCTCGACCTGCTGACCTCCCCCGGCCGTTCCTGGAGAGCCGGGTCCGGGCCGAGCGCTCGGCGGCCGGGTGCGGCGCTGGCTGGTGCAACAGGTCGTCAACGCGACCACCACCGACTCCGAGGTCAACCAGGTCTTCCAGGCGGTCATGCAGATGGAGGCCCACCCCTCGGTGCTGGGCCGGGCCGACGTGGTGTGGCGTTCGATCCGGGCCCGGGGCGACCGGTGGCCCGATCCGACGCCGCCTCTCATCCGATGAGCGCGTCCAGCCGTGGCGCCAGCAACCGGGACCAGGTGGCGGTCATGTGGCTCGGGTCGCGAAAGACGAGCACGTTGCCGACGATGACCGGGCAGCCGCCGGTGGTGCAGAACCACGGCGTCGGATCGATCACGGCCACGCCCTCCGTACGCAGCTTCGCCCTGATCGACACGCGGCGGTCCGGCGCCGGCAGCGCACTGTCCATCGGCACCACGCAGGCGCGCGGGTCGTTCGGATGCTGCGACAGGCACTCCAGCGGCGGCTGTCGCTGGTAGGGGGTGTCCTCCAGCAGATAGAGCCGGGCGCGGCCGTGCCCCAGCCGCTCGGTCGTCTCGGCCCAGCCCGCCAGCCAGGCCCGGTCGGTCCAGGTCGGATCGTCGACGGGTACGCCGGCCGCGTCGACCACGGTGCCGCCGGCCGCGGCGGACGCCATGAACACCCGCGACGGCCGCACCCCGGCGATGTACGCCCACGCCTTCCGCCGCCACACCACGCACTCGTTGTAGGGCCGGTTCAGGGCCACCTGGAAGATCCGGGTGGCCGCGGCCGAGCAGGCGTTCTTGGTCACCACGAGCAGGCGCCAGTGGCGGTCGCGGGCGATCACCTCGAGGGCCGGGAACCAGTGCGCGGCGTGCGAGTCGCCGTACAGCACCACGGTCTCGGCCGAGGCGACGTCGCCGTACGCGCACGGCTGCCGGATAGAGGTGTCGGTGAGCTCGGACGAGCAGCCGTCCGGATAGACCCGGGGCAGATCCTTGCTCGCGGCGCGCAGTGACGGCGTCAGGTTGGCCGGGACGGCCGGGGTGGTGAGGCCCGCGGCCAGCTGCTCCGGCGTCCACGCGGTCAGCACCGGCGCCCGGTAGCGGGTCGGCGGGGCCGGGTCGGTCCGGCTCACCACGAGGTAGCCGGCCGCAGTGGCCAGGATCAGGACCAGGCCGCCGGCCACCGTCGCCCGGGGGCGGTCGCGCAGGGCGGGGAGGCGGCGGATCGGGTTTTCCACCATCGCGTACGTGAGGGAGGCCGCGACCAGGGCGGCCGTGGCCAGGGCGAGCTTCACCGGCAGCGTCGCGCTCACGCCCAGCGCGGCCGGGCCGATGGTCAGGAACGGCCAGTGCCACAGGTACCAGGAGTAGGAAAGGCGCCCGACGGCCTGCAGCGGCGGCTCGCCCAGCAGGCCCGAGGGCGCGGTGACGCCGCCGGTCAGCACGGCCACCGTGCCCAGCACCGGCAGCGCCGCGGCGTACCCGGGGAACGGGGTTCGCGCAGTGAGGACGACGGCGGAGAGCACGATGACGGCCAGGCCGGCCCCGCACAGTGCCGACGCGAATCGGCGCGGCACCCGGGGCGCCAGCACCGCGACCAGTGCGCCGGCGCCCAGCTCCCAGGCCCGCGTGTGCAGTCCGAAGTAGGACCAGGTCGGGTTGGCCGTGGTCTGCCACAGCGAGGTCAGGAACGAGCCGGCCACCACCACGGCCAGCGCGCCGGTGATCCCGCGGCGGCGGCCGAGCGCCCAACCGGCGATCAGCAGCAGCGGCCAGAGGAGGTAGAACTGCTCCTCCACCGCCAGCGACCAGAAGTGCCGCAGGGGTGAGGGGGCGGTCGCCGCGGTCAGGTAGTCGGCGCCGGTCGCCGCCAGCCGGTAGTTGATGCTGGACAGGGTGGCGAACAGGCCGTCGGCGGCGATGGCGGGCGTACGCACCGGCGGCAGCCAGCGTGCCGCCGCACCCACCGTGACCGCGGCGACCAGCAGGGCGGCGGGCAGCAGGCGGAGGAACCGTCGGGCGTAGAAGGCGACCATCCGGCCGTCCCGCAGCAACTGCCCGGTGATCAGATAGCCGGAGATGACGAAGAACACGTCGACCCCGGCGAAGCCGCCGCGGATCAGTGGCACGCCCGCGTGGTAGAGCACGACCATCAGCACCGCTACCGCACGCAGGCCCTCGATGTCGCGCCGATAGTGGCCGTTCCGTGACCCGCCGGGCGTGACCCGCCGCGGGACGACGCGGGTGATCGTCACAGAATCGTCAACGTCGGTGCCCGAGGCGAGGTTGCGGTCGATATCGACCCTTCTGCACCACCGACCCCTACGGGTACGAATACGGCGGGAGACTGATGCGCGGAGTTGCGTCGAGGGCGCATGGTGGAGTCCGGGTCAACCGAGAAGAGGGCATGATGGGCAAGGGCATCGCATACCTGGTCGCACTGATCGCCGGCGTCGTCGTGGTGGGGTGGGTCGCGGTCAGCGTGCTGCACTTCCTGCTCGGCTGGTTCGGCTACCTGCTCATCGGCGCGGCCGTGGTCGGCGGCGGCGTCTGGGTCTACGGCCGGGTCAAGCGCGAGTTGCGCCCCGGAACCCGCACCCAGAACCGCATCGAGGCGGCCGCCAAGACCTATCGGATGCGCAACCAGTAGTCGCGGCGGCGGGAAGCTAGGCTTGCCACGTGTTCGACAACCTCAGTGACCGCCTCAACGGCATCTTCACCAAGCTTCGCGGCAAGGGGAAGCTGACCGACGCCGACATCGACGCCACCGCGCGCGAGATCCGCCTTGCGCTGCTCGAGGCGGATGTCGCGCTGCCGGTGGTCCGGTCGTTCATCAACGCGCTGAAGGAGAAGGCGCGCGGCGCCGACGTCTCCCAGGCGCTCAACCCGGCCCAGCAGATCATCAAGATCGTCCACGAGGAGCTCATCAATGTCCTCGGTGGCGAGGGGCGGCGGCTGACCTTCGCCAAGCAGCCACCGACCGTGATCATGCTGGCCGGCCTCCAGGGTTCCGGCAAGACCACGCTGGCCGGCAAGCTGTCCCGCTGGCTCAAGGGCCAGGGCCACCAGCCGCTGCTGGTCGCGGCCGACCTCCAGCGCCCCAACGCGGTCAACCAGCTCCAGGTGCTGGCCGGCCGGGCCGGGGTCGACATCTACGCCCCGTCGCCCGGCAACGGCGTCGGCGACCCGGTCCAGGTCGCCCGGGACGCCATCGACGTGGCCCGGCGCCAGGCCAAGGACATCGTCATCGTCGACACGGCCGGCCGCCTCGGCATCGACGCCGAGATGATGCAGCAGGCCCGCGACATCCGCGACGCGGTCAACCCCGACGAGGTCATCTTCGTCATCGACGCCATGGTCGGCCAGGACGCGGTCTCCACCGCCGAGGCCTTCCGCGACGGCGTCGGCATCACCGGCGTGGTGCTCTCCAAGCTCGACGGCGACGCCCGTGGTGGTGCGGCGCTCTCCGTCCGGCACGTCACCGGCGAGCCCATCCTGTTCGCGTCGACAGGGGAAAAGCTGGAGGACTTCGACGTCTTCCACCCCGACCGGATGGCCAGCCGGATCCTCGGCATGGGCGACGTGCTGACCCTTATCGAGCAGGCCGAGACGGCCTTCGACGAGGATCAGAAAGAGAAGATGACGGCCAAGCTGCTCGGTGGCGAGCAGTTCACGCTGGAGGATTTCCTCGAGCAGCTGATGGCGGTCCGCCGGATGGGCCCGATCGCCAACATCCTCGGCATGATGCCCGGCATGGGCCAGATGAAGGACCAGCTGGCCGAGCTGGACGACAAGCATTTCGACCGGGTCACCGCGATCATCCGCTCGATGACCCCCGGCGAGCGCACCAACCCGAAGATCATCAACGGCTCGCGCCGCGCCCGCATCGCCAACGGCTCCGGTGTGACCGTGATGGATGTCAACCAGCTGCTCAACCGCTTCGCCGACGCGCAGAAGATGATGAAGCAGATGGGCGGCATGATGGGCCTGCCCGGCGGCAACCGGCGCAAGGCGACCAAGAGCCCGAAGAACAAGCGCAAGGGTACGAAGGGTGGCTCGCGCGGCCCGCGCACCGGTGGCGCCCTGCCCCGTGGCGGCATGCCGCAGCTGCCGCCCGGCTTCGACCCGTCCGCCCTGGCCGGCGGCGACGGCGCGCAGGGCCTTCCGCCCGGCTTCAAGCTCCCCAATCTCGACTTCAACAAGCTCATGAAGCCCAAGAAAGACGACGAGAAATAGTCAGGCGACAGGTAGTCGTATGTCTAGTAGCATGGACGGCACCCCTCGTGAGGAGCTGTCCATGACCACTGCCCTGCGTCGTCCTTCTCTCCACCCCGAACTGCAGGACCTGCTCAGCCGCACTGATCTCACCGTCGCTGACCTGGTGAGTCTTCCCGAGGATCTCCGCTATGAGTTGATCAACGGAAGGCTTGTCTTGTCGCCCGCAGCGCCGACGGTCCACAGCATCATCTGCCGCGCGATCGCCAACGCGATCGATGCCGGTTGCCCGCCCGACTACGCGGTTGGTGAGGAGCGGGCGGTGATGGTCGACGAGCACACCGAACGACGACCGGATGTCTTGGTGATCGAAGCGAGCGCCTCTATGGCGACGCTGATCCATCACGCCGATGTCCTGCTCGCGGTCGAGGTGGTGTCGCCCAGTTCGATCAGCCGGGACTGGGAGGTGAAACGCAAGCAATACGCTGTGAACGGCATTCCGTCCTACTGGATCGTCGACCTCTACACCGAGCGGATCTCCTTCAACCAGTTTCTGCTCGGCGATAACAGTGTTTACCACCGGCACATCGAGACGACGGACGTGGTGACTGTCGACGTGCCGTGGGAGGTCACGATCGATCTGCCGGCGCTGACGCGTCGCCGCGACGGGTTGATCTCGCGAGCCATGCGGCACTGAGCGGGGCGATGTGCCGCCCGGCGGCTTGTGCCGCCCGGCGGCTTGTGCCGCCGGGCGGGTGCTCGGTCAGTTGTTCTGGATGGCGATCACGACGGCGTCCCACGGGCAGTAGGTCGAGACCGTGATGGCGTGGTTCTCGACGTCCTGAGGTGTGCCGTCGCAGGCCTCGATGTCCGAGTCTCTCTGCCGGGTGTTGTCCAGGTGCCAGGACCAGCCGGTGTTCTCGTTGGCCCCGTTGTAGTTGATCGTGCCGCTCGGGTGGCTGGGGGCGGGCTCGGTGCCGGCGAGCTGGGCCCGGGCCTTCGCGATGGAGGTCGAGTCGGTGAGGATCGCCTTGAAGGTCGAGTTGTTCGGGTGGCGGTAGGTGACGATCACCCCGGCCGCGGTGGTGGGTGCGGCGGCCATCGTGGGGCCGGTCGCGACGGCGGTGGTGGCCAGGGCGGCGGCGATCATCAGCGGAATCGCTGTGCGCTTCTTCATGACTGTCCACAACGGATTAACCCCGGAGCGGTTCGGGCAAAGTAACCTGATTCATAT
Source organism: Actinoplanes sp. NPDC049265 (assembly GCF_043197135.1). NCBI lineage: Bacteria > Bacillati > Actinomycetota > Actinomycetes > Micromonosporales > Micromonosporaceae > Actinoplanes > Actinoplanes sp. NPDC049265. Next base: position 29,573 of record NZ_JBICSP010000001.1, on the reverse strand, counting down.
TTTACGGACATCTAGGCAAGCGGTGATCGTGGTAGGAAGACCCCGTGGCGTTGCATGTGCGCGGGGTCGTTCTCCCCGAGGGTGAAATGCGGGACCTGTGGCTGGTCGGCGACCGGGTCACCTACGAGCCGGTGGCCGGGGCCGAGACCGTCGCGAGTGCGGGGTGGATCCTGCCGGGGCTGGTCGACGCCCACTGTCATCTGGGCATCGCGCGGGGGCCGCGGGCGATCACCGGGCTCGACGAGGCGCGGCAGCTGGCCTACCTCGACCGGGACGCGGGAGTGCTGGCGCTGCGTGACGCCGGTTCGCCGTACCCGTACCCGGAATTGGACGACGAACCGGACATCCCTCGCCTCGCCCGCGCGGGCAAGCACGTGGCCGCGCCGAAGCGGTACCTGCGCGACATCGGGGTCGAGGTGGCCGCCGACGGCGTCGCCCAGGCTGTCGCCGAGCAGGCCAAGGCCGGCACCGGCTGGGTCAAGATCGTGGGGGACTGGCTCGACCGTGCGGCCGGCGACCTGGCGCCGAGCTGGGACGAGGCGACGATGGCGGTGGCGGTCGAGGCCGCGCACGCCAACGGGGCCCGGGCCGCGGTGCACACGTTCTCCGAGGAGGGCGTGGCGATGATGGTGCGGGCCGGCGTCGACTCGGTCGAGCACGGCACCGGCATCTCGCTCGACCTGGTCGACGAGATGGCACGGCGGGGCACGGCGCTGGTGCCGACCATGATCAACATCCTGACCTTCGGTGACATCGCCGAGCAGGCCAGAGCCAAGTTCGGTGGGTACGCCGACCACATGCTCGCGCTACGTGACCGGTTCCCGGCCGTGGTGGGTGCGGCGTACGAGGCCGGCGTACCCATCTATGTCGGCACCGACGCGGGCGGCGGGATCGACCACGGGCTGGCTGCCGACGAGATGCTGCTCCTGCGGCGGGCGGGCATGTCGGTGGACGACGTGCTGGCCGCCGCGAGCTGGGGCGCGAGGGAGTGGCTGGGCTTCCCGGGCCTGGTCGAAGGCGGCCTGGCCGACCTGGTCGTCTACCCGTCCGACCCCCGCGAGGACCTTCGCGTGGTCAAGACGCCGAGCCGCATCGTGCTCCGGGGAAACGTGATCAAGTAGGCCCGACTAATATTCCGGCCATGGCTCGCGTGCTCACTCCCCGTGCGGAGGACTTCCCCCGCTGGTACCAGGATCTGATCGCCAAGGCGCAACTGGCCGACAATGGCCCGGTGCGCGGCACGATGGTGATCCGGCCGGCCGGTTACGCCGTCTGGGAGCGCATGCAGTCCGAGATGGACGCGCGGATCAAGGAGTCGGGGTCGGAGAACGCGTACTTCCCGCTGTTCATCCCCGAGTCCTACCTGCGCCGCGAGGCCGAGCACGTCGAGGGCTTCTCGCCCGAGCTGGCCGTCGTCACCCACGCCGGTGGCAAGCAGCTGGCCGAGCCGCTGGTGGTCCGCCCGACCAGCGAGACGGTCATCGGCGAGTTCATGGCCAAGTGGGTCGACTCCTACCGCGACCTGCCGCTGCTCCTTAACCAGTGGGCCAACGTCGTGCGCTGGGAGCTGCGCCCGCGCACCTTCCTGCGGACCACCGAGTTCCTCTGGCAGGAGGGCCACACCGCGCACGCCACCGAGGACGACGCCCGCGCGTACGCCCGGCAGATCCACAAGGATGTCTACGAGGACTTCATGGTCCAGGTGCTGGCCATGCCGGTCGTGCCGGGCCGCAAGACCAAGGGCGAGCGGTTCGCCGGCGCCACCAACACCATGACCCTCGAGGGCATGATGGGCGACGGCAAGGCCCTGCAGATGGGCACGTCGCACGAGCTCGGGCAAAACTTCGCCAGGTCGTTCGACATCACCTACACTTCCCAGGCGAGCACCGTCGAGCACGCCTGGACCACGTCGTGGGGCACGTCCACCCGGATGATGGGCGGGCTGATCATGACCCACGGCGACGACAACGGGCTGCGGTTGCCGCCGCGCCTGGCGCCGACGCAGGTGCAGGTCATGGTGGTCAAGGCGGGCGAGGGTGTGGTCGAGGCCGCGGCCAAGTTGCGGGACGAGCTCAAGGCTTCGGGGGTACGCGTAAAGCTGGACGACCGGGCCGACATCCCGTTCGGGCGGCGTGCCGTGGATGCCGAACTGCGCGGCATCCCGATCCGCATCGAGGTCGGGCCGCGCGACCTGGCCGCCGGCAACGTGGTGGTGGCCCGCCGGATCGACGGCACCAAGTCGCCGGTGCCGCTGGGCGGGGTGACCGACGAGGTGACCGCCGCGCTCACCGCCGACCAGCAGCGCCTCTACGACGACGCGCTGGCCTTCCGCACCGAGCGCACGGTCGAGGTCAAGACGCTGGCCGAGGCGATCGAGGCCGCGCAGACCGGCTGGGCCCGGGTGCCCTGGCCGGCGGTCGGTGACGCCGGCGAGAAGGAGGCCAACGGCAAGGCGGTCACGGTCCGCGCCCTGGTCCGGGAGGACGGCTCGATGCCCGACTCGGACACCGAGGACGGGCTTGTGGCGATCCTGGCCCGTTCGTACTGATGGCGTACGCCCCGGGGCAGGTCGTCCTGCACCGCAACACCCGCCGCGACCGGATCGCCTTCGCGCGCCCGGTCCGCGTGGTCTCCGACACCGAGCGCGGCCTGCTCGTCTGGCTCGCCCAGCACACGCCGGTGATGTATGAGGTGGCACCGGACGGGCGGGGCGCGCGGGGCCGCCCCTTCACCGAGTGGGTCACGCTGCCCTACGAGCACCGGCTCGGGGAGTGGCAGGGCCCCGGCATCCTGATGTTCTTCCCGCCCGAGGCGGACCATTCGGTCTGGTGGTTCTGGACCGCGGCCGGGGTGTTCGACGGCTGGTACGTGAACCTCGAGGAGCGCGTCACCCGGTGGGCCGACGGTGACCTGGCCGGCATCGACGTCGTCGATCAGGATCTGGATGTCGTGGTACGCCCGGACCGCACCTGGGAGTGGAAGGACGAGGACGAGTTCACCGAGCGTCTCGGCCTCCCGGAGCACTACTGGGTGGCCGACGAGCAGGCCGTGCGGGCCGAGGGCAGGCGGGTCATCAAGATCATCGAGGCCGGCGAGTTCCCGTTCGACGGCAGCTGGACGGACTTCGTCCCCGACCCGTCTTGGGGGCTTCCGGAGGTTCCGGCCGGATGGGACAGGGCCCCCGACCCTCGGTAACTCCCGGGTGTCTGGCACAATAGTGAGCTGGTATCGGTCCGCGCGAGGCGCCCTCTAACCCCTCGGCGTGCGATCAGGTCCAAACGAGGCATCGGTCCCGCATCCCCACGTGGGTTCCGTCGGCTCACCTCACGCAAATCATCGGGAGCGTAAAAGACCGTGGCCGTTAAGATCCGGCTCCTGCGGATGGGCAAGATCCGCAACCCGCAGTACCGCATCGTCGTCGCCGACTCGCGCACCAAGCGTGACGGCCGTGCCATCGAGTACGTCGGCATCTACCACCCGAAGGAGGAGCCCTCGCTGATCCAGGTCAAGTCCGACCGGGTTCAGCACTGGCTCTCCGTCGGCGCGCAGCCCAGCGAGGCCGTGCAGCGCATCCTGGAGCTGACCGGCGACTGGCAGCAGTTCAAGGGCCTGCCGGCCCCGCCGCCGCTCAAGGTCGCGGCCGCGAAGGCCGACCGCCAGGCGGCGTACGAGGCCGAGGCCAAGGCCGCCGCGGGCGTCGAGACGCCCGCCAAGGCCACCCGGCCGGCCAAGAAGTCCGCCAAGTCGGCCGCCGCGCCGGAGGCCGCCGAGGCCAAGCCGGAGCAGACCAAGGCCGCCGACCCGGCCGAGCCCAACCGCGAGGCCGTCGCCGCGACCGCAGAGGACCCGGCCGGTGCCGGCGCCGACGCGAGCTGACGGGGCGCTCCGGCCCGCGCTGGAGCACCTCGTCAAAGGCATCGTCGACAACCCGGACGACGTCCGGGTCCGTCTGGTCGACTCGCGCCGCGGCAAGCGGCTCGAGGTCCGTGTGCACCCCGAGGACCTGGGAACGGTCATCGGGCGCGGCGGGCGCACGGCCAAGGCGCTGCGTCAGGTCATCGGGTCGATCGGTGGGCGCGGGATCCGCGTCGACATCGTCGACGCGTACTGATCCGCGTACTGTCTGATGCTGCTCGTCGTCGGTCACATCGGTAAGGCGCACGGGATCCGGGGCGAAGTCCTGGTGACCGTGCGTACGGATGAGCCGGAGCGACGTTTCGTGCCGGGGGCGGTGTTCACCACCACCTCCGGCACGCTCACGCTCGAGGCTCTGCGCTGGCATCAAGGGCGGATCATCGCCCAGTTCTCCGGCGTTCCCGACCGCAACGCGGCCGAGGAGCTCCGTGGCACCGAGTTGCAGGTGGATTCGTCCTCCCTGGTGGCGCCGACCGACCCTGACGAATTTCATGATCACCAGCTGGTGGGTCTGCGGGTGGTGTCGCTGGACGGGGAAGAGCTCGGCTCGGTCGCGCGGATCGACCACGCGCCGTCGTCAGATCTGCTCGTTCTCGACAAATCGGGCGGGGGTACGGCGCTGATCCCCTTCGTCGCCGCCATGGTGCCGACCGTCGACCTGGCCGGCGGGCGCGTGATCGTCGATCTTCCTCCCGGCCTGCTCGATCTGTGATGCGCGTCGACATCGTCTCGATCTTCCCGGAGTACTTCGCGCCGCTGGAACTGTCGCTGATCGGCAAGGCGCGAGGGACCGGCCTGCTCGACCTCACCCTGCACGACCTGCGCACCTGGACGTCGGACGTGCACCGGACGGTGGACGACACCCCGTACGGCGGTGGGCCCGGCATGGTGATGCGGCCCGAGCCCTGGGGTCAGGCGCTGGACGCGGTCGGCCCGGGCACCCTGGTCGTGCCGTCGCCCGTGGGCAAGCCGTTCACCCAGGCCGACGCGCACGAGCTGGCCGGGCTGGACCATCTGATCTTCGCCTGCGGGCGGTACGAGGGCATCGACCAGCGGGTGATCGACGACGCGGCCGCCCGGATGCCGGTGCGTGAGGTGTCGCTCGGCGACTACGTGCTGTTCGGGGGCGAGGTGGCGGTCATCGTCATCCTCGAGGCGGTCACCCGGCTGCTGCCCGGGGTGCTGGGCAACGCCGACTCGCTGACCGAGGAGTCGTACGCGGCCGGTCTGCTCGAGGCGCCGGTGTACACCAAGCCGGCGTCCTGGCGGGAACGTGACGTGCCGGAGGTCCTGCGGTCCGGGGACCATGGGCGGATCGCGCGCTGGCGGCGTACCCAATCACTCCTGCGCACGGCCTCGCGCCGCCCCGACCTGATGGCCGCTTACCCGCCCGCGGATTTGGACAAAAAAGACAGGGCCGCCCTCGCGGAGGGCGGATTTCAGATCGAGCCTCCCTCTGTGGCAAAGTAGGGAGGTTGCCGTTCGTCCCCACGCCGTGGCTCGACGAACGAGGATCCTTCGAGGTGATCAGGGATCAGTAGTGCCCATCTGCGCATCGAACTCCCGGTGCGCTGTGAGTAAGGATGCAGCGAATGAACACGCTGGATGCTCTCGACGCGCAGTCGCAGCGCACCGACCTCCCCGACTTCCGCGCCGGTGACACCGTCAAGGTGCACGCCCGGGTCGTCGAGGGAAACCGTTCCCGGGTCCAGGTCTTCCAGGGCGTCGTGATCAGCCGGCAGGGTGGCGGCCTCCGCGAGACCTTCAAGGTCCGCAAGATCAGCTTCGGTGTCGGTGTCGAGCGGACGTACCCGCTGAACAGCCCCGCGATCGACAAGATCGAGGTGGTCACCCGCGGTGACGTGCGCCGGGCCAAGCTCTACTACCTGCGCGAGCTCCGCGGCAAGAAGGCCAAGATCAAGGAGCTGCGGGAGAAGCAGACCGTCGGCTGACAGTCGTCGATCCGTCGGTCGGAGTGAGCGCGACATATTCTTGCTCCAGTGACGGATGAACTTCGTTCGCACTGCCGCCCGTAACGTCTGTCAGAGGACGTTCTCCGGGCGGTAGTGCTGTATCCGGGGCCTGTAACGTCCGGACGGCGGCGGGAGATGCGTAGCGTGGGACAGATGGGCGGCTATTCGGGTGGCTATCCGGGTGGCGTGTCGCCGAGCAGGCGACCACCGCGCCGGGGCCGGATCATCCGGCGCAAGGAGATGCCGCTCTGGCAGGAGCTTCCACTCCTGCTCGTGGTGGCCTTCTGCCTGGCCGTACTGATCCGCACGTTCCTGGTCCAGGCGTTCTTCATCCCCTCCGGGTCGATGCAGCAGACGCTCGAGATCAAGGACCGGGTCCTGGTCAACAAGGTCATCTACGACGTCCGCAACCCCGAGCGCGGTGAGATCGTGGTCTTCCGGGGGCCGGAGACCTGGGCCTCGGAAACCCCCAGCGAGCCGGTCAGCCAGGCCTTCTCGGCCAAGCTCGGCCGCACCATCGGCGACCTCGTCGGCGTCAGCCGCCCGGGTGAACGCGACTTCATCAAACGGGTGATCGGCGTCGCCGGCGACAAAGTGGCCTGCTGCGACCAGCAGGGCCGGGTCACCGTCAACGGCAAGTCGATCGACGAACCGTACATCTTCGAGAACTCCTCGCTCGACGCCCCGCCCAACCCGCGGCAGTGCACCAGCCGGATCTTCGCCGAGGTGACCGTTCCGGCCGACCAGATCTTCGTGATGGGCGACCATCGCGGCGTCTCCCAGGACGCGCGCTGCCAGGGCCCGGTGCCGGTCGACAACGTGATCGGCCGCGCCTTCGTGATCGTCTGGCCGACCAGCCGGTTCACCAGCCTGGACGTCCCCGAGAACTGGAAGACCTTCGCGATGCCGGCCGAGCCGCCGGCCCGGCCCGATCCGACGACCGGGGCGCTCTTCCTCCCGTTCCTGTTAAGTGCCGGGCTCTCCGCGCGTTCCGGACTGCCGTTCGTCCCCCGGCGACGTAGGCTCCGATCGTGATTGACGAGCAGACCGAGAAGCGCCGCGGATCCTTCTGGCGCGAGCTGCCGATCCTCGTCGGGGTGGCGATTCTGGTCGCTGTCCTGGTCCGGGCGTTCGTGCTGCAGACCTTCTACATCCCGTCCCCGTCGATGGAGCACACGCTCAACGTGCTCGACCGGGTGCTCGTCAACAAGCTCGTCTACGACTTCCGCGACCCGCGCCGGGGCGAGATCATCGTGTTCGAGGCGCCAAAGTCGTGGCAGAGCGGCAACGAGGGCGAAGACTTCATCAAGCGCATCATCGGCCTCCCCGGTGACCACGTGATGTGCTGCGACCAGCAGCAGCGGCTGGTCATCAACGGCCACGCGATCGACGAACCGTACATCTACACCGACGCCGACGGCACCCGCAACGCGGTCGCCGACGAGCCGTTCGACATCACCGTGCCGGCCGGTCGCCTGTGGGTCATGGGTGACCACCGGGAGGCGTCGGCCGACTCGCTGGAGCACTGGGAGACCTCCCAGAACATCCAGGAGGCGACGATCACCGAGGATTCGATAGTGGGCCGGGCGTTCACCATCTTCTGGCCGGTGGACAGGGCGACCTGGCTGTCCGTGCCGAACACCTTCAACGGCGTACCGGAGCCGGCCGCCGCCAAGTGACCGCCCGCGGTCGACATCGACCGGGGGCGCAATAAGCTGGGTGCTGTGACCGTCCTCGACCGCCGTGCCGCTCGCGTCGTGCTCGTCGATCGGGCCGACCGCACCCTGCTGCTGCGCGGCGGTGATCCGGCCCGGCCCGGGTTGCGCTGGTGGTTCACCCCCGGCGGCGGGCTGGAGGCCGGCGAGACGCCCGCACAGGGGGCCGCGCGTGAGCTCTTCGAGGAGACCGGTCTGCGCGTTCCTTGGGAAGACCTCGGCGAGCCGGTCTGGCACCAGGTGACCGAGTTCAGCTACATGGGCCGTTCCTACCGTCAAGATCAAGACTTCTTTCTGGTACGCGTGAACGAGTGGAAAGTCGACACCGCCGGTTTCGATCCGGAGGAACGGGCGACGATCGATGACCACCGCTGGTGGTCGGCGGACGAGATCGCCGCCTCGACCGAGCTGATCTATCCCGCCGAGCTGGCTGACCTGCTCCGCCGCCTCACCGCCCCCTCCGCGTCGCCCCCACCCGCGTTACCTTCCTCCGTGCCGTCTCCACCCGCGCCTTCCTCCGCGCCGTCCCTACCCGCGTCGCCCTCCGCGCCTTCGTCCGTCCCGCCCCTACCCGCGTCGCCCCCCTCCGCGTCACCCCCGTCCGCGTCACCCCCGTTCGCGCCGTCGTCTTCCCCCGCGCCGTCGTCTTTCGGGGGTGTTGTCTGATGCTTGCTCCCGCGCGCACCATCATTCGCCGTGAAGGTGGCCTATACGCCCTTGAGCGGGCCCTGCAGCGCCGCGGCTTCCAGAACGTGGCCGGCGCCGACGAGGCCGGCCGGGGCGCCTGCGCCGGGCCCCTGGTGGCCGCCGCGGCCATGCTGCCCGAGGGCAAACGCGGCGAGATCGCCGAGCTGGCCGACTCCAAGCTGCTCACCCCCCTCGCCCGCGAACGCGTCTACGCGGAAGTGGTCAAGCGGGCCCTCGCCTGGTCGGTGGTCATCATCCCGCCCGCCGAGGTCGACCAGCGCGGCCTGCACGTGTGCAACCTGGCCGCGATGCGCCGGGCGCTGGCCTCGCTCAGCACCCGCCCCGACTACGTGCTCACCGACGGCTTCCCGGTCGACGGCCTGGGCGCGCCCGGCCTCGCCGTGTGGAAGGGCGACCGGGTCGCCGCCTGCGTGGCCGCGGCCAGCGTGCTCGCCAAGGTCACCCGGGACCGGATGATGGTCGAGCTCGACGGGCAGTACCCCGACTACGGCTTCGCCGAGCACAAGGGCTACATCACCGACGAGCACAGCGCGGCCCTGACCAGGCACGGGCCGTGTGCCGAGCACCGGTTCTCGTACGTCAACGTGGCGGCCGCCTCCGGCCGCAGCAACCGCCCGCCACGCGCGCGCCGCCCGGTGCTGACCGCCGCCCGACCCGAGCCGCTTACGCTCTGGCCTGCGGAGGAGGGTACCGTCGGCGTGGCGTCGGGCGAGCCGCCGGGGCGATCGCCAGCGGTGGGGGAAGATGAGGCAATGGAGGGCGAGAAGCGATGAGCGCAGAGGATCTCGAGAAGTACGAGACCGAGATGGAGCTGCAGCTCTACCGGGAGTATCGCGACATCGTCCGCCAATTCTCGTACGTGGTGGAGACGGAGCGTCGCTTCTACCTCGCCAACCAGGTCGACCTGCACGTCCGCAACGCCGACGGCGAGGTCTACTTCGAGGTCGAGATGCACGACGCCTGGGTCTGGGACATGTACCGTCCGGCCCGCTTCGTCAAGAACGTCCGCGTGATGACCTTCAAGGACGTCAACGTCGAGGAACTCGAGAAGCCCGACATCTCCCTCCCCGACAACGCCGGCTTCGGCGGCTGAGTTATCCACAGGCCCCCTCCGGGCCGCCTGACTCTTCGGCATGCTTGCCCGCATGCCGACAGTCCTGCTCCTCTTAGCCATGCTTCTCGGCCCGGCGTCCCCTTTTCCCCGGTCGCCGTCTCCCGGGCCGATCTCCTTCTACCGCGTGGTGCCGCGCGCGCCGGCCCCCTTCCCCGGTCCGGCAACTCCTGGGCCGGCCTCTTCCCGCGGCGTGGTGCCGCGTGCGTTGGCGCACTCCCGTGGCCCGGCGTCTCTCGGGCCGACCTACTTCAACGGTGCGGTGCCACGTGCGCCGGACCCCTTCCGCGGTGCAGCGCCGCGCGCGCCGGACCCCTTCCGCGGCGCGGTGTCGCGTGGGCCAGCGTTGATCATCAGCCCAGTGTCGCCCGGGCTGGTGGTCCGCGCCTTCGACCCACCGCAGCGGCCGTGGCTGGCCGGGCACCGCGGTGTCGACCTGAGCGCGACGGCGGGCGCACAGATCCGCTCGCCACGCGCTGGCACGGTGCTCTTCGCCCGGGTGGTAGCCGGTCGGGGCGTTCTCACCGTGTCTCACCCCGGGGGCCTGCGCACCACCTACGAGCCGGTGACGGCGTCGGTCAGCGTGGGCGAGGCGGTCGGAGCAGGCGATGTTCTGGCTACGGTCGACGCCGGCCACCCCGGTTGTCCAGTATCGGCCTGCCTCCACTGGGGCCTTCGGCGCGGCGACACCTACCTCGACCCGATGGTCCTTCTAGGACGCGGCCGGGTCCGGCTCCTACCGCTGTGATGTTCCCCGATGTCGGTTGGGTGGTAGGTCTGGGCGGTATCCGCAGCGCCGATACCGCCCAGACCTACCACCAAAACCGGCTCCACCGCACGATCGGGAGGGTGAGCGCGGCGGGCGTGATGGGACGTGGGCGGGTCCCATTGACTGGGGTGCAAGTGAGGGGCATCGCCGCGTTCTCATCCAGCAACCACGCGCGCTATGGGACGTGGGCGCGCGGCGCGGGTGGGCGTGGCGCGATGGGGTGGCGCCACGGTGGGTGGGTTTGGTGGGCCGCGGTAGCGGCGGGGGTGACCACTTACTCAGGTTGTAGGGAGGGCGCCGCGGAAGCGAAGCGTGCGGCGCCCGGACCGGCCTCGGCGGGAGCTGCGGTCTGGGCCCAGCAGCCCGCTACGACCGGAAGTTGACCTTGGGGTTGGTTTTGGGGGTCAGCGCTGGAGGGAGCGGAGGAAGGCGGGGAGGTGTTCGGCGAGGCGGAGGTAGTCGTCGGGGCGGTTGTAGACCTGGGCGCTCAGGCGTAGGTAGCCTCGGCCGCCCCAGGCGTTGATCGCGGTTTCGACGGAGAGCTGGTCGGCCAGGTGGTCGCGCAACCCGTGGGCTTCCGGTGGGGTGGTGGCCAGGCCGGCGGGCAGGGGGACCACGCGCATCGAGACGTGCGGGTCGCCGGGGTCGGGCAGGTCGTCGGGGGCGCAGCCCAGGGCCTCGCCGATGATCTGCTGGCCGAAGGCGGCCAAGGCCGCGTTGTGGGCGCGGACCTGGTCGACGCCGAGCGTGCGCAGGACGAAGAGGCCGGCGGGGGCGGACAGCCACGCGGTCGGGTCGAGGGTGCCCTGGAACTCGACGCTGTGCGGGAAGCCCTTCTCCTGATCCCACGAGACGATCAGCGGGTCGATCCGGCGGCGCCACGGCGGGGCCACGGCCAGGAGCCCTGTGCCGCGCGGGGCGAACGCCCACTTGTGCAGGTTGCCGACCCAGAAGTCGGCGCCGATCGCGGACACGTCGACCGGCAGCATTCCGGGGGCGTGGGCGGCGTCGACCAGCACCGGAATGTCATGTTCGCGGGCGGCGGCGGCCACGTCGCGGACCGGGAAAGCCTTGGCCGTGGGTGAGGTCAGCTGGTCGATCACCAGGAGCTTGGTGCGGCCGGGGCGCAGCGCGGAGCGGATCCGGGCGGCGACCTCGGCGTGGGTGGCGGTCAGGGGCACGGCCACGGTACGCGCGGTCGCGCCGGCCCGGCGGCACTGGCGGCGGACGGCGAGCGCCACGGCGCCGTACCCGTGGTCGGTCATCAGGACCTCGTCGCCGGCGCCGATCCGCAGCGACTGCAGGACCAGGGAGACGCCGGTGGTGACGTTGCCGACCAGCGCGCTGCCGTCGGGGTCGGCGCCGAGGAAACCGGCCAGATGTCGGCGGGTGTGCGTGACCCGGTCCTCGAGTCCCTGCGCGAAGAATTTCATCGGGTTCGACTCGGCCTCATCGCGCAGCCGCTGCTGGGTGCGCTGGACGCTGATCGGCACGGCGCCGAACGAGCCGTGGTTGAGGTAGGACACCGCGGGGTCGAGGGAGAAGAGCAGGCGCGCACCGGGGATGGCGGGGGGCGGCTCTCTCATCCCTGGATCGTAAGTGATCGTCAGGCGCGGGGGTGAGCTTGGCGGAACGCCGCTCGCAGGCGCTCGGTCGATACGTGCGTGTAGATCTGGGTGCTCGACAGCGACGCGTGCCCGAGCAGGTCCTGCACGGCGCGCAGGTCGGCGCCGCCGTCGAGGAGGTGGGTGGCGGCCGAGTGGCGCAGGCCGTGCGGGCTGATGTGCGGGAGGCCGCGGGCCTGGGCGGCGGCGGAGACGATCCGGCGTACGACCGTGGGCTGCAGCCGTCCGCCCTTGACGCCGACGAACAGCGCCTCGCCCCGACTGCTCAGCCGGGGCCGCCCGTGCTCCCGCCAGGCGTCGAGGGCGCGCTGGGCCGGCAGACCGTACGGCACGGTCCGCTCCTTGGCACCCTTGCCGAAGACCCGCAGCACGCGCCGGCCGTCGTCGATGTCGGTCAGGTCGAGCCCGCACAGTTCGCCGACCCGGATCCCGGTCGCGTAGAGCACCTCGAGCACGGCCCGGTCGCGCAGCTCGACTGCGATCTCCAGCGGATCGTCGGCCGCCCGCGCGGCCGGGGCCTCGACCAGCTCGGCGGCCTGGTCGCTGCGCAGCACGGTCGGCAGGTCGCGGTGGGCCCGCGCGCTGGCCAGCTGGGTGCCCGGATCGATGCCGGCCAGGCCCTGCTGGTGGGCCCACGCGGTGAAGGACCGGGCCGCGGCCGCCCGCCTGGCCTGCGACGTCCGGGCCGCACCGTCGCGCAGCCGCGCCGCCAGCCAGCCGCGCAGCACGGTGATGTCGAGGTCGCCCGGTGCCGCGCAGCCGTCCCTGGCCGCATGATCGAGGAGCGAGACCACATCCCCCATGTACGCCCGGACGGTGTGCTTCGACCGATTCTCGACGCGGGCCAGGTGCAGGCCGAACTCGTCCGCCGCGTCGCGCATCGCGGCCGGCAGCGTCTCGTGGAGCTCCCGCGTACCCATCGCCCTTGTCTTCCGCCGTTTTGGTCGTCCCCCTATTCTGCCGTGGTGAGGCGGGCTCTGGTGATCATCGGTTTGGTTCTGTGCGTGTCCGGGTGCTCGTCGCCCGCCGACCGGGGCGAGCCCGCGGCCACGACCGGGCTGGGCGGCCCGAACAACGCGTCCCGGCAGTTCACGCTTCCGTCGAAGAACATCGGCTGCCTGGTGACGGCCGAGTCGGCGCGCTGCGACATCACCGAGAAGACGTGGGAGCCGCCGGCCAAGCCCGCCGACTGCGAGCAGGCGTGGGGGAACGCGGTCACGGTGACGGCCGAGGGGGCGACGGTGACCTGCGCCGGTGACACGGTGCTGGGTGCGACCGAGATTCTCGGGTACGGGAAGGCCGTGCAGGTCGGCGAGTTCGTCTGCACGAGCGCCACGGCCGGCATCCGGTGCACGCACGTGCCGTCCGGTCACGGGTTCACGCTGGCCCGGGCGACCTACAAGACCTTTTAGCTCTTGAACCTGTGGTGCGGACGCCCTGGGGCAGAAAGGCGGGCGACCGCACCACAGGGGCCGGTACACCGTCTCAGGTGGACGGTGCCTCGCTGCCGACGTTAGGCGTCATCTCCGATCCCGGGCAACCGTCCTAACGGTTCGGGAAAACCGGCTGTTCTGCCTGTTCTCGTCGCGGGCGGCACCTTGCGACGGGGTGGCTCCGTGCGCGGTCCGCGCTGGAGTTACGGGCGGCCGAGTTGGACGCGGTCGGCCGGGTGGACCTTGATCGTGCCGTCGTTCGAGGTGACCACCAGGACCGGGACGCCTTCGCCGAGGCGGTGCGAGCGGCGTTCGGCGTCGGTGGGCATCCGCGCGACCACCCGGTCGCCGCGGGCGAGGGTGATCTGCTCGACCTGTTCCGGCACGCGGACGAACGTCCCCCGCGGACGCTCGACACTGACCAGCCCCTCGGTGCGCAGCTGAGCGATGGCCTGCCGAACCGTGGTGCGGCTGATGGTGTATTCCTGCGCGAGCCGCAACTCGCTCGGCAGTGGATCACCGGGACCCAGCTCGCCGGACTCGATCTGGGACCGCAGAATGTCGGCGAGTTGCCGGAAAACCGCACGGTCGGCCGAGGGGTCGATCATGTTACCCAGCTTACGTGGCCACGATGTTCCATCACGTTGTACGTACAGCCCCATGTAGGTATGATAATCCTGCCGCACTGAGAAGGCCGAGCTTGATCGGGCGGTGGGTGGCGACGGCCGGTTGATCGCATCGCAAGGGCGTGTCCCGAGCGGGCTCTTCCGGCCGTCGCCCACCTTACCCGTACCACTGTGGATTGACACTGCGATTGACTATGAGGCGCGCGGCTTCCCGCATCGGCACCCTCTCCGTTGACTATGGACAGTTGGGTCCGGCTATGGCCTCCAAGTGTTCGCCACCTCGTGGACTGGCCGCTGGCTGTCCCCGGTGGTTACTGCGATGGAGGGTCTGGGGCCGGACGTGTCGACTGCCTCTCGTCAGTTGCTCGTTCTTGGCGTTGCCCAGTAAAGGAACCGCTCGAACAGATCGGCCGGCGGGCTCTGCCCACTAGCCGTCATGTCAAGGAAGGCCGCCGTCATCTGGCTGTGCATGTAGACGATCAGGACCGACGGGAACTGCTGGAACTCGTCGAGCATGGCCTCCCGTGCCGTTGGGCAGGGCCAGGGCTGCTGACAGGTGCGGCAGTCCCAGGACGGGCGGATCCAGAGGTGCTCGATCCGCGGGAAGGGGATCACCAGGTGCTGGTGGGTCGATTGATCCGGGCCTCCTCTGTCGGGATGCCGGTCCGGCTGTTGTGTGTCGGGGCGAGGCGAGGGGCTCGGTTCCGCTGGTCTGGGAGGAGGTTGCCGGCTCGGCTCTCCTGGGCCGGGGTGAGGTTGCCGGCTCGACCGGCTTGGTGGCCGTCGTCGTCGATCGTGTTCGTCCGCCGTCGACTGTGGTCGGTGAGCCGATCGCGTGCCGCTGGGCCGGACCGCGACGGTTGTTGTCGCGCTACCGGGCCGAGTGCGGCAAGCCGCTCTCGGGCCGTGGGGCGGGGTTTCGCGAGCCGTTCAGGTGCCCAGAGACCGGTTGTCGGCGGCCGGTCGGGCGTCCCGAAGCCGGTTGTCGGGCGCCGGTCAGCGACCGTAAGGCCGGAGCTCGGGCGCCGGTCGGGCGTCGTGAGGCCGTGTATCGGGCGCCCGTCGGGCGTCGCGAAGCGGGATGCCGGGGACGCTGTCGGGCCGGATGTCGCGAGCCGGTCGGGCGCGGTGGGGCCGGGTCTCGTGGGTCGCTCTCGGGATGCGCGGCCCGGTCGCGGCGATTGCATGAGGTTGGTGTGCGGGCACCGCGGGGTGGCGGGTCGCATTGCCGCGGTGCTGTGTTTGGGCAATGGCCTTCCGGGGTTGATGGGAATGGACGGTCGGTGCTTCGGTGGAATGTCGGCGGCAGGCGGGGGTGCGTGATCCGCCGGGCTTTTCGGCCGGGTCGGAGCGACGATTGTCGGGAGGATTTCCGTCGGCCCGTTCAGTGCCGCCGAGACGGGTACGGGAAGGGGGACGGAAGTGGTCGCCCGGTCCACGCACGGCTCGGGCAGGCCGCACGAGCAGCGCCGCCAAAGGGTGCGCCAGCTGCGGCGGTGCAGGGGTGCCAGTGGCACCGGCGAGATGCTCTCGCGAGTGGTGTTCATGAGACTAGCCTAGTTTACCCACGACTAGCTGTCTCCCGTGAAGTTGATAAAAGACTAATAGTCCCGCGCCTACGGTGATCTCGTGGCAGCGAAGCAGATCCGACTCATGGGTGCGCATGAGATCCGCATCCGCCTGGGTGGGGTCAGTCGGCAGCGGGCGTACCAGATCACCAGCCGCACCGACTTTCCCAAGCCCGTCGCCGATCTCGCCCAGGGCAAGGTCTGGCTGACCGAGGACGTCGAGGCGTGGATGAAGGTCCACCGCCGCGACATCGACGATCCCGAGGACTGATCCGGCGCCGGTCATGTGGTTGCCTCCTGAGCGAGTTGCGGGCGGGACGGGCGCAAGGTGACCGTCCCGTTGGGGTGGCGGGTGATCAGGCCGAGGGTTTCCAGCAGCGACAGGCGGCGCAGAACAGTGCGCAGGTGCAGGCCGGCCTTCGCGGCGAGCTCGGCCGGGTCGGCCGCGCCGCGGTGCGGGACCGCCTCCAGCAGCACCGCCGACTCCTCGTCGAGGTGGTCGCGCTGGTGCTCCGGCCCGCGCGAGCGCTCGGCCGTGTAGTCGCCGATCCGCCCGATCTCCTCCAAGACCTGCGGCAGCCCGGTCACCAGGCGCACCGCCGGGTTGGCCCGGATCAGCTCGTGGCAGCCGACCGACATGGCCGAGGTGACCGGCCCCGGCACGACCATGGCCTTGCGGTGCAACTCCAGCACCCGGCCCATGGTCTGCACCGCACCGCTGCGGGCGGCCGCCTCGACGATGACGGTGCCGCGCGTGGCCGCGGCGATCACCCGGTTGCGAATCAGAAACCGGTGCCGCAGCGGTTCCGAGCCCGGTGGCCACTCGCTGATCAGCAGCCCGGTCTCGGCGATCTGCTCGAACAGCGACGCGTTACCTGACGGGTACGGCCGATCGACCCCGCAGGCCAGGACCGACACGGTACGCCCACCGCCGGCCAGCGCCGCCCGATGCGCCGCCGCGTCGACCCCGAACGCCCCGCCCGACACCACCGTCCACTCGTGGTCGGCCAGCCCGTACGCGATCTCGCCCGTGACATGCGTGCCGTACCCGGTGGCGGCCCGCGCCCCGATCACCGCGACCGACTGCCCCAGCGTCTCGCCCAGCGGCCACGGCCCGCGCACCCAGATGCACAGCGGCGGCCGGATATCCCGGTTCAGCCTGCCCGGCACGGGCACCTCGAGCGTGGCGAGCGCGTCGACCCCACCGGGCCACTCGTCATCGGTCGGTATCACGATCCGAGCCCCGAGCCGTGCGGCCTGACGCAACGCCGCGTCGGCCAGGCGCCGCGCGTCACCCTTGGCGCTGCGCGACTGCACTCCCGTACGCAGACTCGCGTCCTGAGCCCGCCCGGCCAGCAACACCTTCATCGTGGCCGGAGCCCCGATGTCCTGCACCATCGTCCAGACGGCACGATTACCGGGCTCGGCCAGCCAGGTGAGCGCCACCCGAGCAGCCGCATCCTCATCCCGATCCAGCGGCGCCTGATCACCCGCCACGATCACTTGTCCTTCCTTGCAGCCGACGCTTCAGTGGTTGCTGGCGCGTCGTCATCAGTCGGAGCCATGGACGGCCCGGTGGCCCGCGACGTACTGATTGTTTCGATCGATGTCGGGGTCGCTGATTGCTCGGTGACCGCCGGCTCGGTCGGCGGCTCGGGACCGAGGGATGGGCGTGTGGGTCCGGTGGGCGGTCGTGGCGCGGAATGGCCGGCTGAAGACGGAAGCGGCGCCGGGTCGACGGGCGAAGACCAATTCACCGATCCGCGCGACGGGGCGGGCAACCCGTCACCCATCCGTAGCTGGGCGGCCTCGTCCACGTCGTCCCGGGTCGGGCGTTGCTTGCCGTCCAGATCGGCGATGGTCCAGGCGAGCCGCAACGCGCGGTCGAAGCCGCGGGCCGAGAGCACTCCGCGATCGAGCCCGGCGCGTAGCGCGCGCGTATCGGTGTTCGGTAGGCGCCAAGGTTTCCTGCGCAACTGCGGCCCGGGTACCTCCGCGTTGGTCTGCCATCCGTCCGCCGCCCAGCGGGCGGCCGCCGCGGCGCGCGCCTTGGCGACCCGCTCGGCCACGAGTGCGGACGGCTCGGCCGGTGCGTCAGCGGTCATCAACTGGGCCGCGCTCAGCGCCCGCAGATTGATCTGTATGTCGATACGGTCGAGCAGCGGCCCGGACATCCGGGCCAGGTAACGACGCCGGACCGAGGATGCGCAGACACAGGCCTCGTCACCCGCGGGTTGCGCACAGGGGCACGGGTTGGACGCGACGACCAATTGCACTCGTGCCGGGAACTCGGTCGTTCCCTTGGCCCGTGCGACGACCACCCGGCCGCTTTCCAGTGGCTGGCGTAATGCCTGGAGTGTGGCTGTGGCGATCTCGCCGGCCTCGTCCAGGAACAGGACGCCACGATGCGCCAACGACAGCGCGCCTGGCTTGGCGATGCCGCTGCCGCCGCCGACCAGCGAAGGCGTGCTGGCCGTGTGGTGTGGCGCCTGGAACGGAGGCCGCCGGATCAGCGTCGAGTGGGCCGGCAGTACACCGGCGATCGACTGCAGGGCGGTGACCTCCAGAGCCGTCTCGTCGTCGAGTTCGGGAAGTAGCCCCGGGAGGCGTTCGGCCAGCATGGTCTTTCCTGACCCGGGCGGGCCGAAGAACGCGACGTGATGTCCGCCGGCCGCGGCTACCTCGATCGCGTACTTACCTAGTTCCTGACCGGCGACGTCGGCCAGGTCCGGTCCCGGTGGGTCGGGTGGCGGCTCGGGGAAGTCCGGTAGGTCGAGCAGGTGTCGCTGGCCGTTGAGAAAGGCGATCAGCCTGGAAAGCGTGTCGACCGCGCGAACGTCGACTCCGGGGACCGCCGCGGCCTCGCGAGCGTTCTCCACCGGCACCACGACTCGGGTCAGACCGCGGCGAACGGCCGCCGCCACCATCGGCAGCACGCCGCGTACCGATCGCACCCCACCGTCGAGGCCGAGTTCGCCCAGCACCACGACGCCTTCCAGCGGCGCGGCCGGTAGGTCGCCGGCCGCGGTCAGCAGCGAGCACGCGATGGCCAGGTCGAAGCCGCTGCCGTGTTTGGGCATCGTGGCCGGCTGGAGGTTGACCGTTATGCGCTTCTGCGGCCAGGTCTGCCCGGAGTTGACGACCGCGCTTCGGACGCGCTCGCGGGCCTCGTTCAGTCCCTTGTCCGGCAGGCCGGTGAGGACGACGGCCGGAAGACCGGCCGCCAGGTCGGCCTCGACCTCGACAATGCGGCCCTCCATCCCGACCAGGCCGGCGCATAGGACTCTGGCGTAGCTCATACGACCTGGCCCGTCGTCCCGATCAGGCCGGCGCGGAGCACCCGTGCGTAGCTCATCTCAGAACGCCGCCCGGATGTGTTCGACCATGGCCGCGCCCTGGGGCTGGGGCATCACCTCGACCACGTCGAAGCGCACCTCGTGTGGGTGCACCTCGGTCTCGGCGAGCCAGCACGCCGCCAGCCGTCGCAGGCGCCGCACCTTCTGCCAGCGGATCGCCTCGGCCGGACGGCCGAAGGTGTCGCCGCGCCGGGTCTTCACCTCGCAGAAGACCACGTCGTCACCGTCGCGGAGGACGAGGTCGATCTCGCCTTCGGAGCATCGCCAGTTGCGGTTCAGGACCACCAGGCCGGCCGCGGTCAGGTACCGCTCCGCGACGTGTTCGCCGTACTCGCCGACCGCTCTTCGCACCTTTGTCATGCGCCCACCATCGGATTCGCGAAGACGAAACGGCCGAAAGGTTGTGGACGGACAGCTACTGTGGACAACCTGTCAGTGATCGCCCGGCCGTGATAACCGTTCAGCTGTGGCGTGGCACACGTGGTGCGGCTAAGTTCCCATCTCGTGGACGGAAACCGCCGCTACCCGGACGAGCCGCAGCCCAGCTGGTACACGGGACAGAGCTCGACCCCCTCCGGGAACCCGTACGACTCAGGGGTGCACGACCGCCCCAGTGGCGCGTTCCGGATCGACGGGCCCCCGATGGAGGAGACCCGGATTCCGGTACGCGGACCCGAGTACCCGGCCGTGCGCCCGCCGGGGGCGACGTCCCTGGCCGACGCGCCGTCACCGGGTGCGTACGCTCCGCCGCCGCAGCAGCAGATGGCCCCCTACAAAGAGGCCACCCCGGTAAGCCGGTATCAGTCGCGTACGAATCGGATGTTCCGTACCCGTCCGCCGCTTTCCGCCCTGGCCGTTCTCGCCGTCACCGGTGTCCTGATGATCCCGGCCATCATGCTGTTGATCAACGCGACCTTCGGCGCCGGGCCGATGGCGGCCGGTGCCGTGGTGCCGGCCGTGCTGCTCGCGCTCGGCCTTCCGCTGACCGGCGGTGGCCTGTACGCGGTGGCCGGTAGCGCCCCGGCCAACCGTCACGAGTGGCTGCGTCCGCCCCACGTTTATCTCCCGATCGGTCTCCTGGTGCTCCTGGCTGCCGGTTTAGGAGCGGCATAACCCAGGGCGTATGCTTGTCGCGGCGACCGCCTCGTGCGGTCGACCTCGCGCGCCCTCTGCACGCCGCGCATCGGCCCCGGGTCGGTGACGCTGTGCAGCGGCGGCCCTCCCTGGTCCCGGCTTTTCCCGGGTCCGCCTGCGGCCGACGACCGGGCGCCAGGACGCCCACCGCCGGTGAGCGTGTCAACCAGGGAAATACAGGGAGCAATCACCCATGGCCGTCGTGACCATGCGTCAGCTGCTGGAAAGCGGTGTCCACTTCGGGCACCAGACCCGGCGCTGGAACCCGAAGATGAAGCGCTTCATCTTCACCGAGCGTAACGGCATCTACATCATCGACCTGCGCCAGACTCTCGACTACATCGAGAAGGCGTACGAGTTCGTGAAGACCACCGTCGCCGAGGGTGGCCACATCCTCTTCGTCGGCACCAAGAAGCAGGCTCAGGAGGCCATCTCCGAGCAGGCCACGCGGGTCGGTCAGCCGTACGTGAACCACCGCTGGCTGGGTGGCATGCTGACCAACTTCCAGACGGTCTACAAGCGGCTGCAGCGGATGAAGGAGCTCGAGGCCCTGGGCGACCTGAGCGGCACCGCCGCCGGGTACACCAAGAAGGAGACCCTGCAGCTCTCCCGCGAGAAGATCAAGCTGACCAAGACCCTCGGTGGTCTGCGGGACATGACCAAGGTGCCGTCCGCGATCTGGGTGGTCGACACCAAGAAGGAGCACATCGCCGTCGACGAGGCCCGCAAGCTGGGCATCCCGGTGATCGCCGTGCTCGACACCAACTGCGACCCGGACGAGGTCGACTTCCCGATCCCGGGTAACGACGACGCCATCCGCTCGGCCGAGCTGCTGACCAGGGTTGTCGCCGCCGCCGTGGCCGACGGCCTGATCGCCCGGTCCGGCCGCAACCGCGGTGACGCCGACACCAAGCCCGAGCCGGGCACCGTCGCCGCCGGCGAGCCGCTGCCGGAGTGGGAGCGCGACCTGTACGAGGGCGCCGAGAAGAAGGCCGCCGACGCCGAGGTCGCGCCGGCTGCTGAGGCCGCCCCGGCTGCTGAGGCCGCGCCGGTCGCCGAGGCCGCCCCGGCTGCCGAGGCCGCGCCCGCCGCCGAGGCCGAGCCGGTCGCCGAGGCCGAGCCGGTCGCTGCCGCGAAGGCCGCCGAGTAAACCCCGATTCGATTCAAGAGAGACGAGTCATGGCTAACTACACCGCCGCGGACGTGAAGAAGCTCCGCGACCTCACCGGCGCCGGGATGATGGACTGCAAGAAGGCGCTCGAGGAGTCGGACGGTGACTTCGACAAGGCCGTCGAGTTCCTGCGCGTCAAGGGGGCCAAGGACGTCGGCAAGCGGGCCGGCCGGACGGCCGCGAACGGCATCGTCGCGCACTCCGGCAAGGCGCTGCTCGAGCTGAACTGCGAGACCGACTTCGTCGCCAAGACCCCGGACTTCGTGGCCCTGGGTCAGCAGCTCGTCGAGCTGGGTGCCGCGAACAAGATCGCCGACGCCGCCGCGCTGAGCACGGCCACGCTCGACGGCCGTACGGTCGCCGACGTGATCCAGGACTTCTCGGCCAAGATCGGCGAGAAGATCGTGGTCAACCGGTTCGCCGAGCTCGAGGGCACGACCGCGGTCTACCTGCACCGCAAGGCGCAGGATCTGCCGCCGCAGGTGGGCGTCCTGGTCGAGTACTCGGGCAAGAGCGACGAGGCCGCCGACGCCGACGCCCGGGGCATCGGCATGCAGATCGCCGCGATGCGTCCGAAGTACCTGACCCGGGACGAGGTCCCCGCCGAGACGGTGGAGTCCGAGCGCCGGATCGCCGAGCAGACCGCTCGTGAGGAGGGCAAGCCCGAGCAGGCGCTGCCCAAGATCATCGAGGGCCGGGTGAACTCCTTCTTCAAGGACTTCGTCCTGCTCGAGCAGCCGTCGGTGACCGACAACAAGAAGACGGTCGCCGCGATCGCCAAGGAGGCCGGGATCGAGATCACCCGGTTCGTCCGCTTCGAGGTCGGCCAGGAGTAGGAAAAGGCACGGACGGGAGGCCGGGTACGCGATTCTGCGTCCGGCCTCCTCGTCACATAGGGTCTGGTGCAGTAGCCGGTCAGGGAAGGCGGATCTGATGACGATGGTGACCGAGCAGGCCGTTCGGATCGACGATCCGGCGTCACCGCACGAGCGCCCGCGACGGGTCGTGCTGAAGATGTCCGGCGAGGTCTTCGGCGGTGGCGAGGTCGGCGTCGATCCCGATGTCGTGCAGGGCATCGCCCGGCAGATCGCCACCGTCATCCGGCGCGGCGTACAGGTCGCGGTCGTGATGGGTGGCGGCAACTTCTTCCGCGGCGCCGAGCTGCAGAAGCGCGGCATGGACCGCTCCCGGGCCGACTACATGGGCATGCTCGGCACGGTCATGAACTGCCTGGCGCTGCAGGACTTCCTGGAAAAGGAAGGCATCGAGACGCGGGTGCAGACCGCGATCACGATGGCCCAGGTCGCCGAACCGTATATTCCGCTCCGCGCCATCCGGCACCTGGAGAAGGGCCGCGTGGTCATCTTCGGGGCGGGCGCCGGCATGCCGTATTTTTCGACCGACACGGTGACCGCCCAGCGCGCGCTGGAGATTCACGCCGACCTGGTGCTGATGAGCAAGAACGGCGTGGACGGCGTCTACACCGCCGACCCACGTACCGATCCGACCGCACGCAAGATCGAGACGATCACCTTCGCCGGTGTCATCCAGCAGGGCCTGCGGGTGGCCGATCAGGCGGCCTTCAGCCTGTGCGAAGAGAACGGGCTGCCGATGCTGGTCTTCGGCGCCCAGGGTGACGACACCATCGTCCGCGCCGTGAGCGGGGAGAAGATCGGTACGTTGATCACCGCCGAGCAGCAGAGCCGCTGAGCACCAGGGAAATCTGAGCAGCAACGAGCCAAGGAGGCGACGGCGGTGATCGAGGAGATCCTCTTCGAGGCCGAGGAGAAGATGGACAGCGCGGTCGAGCACGCCAAGGAGGAGTTCGCCGCGATCCGTACGGGACGCGCCACACCGGCGATGTTCTCGAAGATCGTCGTCGACTACTACGGTGCGCCGACCCCGGTGACCCAGATGGCTTCGGTCGGTGTGCCCGAGCCGCGCATGGTCATCGTCAAGCCGTACGACCAGTCGCAGCTCGGCCCGATCGAGCGCGCCATCCGCGATTCCGACCTCGGGGTCAACCCCAACAACGAGGGTACGCAGCTGCGCATCCACCTCCCGCAGATGACCGAGGAGCGGCGCCGCGACATGATCAAGGTCGCGCGCGGCAAGGCGGAAGAGGGCCGGGTGGCCATCCGCAACGTCCGCCGCAAGGCCAAGGAGCAGCTGGACCGCCTGGTCAAGGACGGCGACGCGGGCGAGGACGAGGTCCGCCGAGCCGAAAAGGAACTGGACGACGTGACCCACAAGTACGTGGCCGTCGTCGACGACCTGGTGAAGCACAAGGAATCAGAACTGCTCGAGGTCTGATGTCCTACCTCGATCCCCGTGGCGGGGCGCCCACCCCAGGCGATCGGCCGTCCTCCCCGGACGCGCCGTCGCCCTACGCCGCCTACTGGGCGCCCGCCGCGGAGGAACCGGCCGCCCCGGCCTGGGACCCGCCGACCGCCGCCACTTCGACCTCGGAGGCCGAGTACGAGTTGACGGCCGGACCGCGCGGCAAGGGCAAGCGACGAGCCGACTCGAAGACCTCGGGCCGGGCCGGGCGCAACCTGCCCGCCGCCATCGCGGTCGGTGTCGGCCTGGGCCTGACCGTGCTCGCCTCCCTGATCGTCTGGAAGCCGGCCTTCCTCGGAGTGATCGCCGCGGCGGCCGTCGTCGGCATCTGGGAGATGGTCCGGGCCCTGCGTCAGGCCGGTGCCGAGCCGCCGATGATTCCGCTGATCGCCGGCGGCCTGCTGATGAACGGCCTGGCCTGGTTCGCCGGCGAGGACGCGGTCGTCGTGGGCCTGGTCGTCACCGTGCTGGCGGCCATCGTGTGGCGGCTGGCCGACCGGCCGCGCGAGTTCCGCACCGACCTGCGGGCCAGCCTGCTCATCGCCGTGTACGTTCCGTTCCTGCTCAGCTTCGCCGTGCTGATGGCGCAACCGGACGACGGCGCGTACCGCATCCTCTGCATTTTGGTCGCGGTCGTGCTCTCCGACACCGGTGGGTACGCGGCCGGCGTCTTCCTGGGCAAGCACCCGATGGCCCCGGCGATCAGCCCGAAGAAGTCCTGGGAGGGCTTCGGCGGCTCGGTGACCGCGGCCGCCCTGGGTAGTGGCCTGATGCTCTACTTCCTGCTCGACGCCGCGGTCGGATGGGGCCTGCTGTTCGGCGCGGTGATCGCGGTGGTGGCGGTCGTCGGCGATCTGGCCGAGTCGATGCTCAAGCGAGACCTCGGGATCAAGGACATGAGCCAGTTGTTGCCCGGTCACGGCGGCCTGATGGATCGGCTGGATTCGATCCTGTTCGCCGTGCCGACCGCGTATCTGCTGCTGACACTGATCGCGCCGCCGGGGTAAGCGATGAGTGACGACATGCCGGGGCGTGGGAGACTGGACACGCCATGACGACTCTTCCGGTCATTCCGACCAGTCCCGACTCGCCCGACGCCGTCCGTACGCGCCGGCGCGCCAGCATGCCCCCGCGCCACCTTGCCGATCTCGACCTGGCCGCCCGCCAGGAAGCGGTCAAGGGGCTCGGTGAGCCCGCCTTCCGGGCCAAGCAGATCTCCACCCACTACTTCGGCCGGTTGGTCCGCGACCCCGGCTCGATGACCGACCTGCCCGCGGCCGCGCGGGACCGCCTCACCGGCGATCTGCTGCCCACCCTGCTCACCCCGGTCCGCGAGCTGGCCTGCGACGACGGCGCCACCCGCAAGACGCTGTGGCGGCTGCACGACAACGCGCTGGTCGAGAGCGTGCTGATGGGCTACCCCGACCGCGTGACCGCGTGCGTGTCGAGCCAGGCCGGCTGCGGCATGGCCTGCCCGTTCTGCGCCACCGGCCAGGCCGGTCTGACCCGCAACCTGTCCGTCGCCGAGATCGTCGACCAGGTGGTCTACCTGGCCGGGGTGGCCGCGTCGGGGGCGGTCACCGGCTCACCGCCGCGGCTGTCCCGGGTCGTCTTCATGGGCATGGGCGAGCCGCTGGCCAACTATCCGCGGGTTCTCGAGGCGGTCCGCCGGCTCACCGCGCCGGCGCCGGAAGGGCTCGGCCTCTCGCAACGGCACATCACCGTCTCGACCGTGGGTCTGGTGCCCGCAATGCGCCGGTTGATCGCCGAAGAGCTGCAGGTGACCCTTGCACTCTCCCTGCACGCCCCCGATGATGATCTGCGCGATGAGCTAGTGCCCGTCAACCAGCGTTGGAAGGTGGCCGAGGTGCTCGGAGCCGCGTTCGACTACGCGGCGCAGACGGGACGCCGGATCTCCATCGAGTACGCCCTGATCAGGGACGTAAACGATCAGCCCTGGCGCGCCGACCTGCTTGGCCGGCTGCTGCGCGGCAAGCTGGCCCATGTGAATCTCATCCCGCTGAACCCGACTCCGGGCAGCAAGTGGGATGCCAGTCCCAAACCGGTCGAGCGGGAGTTCGTCGCCCGGCTCCGCGCGGCCGGTGTGGCGACGACGGTCCGGGACACCCGTGGCCGCGAGATCGACGGCGCTTGTGGCCAGCTGGCCGCGGGCGAGGTGACGGAGGCGGGCGCTGGGGGCCCCGCCGCCGACGCGGAGGTGGCACAGTGACTGGGCCGAGTACCCAGCAGCAGGATTGGGAGACGTTGTGACGAGTCAGGGGCAGCGTTTCCGGCGGCGCGCGCTGCGGCGCGGCTACAAGGTGGATGAGGTCGACAGCTTCCTCGACCGGGTGGAGGCGACCCTGGCCGGCGAGCAGGTCGGGCCGCCCGTCGGTGCCCAGGAGGTGCACGACGTCGTCTTCCGGGTGCGCTTCGGCGGGTACGACGAATGGCAGGTCGACCTGCACCTCGACCGGGTGGAGCGCCAGCTCGCCGAGTTCGAGGAGCGCGGCGGCGGCCGGCAGCCCGACCCCCGGATGGCGCCCGAGCCGATGCGCGGCAACTCCGGTGCGATGCCGGTCGACCGGATGGGCCCGTCGATGGGCGCCGCCGGGATGAGCCGAGGCGCGCCGCCGACCGAGCGCATCCAGATGCCGCCGCAGATGCCCCAGCGTCAGCAGCAGCAGCTGCCCCCGTCACCCGAGCCGACCTACGGCCGGGGCGGTTACGACGAGCCGTCGTACGGCGGTCAGCGCGGCCAGATGGGCCCCGGCGGTCCCGGTCCCGGCCCCGGCTACGACAACAGCCCTCAGGGCCAGGGCCCGGGTTACGACCGGCCCGGTCCCGGCTACGACACCGGCAGCTTCGACTCGTTCGAGCCCGGCCGGCACGGCAAGGCCGACATGACCGCCGAGATCCGGATGCCGGAACGCGACCGTGGCGGTTACGGTCCGTCGCCGATGAGCGGCCCGCCCTCACCGATGAGCGGTCCGCCGATGGGCGGCGGGGGCATGGGCGGCCCGGGCATGGGTGGCCCGCCGATGGGCGGCGACGGCGGCCCGAACGGTGAGCTTTACCGCGTCGACCAGCTGCGGCGTACGTTCCAGCCGCGCCGGTTCGGCAGTGGGTACGACCCGATGCAGGTGGACCGGCTCTTCGAGAGCATCCTGCAGGCCATGTCCGGTCGGGGCCCGATGCCCGTCCCCGAGAACGAGCTCGACACGCTGCAGTTCGGGCTGGTTCCGGGTGGCTACTTCGAGGCCGAGGTGGACGCCGCCCTGCGCGAGGTCAAAGACATCCTGCTGCGCCGGCGCTGAGGAACGGGGGCCCGGGCGGGCCCCCGCCTGCCTCTACTGGTCGTTGGCCTTGAGGCCGTTGCGCCGCAGCACCGCGTCGGCGACGACCAGGCCGACCAGGATCAGCGCGGTGAGCACGAGGTAGATGTTCTCGGTGTTGCCCTCGTGGTTGCCCCAGAAGTAGAGCAGGATGATCACGGCCGAGCCCAGCGCGCCGCGGCGGGCCCACTTGCGGTTGCCCGGCTTGAGCTGATCGGGAGAGTAAACCGGCTCTTCGGCCACGACTCGGTCCTCCTGCGGCGGGGAAGCATTTCTCGCCGATCATTTTCGCACGGCGGCTCCGCGCGCAGCCCACCAACCCGCACCCGGTACCTTCGATGCCGTTGTTGGTTGACCGGGAGTGAGGGAGGGCAACGGTGCGGATCACGGGCACTGGGCACGCGAGCATGCGGATCGACACGGCCGCGGGCAGCATTCTGTGCGACCCGTGGGTGAACCCGGCGTTCTTCGCCTCGTGGTTCCCCTTCCCCGACAACTCCCTGCTCGACTGGGACACGCTCGGTGACGTCGACTACCTCTACGTGTCACACCTGCACCGTGACCACTTCGACGCGAAGAACCTCAAGCAGCACATCAGCAAGAAGGCCACGGTTCTGCTGCCGGAATACCCGACCAGCCAGCTCGAGGACGAGCTGCGCGAGCTGGGCTTCACGAAGTTCCTGAAGACCAAGTCCAACCAGGTGCACGAGCTCGACGGCGGCCTCAAGATCATGATCCAGGCGCTGATCAGCCCGACCGACGGCCCGATCGGCGACTCGTCACTGTGGGTCGAGCACGACGGCATCCGGGTGCTCAACCAGAACGACGCCCGCCCGTCCGACCTGACCACGTTCACCGAGCTGGGCCACGTGCACGCGCACATGCTGCAGTTCTCCGGCGCCATCTGGTACCCGATGGTCTACGAGCTGCCGGAAAACGCGAAACGCGCGTTCGGCAAGCAGAAGCGGGACCGGCAGTTCGACCGCACCTGGCGTTACATCAACGACCTGAAGGCGTCGTACGTCTTCCCGATCGCCGGCCCACCGTGCTTCCTCGACGACGACCTGTGGCAGTTCAACGACATCTTCGGCGACGAGGGCAACATCTTCCCGGACCAGTCGGTCTTCATGCGTGAGTACGCGAAGGTCGGCGGCACCAACGGCGTCGTCCTCCTGCCCGGCAGCGTGTCCGAACTCACCGAGCACTCGATCGACACGCAACATCCCACGGATGTCGACGAGTTCTTCGCCAACAAGCAGCAGCACCTCGAAGAGATGCGCGAACGCAAGCGCCCCATCATCGAGGCCGAGAAGGCTTCTTGGCGGCACCCCGAGATCGACGTCCTGGGCGAGCTCAAGAAGCGCATCGAGCCGCTGCTGGAAGAGTCGATCTACATGGCCAACGGCGTCGGCGGCCCCGTCCGCTTCGACCTGACCGACTCGTTCGGCACGTCCGGCGAGGTCATCGAGTCCATCGTCGTCGACTTCCCCGGCAAGCAGGTCCGCCCGTACGCCGACGAGAAGGTCCGCTACCGTTTCCGCACCGGCCGCGCCCTGATCGAGCACCTCATCCACATCGACGAGGGCGACTGGGTCAACTCCCTGTTCCTGTCCTGCCGTTTCTCCGCCGCGCGCATCGGCCAGTACAACGAGTTCGTCTACAGCTTCTTCAAGTGCCTCTCCGAGGAGCGCCTGCAGTACGCCGAGGGCTGGTACGACGAACACGAGCGCTCCGTCGACGCCGAGGACACCGTGATCGGCGACTGGAACGTCCAGCGTCGCTGCCCCCACCTCAAGGCCGACCTGTCCCGCTTCGGCGTCCTCGACGGCAACACGCTGACCTGCCAGCTCCACGGCTGGAAGTTCGACCTCCCCAGCGGAAGGTGCCTCACCTCGGTCGGCCACAAGATCCGCGCCGAGAAGAGCTAGACCAACTTCAAGAGCGTCCTGTCGTAGCTGGGTGGGTGGTACAGACCGCAGCTCATTGGTGGACCCTTGTTGTTGTCCGGCTCGTTAGGGCCGGAGGCATCTGGATCCGTCGGGTCATCGCCCACCGTTGCTGCCCCCTGTTTTGAGGGCTTGCGGGAGTGTTCGCGGGGCCTGGCGGTCCGGGGCATCCCGACTGGCGACAGGGCTACTGCGCCGTTGAGCGCCCGTCAATGAGCGTCCGGCAGTGATGGCCTCGGGACCACCAGATGCTTGTCCAGCTGGGTTGAACAGCGAGGTCAAGCGTTTGAGTGTCGCAAGTACGGCCGGGCCGGCGCCAGCGTTCGCGGGTGTCGACTGGGCAGAAAACAATCACGTCGCGTGTCTGATCGACGCCGATGGTGAGGTCGTCGAACGGGTCACCGTCGGCCATGACAAGGCCGGTATCGCCCGTCTGATCATGGTGCTGGCTGGGGCCGAGGTGGCCGGGGTCGGTATCGAACGTGGTGACGGGCCGTTGGTGACCGCGCTGCTCGCGGCGGGTCTGCCGGTGTTCGTGATCGCCCCGTCGCGGGTCAAGAGTCTGCGTAGCAGGTACGGATCGGCGGGCAACAAGGACGACCGGTTCGATGCGTTCGTTCTCGCGGACGTGGTGCGCACCGACCGGCGCCGGCTGACACCACTGATCCCGGACCGGCAGGACACGCAGACCCTGCGCGCGTTGGTGCGGGCTCGCAAGGACCTGGTCGGTCACCGGCTGGCGGTGGCCAACCAGCTGCGGTCGCATCTGCTGACGGTGCTGCCCGCCGTGGTGGGGTTGTTCAGCGAGCTCGACGCTGTGACCTCGCGGGCGTTCATCGCCGACTTCG